>NZ_JAAHBU010000064.1 GCF_010671725.1 Pseudomonas brassicae | reverse complement strand
GAGCTGGCTTGCCAGCCAAGGGCCGCGATGCGGCCCCGGCTTTACTCAGGCTTCGTGGCTGATATGCCCGTCAACCAGGGTGTAGCGCACCGCGCCCGGCAGGCAGTGCCCGATGAACGGGCAGTTCTCGCCCTTGGAGCGCCACTGTTCGCCGGCAACCGTCGAGGCCTGCGGGTCGAACAGCACGATATCCGCCGCCGCCCCCACCTGCAGTGAACCGGCGGGCAAGCGCAGGGCTGCCGCCGGTCCGCTGGACAAACGCTGCAACAAAGTCGCGAGGTCGAGCAGGCCGTCTTCCACCAGGGTCATGGCCAGCGGCAGCAACAGCTCCACGCTGCTGATGCCGGGCTCGGTCGCACCGAACGGCGCCAGCTTGGCATCGCGCTCATGGGGCTGGTGATGGCTGGCGATCGCCTGGATCACCCCGGCCTTGAGCGCCTCGCGCAGGCCGTCGCGGTCGGCGCGGGTGCGCAGCGGCGGTTGCACGTGGTACAGGCTGGAGAAGTCGCGCAGCGCTTCGTCGGTGAGGATCAGCTGGTACAGCGCCACGTCGGCCGTCACCGGCAGGCCACGTGCCTGTGCCTGCTCGATCAGCTTGGCGCCACGCGCGCTGGTCAGCTGGCTGAAGTGCGCACGCACGCCGGTCTGTTCCACCAGCAGCAGGTCGCGGGCCAGGGCCACGGTCTCGGCGGTTTCCGGAATGCCCGGCAGGCCGAGGAAGCTCGCCATCGCGCCTTCGTGGGCCAGGCCACCCTGGGCCAGGTCACGGTCCTGGGAGTGGAAGATCACGGTCAGGTCGAAGGTGGCCGCGTAGTCCAGCGCACGCGCCAGGGTACGGTTGTTGCCGAAACTGTTCAGGCCGTTGCCGAACGCCACGCAGCCGGCATCGCGCAGGGCGATCAGCTCGGCCAGTTGCTCGCCTTCCAGGCCCTTGCTCAAGGCACCGATCGGGTACACCTTGCTGTGGCCGGCTTCGCGGGCACGGTCCAGGATCAGCTCGGTGACCGCCGAGGTGTCGAGCACCGGCCTGGTCTGCGGCGGGCAGCACAGGCTGGTCACGCCACCGGCTGCAGCGGCGCGGGTTTCGCTGGCGATGCTGCCCTTGCGGCTGTAGCCGGGCTCGCGCAGGGCGACGCTGAGGTCGACCAGGCCGGGTGCCGCCACCAGGCCCTTGGCGTCCAGCGTGCGGGCTGGCGTGAAACCGGCCGGGGCGGCGCCGATGGCGACGATCTTGCCGGCGTCGATGTGCAGGTCGCTGACCTGGTCCAGGCCGCTGCTGGGGTCGATGACCCGTGCGCCGAGGATGCTGAGGCTCACTGGGCGTTCTCCTGCTCGAATTGACGTTGTGCGGTTTGCCCGCTCATGGCCATGGACAGTACTGCCATGCGCACGGCGATGCCGTAGGTGACCTGGTTGAGGATCACCGAGTGGGCGCCGTCGGCCACTGCCGACTCGATCTCGACGCCGCGGTTGATCGGCCCCGGGTGCATCACGATGGCATCCGGCTTGGCCCCGGCCAGGCGCGCGGTGGTCAGGCCGAACAGGCGATAGAACTCGCCCTCGCTGGGCAGCAGGCCGCCGGTCATGCGTTCACGCTGCAGGCGCAGCATGATCACCACGTCGACGTCCTTCAGGCCCTGTTCGAGGTCGGTGTAGACCTTCACGCCGTACTGCTCGATACCGATCGGCAGCAGGGTTTTGGGGCCGATCACGCGGATATCCGGGCAGCCCAGGGTTTTCAGCGCGAGCATGTTCGAACGCGCGACCCGCGAGTGCAGGATGTCGCCGACGATGGCCACCGAGAGGTTTTCGAAGCCGCCCTTGTGGCGCCGGATGGTCAGCATGTCGAGCATGCCCTGGGTCGGGTGCGCGTGGCGCCCGTCGCCGCCATTGATGATCGCCACTTCCGGGCACACGTGCTCGGCGATGAAGTGCGCGGCGCCCGAATCGGCATGGCGCACCACGAACATGTCGGCGGCCATGGCTTCGAGGTTGCGCAGGGTGTCGAACAGGGTTTCGCCCTTGCTCGTGGAGGAGGTCGACACGTTCAGCGTGATCACGTCGGCCGACAGCCGCTGGGCGGCCAGTTCGAAGGTGGTGCGGGTACGCGTGGAGTTCTCGAAGAACACGTTGCATACGGTCTTGCCGCGCAGCAGCGGGACTTTCTTGACCGCGCGGGCGCCGACTTCGAGGAACGAGTCGGCGGTGTCGAGGATTTCGGTCAGCAGCTCGCGGGGCAGGCCGTCGAGCGAGAGAAAATGGCGCAGCTGGCCCTGATCATTGAGCTGCAGCGGGCGCTTGGCGTCGATTGGCGTCATCGCGGGGGACTCTTAAAGGGCGGAAGCGGAGGCGAGGTCCTGGCGCTCGAGCACGAGCTGCGCGGGGCCGGACAATTTTACCCGTTCATGGGCGCCCAGCGACAGCGTGGCGCCGACCACGTTCGGCCGGATCGGCAGCTCGCCGGCGTCCAGGTCCAGCAGGCACACCAGCGTCACGCTGGCCGGGCGGCCATAGTCGAACAGCTCGTTGAGGGCGGCGCGGATGGTACGACCGCTCATCAGCACGTCGTCCACCAGCACCAGGTGCTGGCCTTCGATCTCGAACGGCAGCTCGGAAGGGCGCACCTGCGGGTGCAGGCCGTTCTGGCTGAAATCGTCGCGGTAGAACGACACGTCCAGGGTGCCCAGTGGCGTGTCGTTGCCCAGCTCGGCAAGCAGCGCCTGGGCCACCCACACGCCGCCGGTGCGGATGCCGATGAAGCGTGGCTCGGCGATGCTGCGGCGGGCCAGGTGGGCGCGAAGATCAACGGCCATCTGCCGGATCAGTTCGGCGGGATTGGGTAGGCTCATGCGTGCTCCTCAAGAGGCCGGGGCAGGGGGCTGGCCCGGCGTGTAACCGATGGTCGGGTTTACCCCTGTTCGGCGTTGGCGTCCAGCCAGCCCTGCAGTAGCAGGGCGGCGGCGATGGCATCCACCGGGTTGTCGCGGTAGCTGCCGCGCTGGCCGCCCCGGGCCAGGCGTTCGCCCTTGGCCTCGAAGGTGGTCAGGCGCTCGTCATGCGTGTAGGCCGGCACATTGAAGCGGCCGTTCAGACGGCGGGCGAACTTTTCGGCGCGCGCGCTCATCTCGCTGGGCGTGCCGTCCATGTTCAGCGGCAGGCCGACGACGATGGCATCGGGCTGCCATTCCTTGAACAATTTTTCCACCTGGGCCCAGTCCGGCACGCCATTCTGCGCCTTCAGGGTGCACAGCTCGCGGGCCTGGCCGGTGATCACCTGGCCGACCGCGACGCCGATCTGCTTGGTGCCGTAGTCAAAGCCCAGCAACAGTTTAAGTGCGGCCATCAGGCGTGCCCCGCCTGGCTGGTGAGCAGGCTGAGCTTGACGCCCAGGCTGGCCGCGGCCGCTTCCAGGCGCTGATCGCAGGCCATGCCGAAGACGATTTCGGGGTCGAACGGGCAGTTGAGCCAGGCGTTGTCGGCCAGTTCCGCTTCCAACTGGCCGGCTTCCCAGCCGGCGTAGCCCAGGGTGATCAGGCTCTTGTCGGGCCCCACGCCGTCGGCGATGGCAAACAGCACATCCTGCGAGGTCGACAGCGACAGGCCTTCCAACTGCACGGTGGCCTGGAAGGTCTTGTCGTTGCTGTGCAGCACGAAGCCGCGGTCGGTCTGTACCGGGCCGCCGATGTAGATCGGCACGTGAATGCAGCGCGCCGGCGGGTCGGTGTCGGGGCGCAACTGTTCGAGGATATCGGTCAGGTTCAGCTCCTGCGGGCGATTGACCACCAGCCCCATGGCACCGTGGGCGTTGTGCTCGACGATGTAGGTCAGGGTGTGGGCAAAGTTCGGGTCGGCCATGTGCGGCATGGCAATCAGGAACTGATGCTTGAGGTAACTCGGGCTGAGGTTTTTCATGGCTGATAGTGTGGCGGCGAGCGGCCACGCTGACAAGGTGCAGGTGTTGGGTTGTATGAGGGGTAGTGCTTGATAGCAGTTGCGTGAGTCGAGTGGGCAGGCGTGTCGACCCGCAACGTGTGCTCGTGGTTATCGACGAGTGTGAACGCATCTGCGCAGTAATTATATTTACGAGGCGTGTGCCAGCGGCTGAAAAGTTTATTTTTTCTAAACTGATATTTGTGTCAGGTTACACATTTAAGGCGGTTGAGCATGATGAAGCTGCAGTGATCAATCAGAATACAAGGAGGTTTTTATGGCTACGCGCATGGCGATAAATGATGCTAAAGGGAACCGTGATGATAATACGGTAACACTTGAGGGGCGCGGTGATCCCGATAGAGACTTCATAGTCTGTGTAAGTGGCACCGGCGCATATTGTTACAAGGGTAAAACAGATGGGAAGGGCGAGTTTCTCGCCACATTCACCCCGCCCGGTGATCCTAACGGCAGCCAGCAGTTCACGGTGCGGCACCTTGAGGCGGACGGTACCGTAGGTGACAATCTAGGTTGGGCAAATGCTTTTAATAACCCAATTGAAGGTAAAGCCTAGAACACAAGAAAAATGGCAACCAGCGGCGCTGCAGTTGGCGCTGAAGGTTGCCGCTTAATAACGGTGTTTTCGGTGTGGAAAAAGTGACTGCAGGGTGTTTTACTCGGGTTACGATTAATTGGCATTCGGTATAAAAAGATCGCTGTACTGCTCGGTGTTTGATAGGGCCGAAGTTGGTCAGCAAACCATGGCGGCGAGCGGCCATGCTGACAAGGTGCTGGCAGCACCTTGTCCGCATGAAGCGGGCTTTACTTGAACAGTGCGGCGACCTTGGCCGAATACACGATTGGCGACTTTTCGGCTTCACGCAGTACGTACTCGCGCACCGTTTCTTGCCGGGTTTCGGGGTACTGCGCCATGTAGGTCGGCGAGTAGGCCGGGGCCTTCAGGCTGGCACCCGCGGCGATCAGGGCTTTCACGCAGTCGGGGTTGTAGGAACGGGCGGCTTCGAGCAGTGGCGTGCCGACGGAGATCCTGCCTTTCTGCTCATGAAAGGCGTCGATGTTGCCCTTTTTCAGCAGCAAGGCGATGCGCTGGGCGGCTTGCGGGTCGGGCGTATCGTTCAGATCCCACGGGCGCTGGCAGACAAAGTGCAGGGCGGTCCAGCCGGAGGTGGTGACCTGATAGGGGTCTGTGCCGGCGTCGATCAGCAGCTTGATCACGTCAAGGTTGCCGGCACCGCGGCCGGTCAGTGGCGAGAAGTCGCTGCCCAGCAGCAACGTGGCATCGGCACCCGCGGCCAGCAGCCGTTTCACCAGTTCGGGCTGCGGGTAGGTGTGGCTACCACCGCTGGCGGCCAGTTCCAGAGGCGATGCGGAGTTGCCGCGTGCAATCACATTCACGTTGGCGCCGGCCTTGATCAGGCTTTCGACCATTTTCACGTCGGCATCGGTGGCTGCCTGCTTGATCCGGTTGAGCGCGAACATCAGCAGGGTTTCGCCATTGGTATGGATCGGCGCATCGATGTCCTTGACCGTCGGGATCAACAGGTCGAGGGCGTCAGGCGTCTTGGTGTAGATGGCGGCAACCAGTGTCTGGGTGTCGGCGGTGGCGCCCTGGGACAACACCAGCTTTACCCTGGCCAACTCCTCGGGCGTCTTGTAGTAGCCATAATCGCCGACGGCGTTGTACAGCGCCTTGGACAGCTCGGCGGTGTCGCGTGCGGAGCGGGTTTCGCCGGCTGCGGCAGTGGCGTACAGGGCCAGCACGGCCAGGGTGATACGCAGGGCAATAGCGGGGCGCGCCATCGGAGAGTCCTTTCGAGGGGGAATGCGGGCGTGCATCATCACAGCGTGGCCATTATTTTGCCATCGGGTGATCCCCTAGCGGCGTCTTCGGCGGCAAACGGTCTCAGTTGCTCGACAACCGATCACCCCGCGCAAAGCGCCAGGTCCGTACGATCTCCAGCCGGTCGATGTCCGACAGGTCGCCGGTAAACGGCGCAAACGGTGCCGCCAGGCGCACGATGCGCTGCGCCGCCTGGTCCAGCAGCGGCTGCCCCGACGACTCCAGCACCAGCACCTCATACAGCGAACCATCATGGTTGATCGACACCAGCAAGCGCAGGTTGCCGTAGATCTGCTGGCGACGGGCCTCGTCCGGGTAGTTGAGGTTGCCGATGCGCTCGACCTTCTTGCGCCACTCATCCTTGTACCAGGCACCCTTGTCGCGCATGGTCGAGGCCGCACTCAAGCGATGGATGCGCGGGCGCTTGGCGTACAGCTGCTGCTCGTTGGCCAGCTCCGCCTCCAGGCTGGCGATCTGGCTGGACAGGTCCGCGCTGTCGAATTCGGGCGTCGCCGCCTTGGGTTGCACCTTGGGCTGCACTTCCTTGGGGCGGGTTTCGACTTTCTGCGGTTTTGGCGCCTTGGTGGCCACCACGGCCTTGGGCGGTGCGGGCTGGGGCGCCACTTCCTGTTTCGCCGCAGGTGGCGGCGTCACCTTGTTGATGGTGCTGTCCTGAAACGGCGCAACCTCAGTGGTCTTGGGCAGCGCCTTCTTGTCCAGCGTGCCGCTGCCCTGCTGGTTGTCCTGGGCCAGGTAATCAGCCTTTTTCGGCGGCGCTTCGTGCTTGAAGGTGGCCAGGGTGATTTCCATGGTGCGACGGATTTCTTCAGGCTTGGCGAAGGTGAACCCCAGGCCCAGGATCAGCGCCAGGTGCAGCAACGCCGCCAGAAACAGGGTAAAGCCCAGCCGGTCCGCTGCGCGTACACGGGGCGGGGCAAAGTCGGCAGGAATGTCGGCAGGAAGCGTCATCGATTATCCAGCAGCCGGGGCAGGGCCGGCGCAGCGGGGTGCCAGGTCGAGAATGGACCGGCATGATACCCCACAACGCGGGCCCGCCACTTGTCGGCGGTCAGCGTGCCTTGAGCTTGCGATCAATGGCGTCCATCAGCAGGGCGCCGATCTGCGTGCCGTAGGCATTGTCGATCTCGCGGATGCAGGTGGGGCTGGTGACGTTGATTTCGGTCAGGTGCTCGCCAATCACGTCCAGGCCGACGAACAGCAGGCCCTTCTCGCGCAGGGTCGGGCCCACCTGGGCCGCGATCCAGCGGTCGCGCTCGCTCAGCTCGCGGGCTTCGCCACGCCACCGGCGGCCAGGTTGCCACGGGTCTCGCCGCTGGCCGGGATACGCGCCAGGCAATACGGCACCGGCTCGCCATCGATCATCAGGATGCGCTTGTCGCCGTCCTTGATTGCCGGCAGGTAGGCCTGCGCCATGATCTGCTGGCTACCCAGCGCGGTCAGGGTTTCGAGGATCACCGACAGGTTGGGGTCGCCCACCCGGTGGCGGAAGATCGAGGTGCCGCCCATGCCGTCCAGCGGCTTGAGGATCACGTCGCCGTGCTTGGCGGCGAACGCGCGGATGATGTCCGGGCGTCGGCTCACCAGGGTCGGCGGGGTGCACTGCGGGAACAGCGTGGCGAACAGCTTCTCGTTGCAGTCGCGCAGGCTTTGCGGGCGGTTGACCACCAGCACGCCAGCGGCCTCGGCCTGCTCCAGCAGGTAGGTGCTGTAGACGAACTCCATGTCGAACGGCGGATCCTTGCGCATCAGGATCACGTCCAGCTCGCTCAGGGCGCTGTCGACTTCGGCGTCGAGCTCGAACCAGTGCTCGGGGTTGGCGAACACCTTGAGCGGGCGCATGCGGGCACGGGCCACGCCTTCGCCCTGGTACAGGTCCTGCTGCTCCATGTAGAACAGCGACCAGCCGCGTTCCTGGGCGGCCAGCAACATGGCCAGCGAGCTGTCCTTCTTATAGGAGATCTGCGCAATGGGGTCCATGACAATCCCGAGGCGAACGCTCATGGGGTATATCCTCTCGGCGGCGCGATGCCGCATTGGCTCGAATGAAAAGTGGCGTCAGGGTGGCGCTCGCGGGGCTGGCGGTCAAGGGAAAAACACTGCGTGGGCAGTGCCGGGGCCGGCCGCGACGCGGCTCGATGGAATGCACCCCCAGAGTGTGCTAAAAAGGCCTGGCACGTGGCCTGCAAGGCCATCCCAGGCGGTGGTAGAGCAATTATGGTACAGCCCGACACGGCGTTGAAAGTGATGGTGATCGATGACTCCAAGACGATTCGCCGCACCGCCGAAATGTTGCTCGGCGAAGCCGGCTGTGAAGTCATCACGGCGGTCGACGGCTTTGACGCGCTGGCCAAGATCGTCGATCACGTCCCCGGGATCATTTTCGTCGATGTGCTGATGCCGCGCCTCGACGGCTACCAGACCTGCCTGCTGGTCAAGCAGAACCGCGCCTTCAAGGACATCCCGGTGATCATGCTGTCGTCACGCGACGGCCTGTTCGACAAGGCCCGTGGCCGGCAGGTGGGCTCTGATCAATTTCTGACCAAACCTTTCAGCAAGGAAGAACTGCTGGATGCGATCCGCGCCCACGTGCCGGGTTTCGCCGCAGAAGAACAACCCGCACCCTGACGTCGCGCCCTGGGTTGCGGCATCTTGCCTTTATTGGGGAACAGCATGGCTCGAGTTCTGATCGTCGATGATTCGCCGACCGAAATGTACAAACTGACCGGTATGCTCGAAAAGCACGGGCACCAGGTGCTCAAGGCCGAGAACGGTGCCGATGGCGTGGCCCTGGCCCGCCAGGAGAAGCCCGACGCGGTGCTGATGGACATCGTCATGCCTGGCATGAACGGCTTCCAGGCCACCCGTCAACTGAGCAAGGACCCGCAAACTGCGGGTATTCCGGTGGTCATCGTCACCACCAAGGACCAGGACACCGACAAGGTCTGGGGCCAGCGCCAGGGTGCACGTGATTACCTGACCAAGCCGGTCGACGAGGAAACCCTGATCAAGGTGCTGAACGAAGTCCTCAAGGTTTGACCGCACGGCCCATGGGCGACGCCAAGACCGCCTTCGAGCTGCTGCTCGACATCGACCGGCGCTGCCGCCTGCTGGCGGCCGACCTGCCGTTGCAGGAAACCCGCCTGCAAACCTGGAGCGGGATCGGCTTTCGCATGGCCGAGCACTGGTTCGTGGCGCCCATGGGCGAGGTCGCCGAAGTGCTGCAGGAGCCCAGGCTCAGCCGGATCCCCGGGGTCAAGCCCTGGGTGGCCGGGGTGTCCAACCTGCGCGGGCGGTTGCTGCCGGTGATGGACCTGTGCGGGTTTCTCGGCCTGGGCCTGTCAGTGGTGCGCAAGCAGCGCCGGGTGCTGGTGCTGGACCATGACGAACTGTTCGCCGGCCTGCTGGTGGACGAAGTGGTGGGCTTGCAGCATTTTGCCTTGCACGGGCTGGAGCTGTCGCCGCCCTCGCCACTGCTGTCGGCCGCTGCGCCGTTCGTGCAGGGGCATTTCCAGCGTGAGCACTGCTGGGGGATTTTCAGCCCGTTCGCCCTGGCCCAGACGCCAGGCTTTCTCGATGTGGCGTTGTAAAGGGATGCCAGACCTGTGACCACGTTCAAGACCAGCCCATCGGTACAAGGCTCGCGCAGCAGTGCACAGATCGCCGCACTGTTCATCGTGCTGATCCTCTCGATCATCCTGCTGTTCGCCAACTTCGCCTACCTCAATACCCAGGCCAACTACGACAAGCAGTACATCGGCCATGCCGGGGAACTGCGCGTGCTGTCCCAGCGCATCGCCAAGTACGCCACCGAAGCCGCTGCCGGCAAGGCGGTGGCGTTCAAGCTGTTGAGCGATGCGCGCAATGACTTCGAGCAGCGCTGGGGCTACCTGAACAAGGGCGACCCGGCCACCGGCCTGCCGCCCGCGCCCGCCGCCGTGCGCGGCGAAATGAACGCCGTGCAGCGTGACTGGGAGAGCCTGCGCAAGAGCAGCGATGCGATCCTGGCCAGCGAGCAGACTGTGCTGTCGCTGCACCAGGTGGCCGCCACCCTGGCCGAAACCGTGCCGCAACTGCAGGTCGAATACGAGAAGGTCGTGGAGATCCTGCTGCAAAGCGCTGCCCCGGCCAACCAGGTGGCCGTGGCCCAGCGCCAGTCGCTGCTGGCCGAGCGCATCCTCGGTTCGGTCAACACCGTGCTGGCCGGCGATGACACTGCGGTGCAGGCCGCCGATGCCTTCGGCCGCGACGCCAGCCGTTTCGGCCAGGTGCTCGACGGCATGCTCGGGGGTGCCCCGGCGATCCAGGTGACCCGCGTGCAAGACCCCGACGCCCGTGCGCGGCTGGCAGAAATCGCCGAGCTGTTCCAGTTCGTGGCAGGCTCGGTGGACGAGATCCTCGAAACCTCGCCCGAGCTGTTTCGCGTGCGTGAGGCCGCCAGCAGCATCTTCAGCCTCTCGCAAACCCAGCTCGATGAAGCCTCGCGGCTGGCCAGCGGCTTCGAGAACCTGGCCGCCGGGCGTACCCTCGATACGGTGGGCGGCTACGCGCTGGGCCTGCTGGCGCTGGCCTCGATCATCCTGATCGGCCTGGTGATGGTGCGCGAGACCAACCGCCAGCTCAGCGAGACCGCCGAGAAGAACGAGCGCAACCAGCAGGCGATCATGCGCCTGCTCAACGAGATCGAAGAGCTCGCCGATGGCGACCTGACCGTCACCGCCTCGGTCACCGAAGACTTCACCGGGGCCATCGCCGATTCGATCAATTATTCCATCGACCAGTTGCGCGACCTGGTGGCCACCATCAACCTGAGTGCCGAGGAAGTGGCCAGCGCGGTGCAAGAGACCCAGACCAACGCGCACCTGCTGGCCAAGGCCTCGGAGCACCAGGCGCAACAGATCACCGATGCATCGATTGCCGTGGGCGACATGGCCGAGTCGATCGACCGGGTATCCGGGCATGCCTATGAATCGGCCAAGGTGGCCGAGCGCTCGGTGGCCATCGCCAACAAGGGCAACGAGGTGGTGCACAACACCATCGACGGCATGGACAACATTCGCGAACAGATCCAGGACACCGCCAAGCGCATCAAGCGCCTGGGCGAGTCGTCCCAGGAAATCGGCGACATCGTCAGCCTGATCGACGACATTGCCGACCAGACCAACATCCTCGCCCTGAACGCCGCGATCCAGGCGTCGATGGCCGGTGAAGCCGGGCGCGGCTT
>NZ_JAAHBU010000639.1 GCF_010671725.1 Pseudomonas brassicae | reverse complement strand
CCCCCACCAGCAACACGGCAGTGGCCCGCTGCAGCAGGCGTCGACGGGCCGGCTGTTGCAGCACGTGGCGAATGCGCTGGCCGAAGTAGCAGTACAGGCAGCCACTGGTGAACTGCAGCAGCAGGAAGGTCAGGCCGAGCACGGCGATGTCCGTCGTCTGGCTGGCGAATTGCGGGAACACCGCGCTGAACATCAGGATGCTCTTGGGGTTGGACAGGCCGGTCAGCAAGCCCTTGGCGAACAGTGCACGAAAGCCCTCCAACGCCGCCCCTGTGCCTTCATCCAGCGCCAGCCCCGTGCTGTTCCATTGCCGCCACGCCAGGTACAGCACATACCCCACCCCCAGCGCCTGGATCAGCTGGCGCACCAGCGGGTAGCCCTGTACCAGCGCCGAGAACCCCAGTGCAAACACCAGGATCGACAGCAGATAGGCAACGCTTGCACCCAATTGCGCCGGCAGCGATTCGCGCAGGCCGGCCTTGAGCCCGAGGCTGAGCAGCAGCAGGGTCATCGGG
>NZ_JAAHBU010000638.1 GCF_010671725.1 Pseudomonas brassicae | reverse complement strand
TGGTACAACTGGCCGGTCAGTCAGTGGGCGTTTCGCGCCAAGTACAACCTCACGCCCGAGTTCTTCGCGCAGGTCGGGGTGTTCGAGCAGAACCCGTCCAACCTGGAGACCGGCAACGGCTTCAAGCTCAGCGGCAGTGGCACCAAGGGCATGATCCTGCCGGTGGAGCTGGTGTGGTCGCCCAAGGTCAACGACCTGCCGGGCGAGTACCGTCTGGGTTACTACTACAGCACAGCCAAGGCCGATGACATCTACGAGGACGTCAATGGCCAGGCCCAGGGCCTGACCGGCGCTGCCTTCAAGTCGCACTCCAGCAAGCATGGCTGGTGGGTGGTGGCGCAGCAGCAGGTCACCGCGCACAACGGCGACGCCAGCCGCGGCCTGAGCCTGTTCGCCAACTTCACCGTGCACGACAAGGCCACCAACGTGGTCGACAACTACCAGCAGGTGGGGATGGTGTACAAGGGCGCCTTCGATGCGCGGCCCAAGGATGACATCGGCTTTG
>NZ_JAAHBU010000637.1 GCF_010671725.1 Pseudomonas brassicae | reverse complement strand
TTCACCGCATCGCGTTTCACACGTTGATAATCCCGGAGGGCGTGAGTATCCTCCCGATGCGCTGATGCCCTTGCTGGAGCGGTTCTACCGGGAGCGGGCACACGAGAAATTGTTGGTGCGTGTACGCCATTGGCAACGAGAAACAGGCCTGCAAGCGACTGGCGTTCGTATCCGTCACTTCCAAAGCCGTTGGGCTAGCTGCGATGCGAACAATATATTGGAGTTTCATCCGCGCGTGATGGAGTTACCTGCCAGCGTGCAGGATTACGTCATCGTCCATGAGCTGTGTCATACGGTGGAAAAGAACCACACCAAGACGTTTTGGGGGATGGTGGCTAGCCATATGCCGGATTGGCAGAAGCAGCATCAAGTGCTTGAGCTGGCGGTATTTGGGAACGCGGTATAGACGAAGAAAATCCCAGCAAGAAAGCTAAAACAGTTTTATGAGAAAACCACCCATGGCAATGAAGTGCAGTCTGCAAGAAGGCTGATCTCCATCCACTGCTCTCAGACTACGGAAGAGCTTTGGTGATGTTATGACACTGTTGCTCGCATTCGATTCACGCTATCTTCGGTTTAGTGATTGTAAAACCACTGTGGGCGGTACAACACCACTCTTCACGTAAATCCCCCCCGACTCTACACAATAATCCGTGGATGACTAATGGTATCAGTCAAGCCTGGTACGGAATCTAAAATGTCGTCTGAGTGGATATAACCGCTGATCTGATAGATGAGTTCTATTAGCGGGGTGCGCCAGTTCCTACGAACTAGATCGAAGAAAAAAGCCTAGCTCCTCGTCGACCGGTGAAGATAGTGGTGCATTCGGGCCGTTGTGCATCATGTAGCATAAATGCCATAGTGCTAGTACGGAAATCGGTAACAATAAACTG
>NZ_JAAHBU010000636.1 GCF_010671725.1 Pseudomonas brassicae | reverse complement strand
TTGCAGCGGTTCTTGACGATGCCCATCCATGGCAAGCCTTGCTTGAGCGTGCCCCACATATGCGCAAATACGGCCGGTGGCACATCCGGGTGTCGGACCAGGTTGTGTGGCGCACGAATGAGCTCCTCCCGAGAAAAGCCGCTGATCTCGACGAACGCATCGTTGCAATAGGTGATCACACCCTTGGCATCGGTGGTCGAAATCAGGCGTTGCTGTGCAGGGAAAGTCCGTTCGCGCTGGGTAATCGGCTGATTGTTACGCATAAGCTGTTCTATCCGGAAGGCTTTCGTGAGGTATCGGCAGATAGGCGTTTTTATTGAATGGATATTTAAAGAATATTGATCCGGCTCAAGGTGCGCTTTCTGCTCGTGGTGTATTTGAAGCGTGCAAAGTCCTGCAAATTATCGGCATTCTTTCATACGTTCGTCACATTAGTCAGCTAATGACCAATGGTTCACGGTATCGCCAGCTGGGGGTAGGTAAAGCCGGCAAAGTGGATCAGATTGACGCCCAAATGCGTTGCCACGGCTGCCAGCAGGCCGCCATGTCGGTAAGCCAGTCC
>NZ_JAAHBU010000635.1 GCF_010671725.1 Pseudomonas brassicae | reverse complement strand
TCTGCCGCAGGCCAGGCCGCCAGCGCCACCCACTGCAACTGCAGATCGGCAGGCTGCCAGTCCAGCCAGGCCAGCGTCAGCGGCAAGCGCTGCTCATGGAGCTGGCGCAGCACCGTGGCGTCGAAACGTCGCTCCAACGCCAGGCAAAAGCTCAGCACCGGCGTTGCCTGCGGCCCTTGGTCGAGGCGCTCGCGCACCGTCAGCCAGCCATTCACCAGCGCGGCCAGCAGCACCCCGAGCACGGCGCTCAGGGCCAGCGCCACCAGCAGCTCGAGCAAGGTCAGGCCCTGTTGGCGACGCCTCATGGGCGCACCAGAAAGATACGGTACTGGCCCAGCGACTCGCGCCCATCGCGGTCGGCAAACAGCAGCAGCTCGCCGCGGCGCAGGTTGCGCACACCGGTCGCACCCAGCTGCAATTGCCAGTGGCAGGTACCGGGCCCCTGGCGCAGCTCGCCACGGCTCTGGGCGTGCGCAGGCCAGTACTGCTCCACCGCAAAGCGTGCTTCCAGCTCGCGGGCACACAGGTGCCGAGGCGATGCTGCTGCACGGTCTGCTGCACCGCCAGGCGCTGGCGCAG
>NZ_JAAHBU010000634.1 GCF_010671725.1 Pseudomonas brassicae | reverse complement strand
GGCCCAGGCCGGCATCCAGCAGGCACGCGATCAGCCCGGCGTGGTCGCTGCCGATGCCGCGGATCTGCAGGTTGCTGCGGTTGGTCACCTCGATCACGCCGCCAGCAAAGCGCTGCGCGGCCTCGGCCACCGCCTCGGCCTGCGCTGCGCTCAGGGTGCCGGCATCGAGCTTGATGCGCGAAATGCCGCCGTCCAGCGCCTGGACGATACGCCACAACCCCGGGCAGGCCGAGGGGCGAAGGGCAGGAGCCGGCAGCGGTTGGTTCAAGGGATCACCCGGCAATCGTCAAAAGGCGCTGGTAGCACAAAGGCGCGGTATTATGCCTGCTTTGTCCGCCGGCAGGATAAGCCTGCCGGTCGGATAGGCGAGTAAAAGAGGAACGGCATGGCGCCCTGGTTGACGGTAGTAGGTATTGGCGAAGACGGCTTCAACGGCCTCGGCAAACAGGCGCGACGCGCCCTGCTGCAGGCCGCGAAGGTGTTCGGCAGCCCGCGCCAGCTGGCCTTGCTGCCGCATTGCCTGACGGCCGAGCGGCTGGCCTGGCCAAGCCCGTTTGCCCTGGCCCCGGTACTGGCACTGCACGGTGAGGCGGTGTGCGTGCTGGCCAGCGGCGACCCGATGTTGTATGGCGTCGGCGCCAGCCTGGCGCGCCAACTGGAGGCCGCCGAGATGCAGATAATTCCCGCGCCGTCCTCCTGCTCGCTGGCCGCCGCCCGGCTGGGCTGGCCATTGCAGGACGTGGTCACGCTGTCGGTGGTGGCACGCCCGGTCGCCGCCCTCGCCGCCCACCTCTACAGCGGCCAGCGCCTGCTGGTGCTGAGCAATGATGGCGACAGCCCCGCCGCCATCGCCGCACTGCTGCGCGAGCGCGGCTTCGGCCCTAGCCGCCTGAGCGTGCTGGAGCACCTGGGTGGTACAGCCGAGCGCCGGATCGACGGCTCGCCGGAGCAGTGGAATCCAGGGGGATATTGCGCCGCTCAACGTGGTGGCGATCGACTGCCAGGCGGCGCCCGAGGCACCTCGCCTGTCGCCCCTGGCCGGCCTGCCGGACACCGCCTTTGCCCACGATGGCCA
>NZ_JAAHBU010000633.1 GCF_010671725.1 Pseudomonas brassicae | reverse complement strand
TGGCTTGCCAGCGAAGAGCCCCACACAGACCCAATGCCTTGCCCCAAACAAAAAGCCCCGGCTCTCGCGAGCCGGGGCTTTTTGCTACAACGCTACAACGGCTCAGCCGTTGAACACGTCATCCACGCTTTTGAGCGGGTAGTTCGCCGGGTACGGCAGGGTAGCCACGCCAGTCTCGATGGCGCCTTGGCCACTGCATCGGAAACCAGGGTGATCAGGCGCGCATCCATCGGCTTCGGAATGATGTACTCACGGCCGAACTCCAGCGACTCGACGCCGTAGGCTGCACACACTTCTTTAGGCACCGGCAGCTTGGCCAGGTCCTTCAGGGCGTTGGCCGCAGCGATCTTCATCTCTTCGTTGATGCGCTTGGCGCGAACGTCCAGGGCACCACGGAAGATGAACGGGAAGCCCAGTACGTTGTTGACCTGGTTCGGGTAGTCGGAACGACCGGTCGCCATGATCACGTCGCTACGGGTAGCGTGCGCCAGCTCTGGCGAGATTTCCGGATCCGGGTTCGAGCAAGCGAACACGATCGGGTTCGGCGCCATCGACTTCAGGCCTTCAGCGCTCAGCAGGTTCGGACCGGACAGGCCGACGAACACGTCAGCGCCTTCCAGCGCATCAGCCAGGCTGCGCTTGTCGGTGGCGTGGGCGAACACCGCCTTGTACTGGTTCAGGTCGTCACGGCCAGCGTGGATCACGCCAGTACGGTCAACCATGAAGATGTTTTCGATCTGTGCGCCCATGCTCACCAGCAACTTCATGCAGGAGATGGCCGCAGCGCCAGCGCCCAGGCAGACGATCTTGGCGTCAGCGAGGGTTTTGCCAGCGATTTCCAGGGCGTTGATCATGCCGGCAGCGGTCACGATCGCAGTACCGTGCTGGTCATCGTGGAACACCGGGATGTCGCACTGTTCGATCAGCGCGCGCTCGATTTCAAAGCACTCAGGTGCCTTGATGTCTTCCAGGTTGATACCACCAAAGGTGATGGAGATGCGACGCACGGTGTCGATGAAGGCCTGCGGGCTTTCGGATTCGACTTCGATGTCGAACACGTCGATACCGGCGAAACGCTTGAACAGAACACCCTTGCCTTCCATGACCGGCTTGGACGCCAGTGGGCCCAGGTTACCCAGGCCGAGGATGGCGGTGCCGTCGGAAATGACTGCTACCAGGTTGCCCTTGCCGGTGTACTGGTAGGCCAGTTCGGCGTCGCGGGCGATTTCACGTACCGGCTCGGCAACACCCGGGCTGTAGGCCAGCGCCAGGTCGCGAGCAGTCGCGGTAGGTTTGGTGAGCTCTACGCTCAGTTTCCCCGGACGAGGCTGAGCATGGTATTCGAGAGCGGCAGTTTTCAAATCTGACATGGTGGGCATTCCGCTTTTACTGTTCTGACGGACCGCCGAGGATACGCAAAGTGCAATGGGCCGACAAGACTGGTCGGTCACTAGTGTCAAGGCCTTTAACCTACGACTTTAAGCCAAGAGCCGCAGCCCGCAAGGGTTTGCGTGTGTACAATCGACTTTTAAAATGTCCACAATTTATTATCTTTATTGTCTTTCAAGCATCATCGGATCCGTCAGCGGCAGCATCCAGCGCGCCTGACCCGGCTTGCGCCCGCCGTTGCGGGAACGATCCAGCACCCAGCCCCGCGCCTCGACCGTGCGGCCTTCAAGGCCGTCGGCAAAGCCGGCGGGGAAATACCGCGACAAGCGCGCAGGCACCTGCAGCACCAGGTCGCCCTCAAGCTCGATCCAGGTCGTGCCGCGGTTACGCTCGATCGCCCGCACCTGAGCACGGATCAAGGCAAACCCGGACTCACGCAGGTGCCCCGGGCTGACAACCGCAGGCGCGCGCCACACCCCCAGCGCGGCCCGACGGGCGGCCTGCTCGGCCTGCTGCTGGCACTGCGCCAAGGCCACATTGGGCGCCACCGCGACACGGTAGCCGAGCCCTTCGCTGAGCAACTGTGCCTCCAGATTGTCGCCAGAGCGCCCATACACATGGGCCAGGGTGCGCCCATATTTGTCCCGCGGCTCGACACCGGGTTGCAGGCCGACCTGGCCCCCCGCTGGCCTTCACCAGCGCCTGCAGACGCTGGCGCGCGGCCACGGCGAAGGGCTCGCTGGGCTGTCCCTTGCGCCCGATTTCAGGTGCATTCAGGCCAATCAGGCGCACCCTGCGCCCATCGACCAGACGCAAGGTATCGCCATCGGCCACTTCGCGCACGCCGACCACCTGCACATCGGACGGCGCCGGGCACAGCGCCAGCGCCGGCAGTTGCCAGATCGCGGCCATAAAAAAGGCGCCCACGAGGGACGCCTTTTTCAGCAACATTGCCAAGCCCAGGGGGCCCGCTTTGCGCATGCTTACTTCTTGGCACCGAACATGCCGAAGCGATCTGCGAACTTCTGTACGCGGCCGCCGGTGTCCAGCACTTTTTGCTTGCCGGTGTAGAACGGGTGGCACTCGTTGCACACGTCGGTACCCAGCGGAGCAGCCAGGGTCGAACGGGTTTCAAACTTGTTACCGCAGCTGCAAGTAACTGCGATTACTTCATAATTCGGGTGAATTTCTGGTTTCATGGTCACTTCCTCGACTGCGTGCCGCCACCCAACACCATTGTTGAATACCGCACGTAATTAGGCGGCGAATAATACCAGAGCATGCCATCAGCGCAAGTTGTCGCTTGCACCGACTGTCGTCTGCTAGGCTCGGCGGCTACAGAATCACCCTCCAGAGACCCTGCGCGTGCCCGACGTCATCCTTCGCCTTGCCCTGCCCTCGCCCCTGCGGCGGTTGTTCGACTACAGGGCCCCGGCGAACATGGCGCACACCGCGTTCACCCCTGGCATGCGCATTCGCG
>NZ_JAAHBU010000632.1 GCF_010671725.1 Pseudomonas brassicae | reverse complement strand
GACCAGCTGGCGGCCGCCTGCGGCGTGGACCGCTACCGCCTCAGCCGCGCCTTCAAGGCCGCCTTCGGCCTGGCCCCGCATGCCTACCTGGTGCAACTGCGCCTGGCCCGCGCAAGGCGCCAGTTGGCGGCCGGGCAGCGCCCGGCGCAGGTGGCACTGGACCTGGGCTTTGCCGACCAGAGCCATCTGGGGCGCTGGTTTGTGCGCGCCTATGGCCTGACCCCGGCGCAGTACCGCAGGCGCTGCACAAAGCTTCCAGACTGACGCGCGACAGCGCGCGAGCATGCAGGGCCCCGTTCAAGGAGCTTGCCCATGCTGGCCTTCATGCTGTTTGCGTTCGTTGCGTCGATCACCCCGGGCCCGACCAATTTGCTGGTATTGAGCAACAGCGCGCGCTATGGCCTGCGCGCCGCACTGCCGATCATTCTGGGGGCTGCGGTGGGGGCTGCGCTGATCGTCTGGCTGGTCGGCAGCGGGCTGGGCGCGGCGCTGCTGGAAGTGCCCACGGTACAGCCGCTGCTCAATGGGGTAGGCATCGCCTGGCTGAGCTGGCTGGCGTGGAAGATCTACAGCAGCCCGGTGCAGGCACTTGAGCCGGGAGAGGCCGCCGCGCCCTTGGGCCTGTGGGGCGCAGCAGCGTTGCAGGTGATCAACCCCAAGACCTGGATGATGGCGCTGGCGGTGGCGGGCGTGTTCATCGACGTGGCCGCCACGACCGGATCGCGCAGGTGACGCGCCTGAGCCTGGTGTTTCTGCTGATCGCGCTGCCGTGCCTGGGCGGGTGGGCATTGCTGGGCAGCGGGGCGCGGCGGCTGAGCGGCTCGCCCACAGTGCTGCGCCGGATCAACCGGGGACTGGCGCTAGTGCTGCTGGTATCGGCCTGGGCCAGCCTGGGCCAATGAGTCCCTGGGGCCGGCACAATCCGCTGAAAATCCAGCCAGCCCGCGATAAGCTGTCCCCCCCCCAGGAGACCCACCCCATGAACCTGCAAGAACTCACCACCCGCCTGCACACCATCCGCGACAACAACACCTGGCGCGGCTTCCACAGCCCCAAGAACCTGGCCA
>NZ_JAAHBU010000631.1 GCF_010671725.1 Pseudomonas brassicae | reverse complement strand
CGCCGAGAAGGTGCTGGGCAAGCAGGGGCCGCATGGCCTGGACAGCTTCAGCCGGGTGATCAACGTCAACCTTGTCGGCAGCTTCAACCTGCTGCGTCTGGCTGCCGCGGCGATGGCCGATGGCGAGGCCGATAGTGCAGGCGAGCGCGGCGTGATCATCAACACCGCGTCAATTGCAGCCTATGACGGCCAGATCGGCCAGGCCGCCTATGCGGCATCCAAAGGTGCAATTGCCAGCCTGACCTTGCCGGTCGCCCGCGAGCTGGCGCGTTTCGGTATCCGCGTGATGACCATCGCTCCCGGTATCTTCGAGACCCCGATGATGGCCGGCATGACCCAGGAGGTGCGCGACTCGCTGGCCGCCGGCGTGCCGTTCCCGCCGCGCCTGGGGCGCCCGCAGGAGTACGCGGCGCTGGCGCGCCATATCATTGAAAACAGCATGCTCAACGGCGAGGTGATCCGACTCGACGGCGCCTTGCGCATGGCTGCCAAGTAATCCAGGAGAAGACCATGAGCATTCCCAATGACCCGATCGTGATCGTCAGTGCCGTGCGCACCCCCATGGGCGGTCTGCAGGGCGACCTCAAGAGCCTGACCGCGCCCCAGTTGGGCGCTGCGGCCATTCGTGCGGCGGTCGAGCGCGCCTGCGTGGCGGCCGACAGCGTCGACCAAGTGCTGTTCGGCTGCGTACTGCCGGCCGGCCT
>NZ_JAAHBU010000630.1 GCF_010671725.1 Pseudomonas brassicae | reverse complement strand
GGCCAGTCGGTGGTGTTCTACGACGGTGAGATCTGCCTGGGCGGCGGCGTGATCGAAGTGGCCGAGCCGTGGAGCAGCCACTGATGAATCAGATGCAAGAGCAACTGATTGCGCTGGGCGGGGTGTTTCAGGCGGCCGTACTGGTTGACCGAATTGCCCGCACCGGCCAGGCCAGCGAGGCCGACCTTGGCTGCATGCTGGGCAGCCTGCTGGTACGCGACCCCAAGGACACCCTCGAGGTGTTCGGCGGCGACGACCTGAACCTCAAGGATGGCTACCGCGCCCTGGCCAGCGCACTGGAGCGCGACCCCGGCAGCCTGCAGCGCGAACCCTTGCGCTATGCGCTGTCGATGCTGGGCCTGGAGCGCCAGTTGGCCAAGCGTGGCGACATGCTCGACACCATCGGCAAGCGCCTGCCACAGATCCAGTCCCAGGCCGACCATTTCGGCCTGGTGCACGAAAACGTGATCGCTTCCAGCGGCGCGTTGTACCAGGACACCCTGAGCACCCTGCGCCAACGTATCCAGGTGCATGGCGACATGCGCAACCTGCAGCAGCCCAACAATGCCTCGAAGATCCGTGCCCTGTTGCTGGCCGGTATTCGCGCGGCGCGCCTGTGGCGTCAACTGGGCGGGCACCGCTGGCAGTTGGTGATCAGCCGGCGCAAGCTGCTCAAAGAGCTGTACCCGATGCTACGCGGCTGACCCTGGCCGCTGGCGGCCTTCGCTGGCAAGCC
>NZ_JAAHBU010000063.1 GCF_010671725.1 Pseudomonas brassicae | reverse complement strand
CGAAAAGTAGGTTTACAACCTCCGAGATGCTGGATTGCCGGTCGCGTCGGAGCGGCAACACGAATCGCCGACCATGAGCCGAATTTCGACCGGAACAGTGGTGATCAGTAGAGGATGTCTGGGGAAGGCAGCCGAATTTGGCTGGGGCTGGTTGGCAGAGTCGGAACTCCTGCTTTGCCGTCCACGCCACACCCTGTGAGCTGCACAGGCTGTGGCGTGACCGGTAGTGCGATATCTACTCTTTCGCAGCGAGCATTAAACTGGGCTTAGATAAAAGTACCCGTCTCGTCAGCCGAGTTAGGCTGAGCCTTCTTGATGATGTAGTTGCTGACGGCGGCGGAAATGCCGACCAAAAGCTCGGCCTCTTCAAACGACGGTACACGCCCCTCACGCAGATGTCTGCCGTGCTCCGATGCGTATCCCCAAGCTCTCGACACTGCCTGGTCAAGCGGCTGCGGAATCAATGATGTGTGTTTCTTGAGGATATCGCCTAGATTCGCTTTCTCATCGCCTGTAATTTTTCTCGCCACACATTCAAGCGACGCAATGGCGTGCTGAATTGCTCCCGTGGGGTCTGGGGCGGGTCGGCGTGATAGGTCGGAAATCGCTTGATGAAGTTCATTTGCAGCTGTCGGATGGCCAAACGCTTCGGCGGTTTGTCGAGCGTTGCTGAGAACAGTCTCGAAGGATTCTGGCCCGCGCATCTCCAGCTGACCGTCGGCCAGTTTCCAACCAATCCCATTTTCTACGAAGTATTCATTGAGCTCGTTCTGGAAGTGCTCGTAGTTCTCGTAGCGATAGTTATGATTACCAAGGTTGTCTAGGACGCGCTCGATGATGTCGTATACTTTAAACCATTTGCATTCGAGAAGCAGGTCTTCCACTTCATTCGCAACATTGGGATATTCAGTCCAGTTGTTACGATCGGGTTGCTTTCTCAAAGCTTGGCACACTATTTCTCGGAGGGCTTTAGGGCCTAACCCGCACTCATAGCAGAGCGGGATTAGATAGGCGCGCAGCTCCTCCGGAGCATCTTCTCGGACGGTGATTTCGGCTTCTTGAATACCGGCGTACCCGTGGCGCTTGGAAAAAGGTTCCCGCATTGCGATTCTCCCTATGCAATCTGCCTCTACGATCTTGCCTGAGCGTGAGCATGGGTAGCAATGTGCAAGAGAGATTGCCAGCCACCCAGCGCCGTCAAGGCCTACGGAGCGCTGGATTGCGCACGTCCCATGGTGAGTCGTCCGTTGTCATGGCCTTCCGGTGAGTGAAAGTGATGGGTCGCTGCCCTCGATGTAGTAAGAGCGACTCAATACCTAGAGCGAGGAGGAGTGAGCTTCCCCACCTGCCAAGTCGCCAGCAAGAAGCTTCTGTGTTTGCTACGGCTGTGGAATTGCTCGCAGTTCAACCTAGTTCAGTCTTGCGCAGGCAATGTCCTTCCCCACAAGAATCCGACAGTAGAGCGGCTCAAATCTAGCCGCCGCGCTGTTTCGGCCTTACTCAGACCGGCTTCTTTGCACTCAAGCACTTGCCGCAACTTGGCGATGTCTCCCGGTCGCGCGGCAGGCCGTTTCGAAACACCTGCTCCGGAAAGATGCATCTTGATATCGTCTGCACTGATGCGGGCTTCGAGCGCTTTCAACTCTTCGATTGCCTGGGAGAGGACGGCGTCGACCGTGGTGTCGTCTCGCGTCGAGAGAACCAAGGCGAGGAGGGATACTGGGCTCAAGCCCAGCGCCTCGGAGATCTCGAAAAATTTCTCAACCGTCGGGCTGCTTTCGGCGTTCTCGATCCGGCTGAGATAAGTGCGTGATGCTGCGCAAGCCAAGCTCTCTTGAGAGAGGCCCTGATTCTCCCTAAGTGATCTGATGACTGCTGCCAGCGCCGGCTTCAACAAGGCGATGTCCTCGGAAAAACGAGGATGTAGCCACGTTGGCGTGTACAGTTACACATGATATGAGGTATAAAACTGTACGATCTGGGTGTGTGGTGGCCCTGATTTAGCCAGAACTGCGCAGGTAGCAAGCGAATTGAGTGAAGGGCACTGACCGCTCCGGTGGCCAGGTCGGAGGACGCTTGGCATGTGAAACGAAGCCGTTCAATTATTGGCTAAATCGCACTTCACCTACTGTCTTGATCTGGCTGTCACTCGGAGAAGGAGCGCAGATCGGTATCTATGGGCCGATTTCTATCAATTTTCAGGAATTAAGTAGATGTCTAATCAGGCGCGGGCGCGGGATTTTCAGGGCTATGAAAACCGCCAGAATCCAGGACACGGTTTGCCTTCAGAAGTCGTCATGGCACAAGGTATCGACTGGCCAGTACACATCGACGCATACCTTTCCAACGCAGCGAAGCTGGGGGAGTGTTACGTAGCGCTCGTATACAGCGACGGGTCGGGGGTGTCGGAAAATGGAATGACGGTTGCCACACCTGTTGTGAGGTGCGTTGACGTCAAAATGGGTTTCAAATTGATGCGTAGCGCCGGCGGAGATCACTACGTGATCACGAGCGAACAAGACACATGATGCCCTCAAGCCCCTGCAGCGCGTGAGCTCATCTACTACCTCGATGCCTGATCAGTCAGAGGCTTCGGGGCTAACGAGAAGTTCATATCTGGCTAAGTTACACCACATCTATGTCTACTGTAACGCGTGCGCATGTGCCTTGCCGTCATCGGGCACCTGGCAGTTAATACATGCACGTGTGTAAAAAACTAATGCCTTTAAGGATGAAATATGGCTGATCTTGAAAGATTACGGTGACAATCAAGAACTTTGATGTGAAAGCATTAAGCGATCTGGATACCCTTTACACAAGGGTGAGGCTAGAAGATCCTCAGGGCAATACTTTTTATTTTGCAGAAGTAGTTGTTCCGAAATATCTCAAGAATCATGGGGCGATGACTACCGATGTACCCCGAACTTGGTATTTTAAAAGGATCTCAAAAAAATCCATCGTTGTCCTGGCTTTTGAAGGGAGAGGTGGGAAGGTTGAGTACGATTTAGAAGACATCCGTATGATCGCAAGGTCGACCGTGCTGAAGGGTATTGTGTTTTCAATTGCATCAATTCCAGCTGCAATTATTGTGGCCACCGCGACATTCGGGTTAGGGCTCATCATCATCCCTTTCGGTCTTTGGCATGGTTATAGAAATATGTTCAAACTTCCCGGGATGTTAAGCCGCAAGCGGATTTTGAACGACTTTGCACAACACGGAATTGTTGTTCGATAGCTAGTCGTGCTGCTGTAATAGCCGCTTGGATAGGCAGAGGGACACGAATGTGGTTGGTGGGATCCGCGCAAGATGGACACTGGTTGTACGTGTATTAAGTATCAGGGGCTCCCACGCGGATGAGAGCAGGAGCACGACGGTGGCGGTGGGTGCTCAAGCGAAGTGGTGGGTCAGCGGGCACCAGAGCAATCCACCACGCGAAATCGTTCACCAGGCCAGGTCTCATTCGCCATCAAGAGCAAGGCGGTGCTGCTCCAGATGCTCGATTTCGCGCTGCCAGGCGTCTAAGAAATCAATCCAATCCTGCAAGTAAAACCCTTCCGAAACTCTAGCTGCGGGGCCCAGCGCAAGCGCGAAACGGGACTTCCAAGGCTCTGGGATTTCTCTATCCCGAACGATCCAGCATCCGACGGGATGCGCCTCCCTTGGTAGTTCTGCAAGCTGCTCGAAACCGAGCTGGCATTTAATTAGAGGGTGCTCGCGATCTAGCCTTTCGAGGTCGTCAAGTCGTTCTAAAATCGCCGAAGCGCTTTGATCTCCTGGCTGCTTCTCAGCGAGCTGCCAAATCGCCTCCCGTCGTTCCCGTTCTCGCAGCCAAATTTCGTTCATAACGATTCCATGTGAGTCCGTCTAGGGGGACTGGAGCGCGTATTATCCCACGCTCTGGCCAGCGTTAAACAGCTTGCAGGTCGGATGAATCACCAATTCGGGGAGCCGATGGCTATGGAGAAGCACGTAATTGGGCTAGAGCGTCGTAACCTCGCTGAGCTCGAAGTTGTCGAACGTTTGGCTGCAGCGATTGGGACTGTGGCATTTGAGGCTGAGGTTTCGCTGTTATTGCGCTTGCACACCGTTGATCCCGAGTGCGCGATTCAATCGATCAGTCGCTTTATACATCCTTCGTTGATTGGGATGAGTGATGTTCCTTTTTTAGTCCTGCAGCGGCTGGCTGATGAACTGGTAGAGCGGGAGCCCGCGCTGTTGCAGCGTCCGAGCTTTCGGTGCAGGAATGACCATGAAACAGCTCTTCCCCTTGAACTATGGTTTGCCATCGTCCGGCACGCGAGAGAATATTTTGATCCGGCGGAATCAGATGCGGCATTTTTGGTTGCTAGGTTGCGCGAAGGCTTTACGAGCGAGGAAGCGTTCCGTTCCCTTATCGCGTCGAAGCGATCCAAGTAGCCGTTGTGCCTGCGACAGATTGTTCAGGACTGCGGCAGCGTTCCTGGATGATTCAGGTAAGGCTGGCCAGTTTCATCCCAGGCTGTCAGCTTTAGGCCGCGACTGTCTCCTTGCTTCTCAAGTCTTCGACTGGGGATCATGGTCATCAAAGTGTCGAACGACATTCTCCCAGATCGGCCAAGGTGATATTGCTGTCTTGGCGCTTTATCCCTTCCAGAGCCAAGATTGTCGAGCCTGCTGGATCAGTCTTGCCTGATAGGTCTTCAAGCGCCCAACCCGTGCTCCAACCGACGGATCAGATCCAAGGCTTCCTCAACATGAATATCGATCGGACGTTTATTGCCTAGGGTTCGCAGCGGTTTTGATAGCCATCTGATTGCCAAGGCCTCGTCGCCGAACAAACTGACTGCTGCATCGAGGAGCTGAGGATCAATCGTACCCGACGAATCACGACTTCTAGGCGTTAAGGTCATGGCGTATTCGATGGCGGCAGCAAGGGTTTCTAGGGCCTCTCCGAGGCGAGCGTTTTCACGAAAGTCTCCTTGGCTCGGCTGGTACTCCTTGCAGTGACGCAACAGCGCCTCCGCGTCATTGTTGTTCAAATCCAACTCAATAAGCATTTCATTTCCTCCAGAGGGAAGCATCAGGGGCCTTAGAACATTCTAAATGTCCCAGCCCTTTGGGGGCGGGCCATATCCAAAAAATAGGTCGTCAGCTAGCTCTCAGCGCAAGCGTTGCAACGCTCGCTGACCGACTTGATGCGTTATGCATGGACAATAACCCGGTCGAAAACACGATCAGGCCATGGGCGCTTGGGCGCTCCAATTGGTTATTTTACGAGTATCTGCGCAGTGGCAAACGAGCGGCAGCGATTATGAGTTTGATCCAGTCGGCGCGCATGAACGGAAACGATCCATATATGTACGTCCGTAGTACCTGAGAAGCCATCGAACAAAGGGCTTGGCCCTGCAGAGATAATGGAGGAAAGGGACGTAGCCAAGGGAAACACCAACAAGCCTCCCGCGCCCCGGACACTGAGCCGGATCAGTTGCGCGTCGATGGGACTTGAAGGTGTACGTGAAGCAGCCCGAAGGAACAAGGGCATGCAGTTCACGGCTTTGCTGCACCACATCACACCGCAGTTATTGGTGCAGAGTTTCTATGCCCTGCGCCGCGATGCAGCGGTAGGCGTGGACGGCATGTCGTGGCGGGATTACGAGGAAGGTCTTCTCCAGCGGGTACCGAGGCAGGAGCCGTATGCGGTAATTCCGCACGTACGGATCTGTGCGGGGGGGCGGCAGGTGACTGCCATCCCTACCGCGACCCCTGTAAGCTCGTTGCAGACTATTGCTAACAAGGAACCACATGGAGAAAAAACTCTTTACGTTGAGGCGAAGTGCTCATTCGCCCGCGAACGCTATCCTCACAATCGGTTGTCTCGGTGCAGGAGATCTCCAAACAGGTCGATCACGCTTGCAAGGCCTTCATGACCTGCTCCTTGAACTCAACCCTGATCGGTTTGAATACAACCGAAATTTCGCACATCTCTTTGAGGCAAAAAGCGCCGCTGAATTTGGCGCAGCATTCAATGAGATTAATGATGTGTGCAACATTGGGATCTCTCCGATCCTGATCATCGATGGTCACGGGGATGAGCGCAGGGGACTACAGATGCCTAGCGGTGAATGGGTCTCTTGGAGCTCGCTGCTGGAATGTTTTCAGGCCATCACAAAACGTACTCAAGGGCAACTGACAGCAATCGTTGCCGCCTGCCATTCCATGGCAGCAGTCAATTTGGTGCGCGCAGACAACAAGCTGCCGTTTTCGTTTTACTATGGCTACCCTTCAACGATACCAGCCGGGGTTGTGCAGGACGAAACTGAAGAAATTTACCGCAGCCTTCTGCAGGATCGAGGAAAAATCTTAGTCAGCGGACACAATTTAAAAATTCAATCTTTCTCGGAGTACGACCACATAACGCCCGCCCTGGCATCGGCTCTCCTACTCTCCAAATCTCCTATGTTGTCCGCCAAGATCCAACCGGAGCTTTCACGCAACAAACTTAACAAAGAGCTTTCTGTTGCAATGGCCCGGGCAGATAGACCGCTTACGGGTACCCGGCGACGAATCAACGAAATGCTGGACTCGGGAGAACTGGCGATGCGAATCGTCCGCAATCTCATGCATGACACCGAAAGACTGACACGGGTAATCGAAGATATTTCGGCTTTCATGAACGGTTTGCCCAAGCAGCCTATTGCAGACGAATAGGACTGATGCGGCATTCGACGGGTGGCGCAGTGAACCTAGAGGCTGGCGTGAGCAGCAAAACGCAGCCTTCAGCTTTCCCATATAGTGCTAGAGCCTTTTCACACGCGGTATTGGGCAATGATGGAGCTGGATTGTGGGCGGTTCGCCAACGTCGATTGCAGGGAAATGCTGGTATTCGTTGTCGTGTACCACGAGCGCGGCGTCAGTAAAGCTGCCAAGAAGCTGGGGCTGGGTCAGCCAGCCGTGAGCAACACATTAGCTAAGCTGCGGGTCAGATTCAGCGATCCACTTTTCTTGCGTCCAGGCTTCAGGCCAACTCCCAAGGCTTCACAAATCGCTGTCGTGATGCCAATGCTCGTCCAAGTTCAGATGGCATTTGGGGCCATCGAGAAGCTCTGATCGCAATCATATCAATGCAAGGCGCTAGCATCCGTTACGACCTCCCTGCGCAGCCTCCCAATCCTCGCCGCTAATGAGACCGCGCACTTGCGAGGTTATGGATGAGCCTAATTTGAATATCAGCAGATCAGAAATTTGGAGAGCACATGCGATTTTGTATTTTCTCGGGCTCAAGCCCTGGGCGATTGTCACTTTACTCACCAGGCATGGAATTGGCATCACCAGCCGGCGTAATGCGTAACGAGATATCCCCACAGCTTCAGCGCATCTCCATCTGCCCGGAGCAGTCGGAGCGCTTCAGCTGCCGAAATCTTGGTGGGGCAGCCTCCCTTCAAGTAAAAGTCGTCCGTTCCTTGGGAGTAGAGGTGCAGCAGAGTCAGAACCATCACACGCTGTACGTTAGTCATCTTTCGATACGAACTGCGCATTGCCTTTAACGCCTCAGGAAGAGGCTCTGAGCGGTCATAGTCGTAGCCGCAAGGGCGCATGGTGTAGTGGCTGCCTTCGCTTCCGTAAGGGCGGGCTTTTGTGAAGCAGGCATCCAATTGGTACTTCCTTACAATGTCCCAAGCTACCGACCCGAATTTTTCCCCCCGGTGTGCGGCTGACTCAAATATCGGGGCGGGGATGCGGCAGACCATCGCCAAGGCTGCATTCTCGGTGCCGTCCAGACAAGGCATCTTTTCAACCAGATCTATTAGGGTGTATCCGGGAAAACGACCGGCTGCGAAGGTCGGGTTAACGGCGGCGTAGGCGGCAAGGGCGACGGGCTTTTGGGAGTGATGCACATAGCAGTGGCTCGCGGTGTGCACGTCTGTAAACGCCCAGATCCCTGAGGACACTTCATGGACACCCAGTGTGTTTAGCAATTCCGTCGCTTCTGCCGATTGGTCGCTGGAGTAGTTCATCCTGGCAATCCCCATGTAAGTGTACGAGATGCTGGCCGGTGAACGATTTGCCTGCCAGCCGAGCCTTCCTGATAGGCACGATAGATCATTCGGTGTGGTTAAAAAATACTCACCAAAATGGTGAGCGTTTCTGATTCCTCTCGACGGGGATCTCGTGACCAATTCATCATGGGAAACGGGTTGCCTGTGCGTGCGCAGGGTCGGCTTATCAGGTGGGGGGGGGCTGCTTGAAGATGGATGCAGCGTTACAGCGGGCAGCGTTCCTCAGCCAACTGTTCTGACAGATGGAGGTTTAGAGCTGTTTGGCGATGTTTTGACTTGGGAGGACGCTGCACGGCCAGGCGTGCAGCCAACTCATCCCCTAACAGCAATATTTGATTCTGGGCCCGCGTGATTGCCGTATAGAGCAAACTTCGATCCAGTAGTCTGCTCGGAATCACAGGCACAATCACGATGGGCCATTGCGAACCCTGAGCCTTGTGAATAGTGAGTGCATAAGCCAGATCACATGATGGCAGTAAATCTTCGGTTAATGGGCGTTGTACTCCGTCATCCCAGTTCACCCACGCAATGGCAAAGCCGCAAATATTGCCTTCCTCATCATGCAACGGAGTAGGTGGCTCTTCAATCTGTGTGATTCGCCCCAAGGATCCGTTCAGTATCCCAATGTCCCAGTGATTTTTATTGCTCACGATGGGGTCATTTAGCCGGAGGCCTGTTGAGATAAATCCACCCTCGGCATCGCTCCAGACGCGCAGAGGTAGGGCGATACCATTTGCAGCTGCTTGGCACATCAGGTTAAGCGACCCAACTCCTAACACGCCGTTGCGAAGTGAGCATAGGATTTGCGTAGACTCTGGAGCCTTCATGTAGAGCCTGACGATGTTCTCAGCTACAGCTCTCAAACCCTCGGCTTGTTGAGTTTGAGGAGAACTGGCCAACACAGCTTCCCCCTGTTCTACAGAAGCATTCAGAAATGCCACAGGACGCTTTTCATCCTGGCCGACCTGCGGCCATATGCCTCGTCTAACCGTTTGAGCGAAGGTCGCGATTTCATTGCCATGACGCATGACTTGTGTCAAACGAGCATGAGGTATTCGTGGATGATCAATTAACTCATGGAACACCAGCCCAGGGCCCACAGGCATGAGTTGATCAGCATCCCCAACCAACAGTAGCCTTGCATCCGGAGGGAGAGCCTGGCACAGCCTGTACATCGTGATGACGTCCAGCATGCTGGCCTCATCGATCACCACGATCGTCTGTCCACCAGCCATCAGCAGGTCTTTGGAGTAGAGGAGGCTGGCCAGGGTTCGAGCGGGGCGTTGTGTGGCCTCCTTCATACGTTGAGCCGCGCGGCCCGCGATTGCTCCTTGGAGCACAGTGATGCCGGATTCGTCGAAGTGTCGGTAAAGTGCTTTGAGCAAGGTGGTTTTGCCAACGCCTGCACCGCCGCTTAACAGGGCAATGCGATGGTTTGTAATTCTTTGAAGTGCGTGATGTTGCTCATCGGTCAGCTGGATGTATTGGCCAGAGTGCTCAATATCCATATCGGACTGGCCAGTTCTTTTGGGCAAGATGCTGCTGTGGGAACTGTTGTTTGAAGGGTAGATCGGTGTGAACAAGTCCGACGATTGGTTGGACAGGCGCTCAGTAATCGCGCGAGCGATAGTGGATTCCATTACCCAAGCGCCCAATTGCTGAAATTGTTGGTCACCATGGAGTTTCACCAGTACCCCGTGCTTCTGGGCTTCGGTCAGGGCGATGGCTGCTGACGAGGAGGGGGGGTTATTTGCAGTACTCAGAAGCAATTCCACGCGCCGCAGCAGGACGTGTCGGGGCGGCGCGGTATGACCTTCATCGAGCAGCCGGTACATTGCTTCTTCAACTGCCCCAATCAGTCGACGTGGGTCATCTGCAGTCAGTCGATAGTGGCCTAGGGCGAACGCGTCGACTCCACGCCACGATCCTGAAAAGGAAAGCAGGCGGTAGGGGTCTTCGGCCAGCGCATCTTCGAGCTTGTCTTCAAAATGGTTGATGGAATGTTCTGCCACGGAGTGAGGGATTCCATAGGCGTGAAGTCGTTGAATTACGGTGCAGTCACCGTAGGTCTTCCATCCGCTCACAAGGGCACTGGCAGCTGCTTCGCTGATGCCTTGTACGGATGCAATCAGATCAACACGACCCTCATTCAAAAGCTCGTAAAGACCCTCACCATAGGTTTCCCATAGGCGAGTGGCTTTAGAAATACCGATGCCGCTGAACCGTTGGCCGTGAGCTAGCAAGGTAATGACATGCCGTCCATTCGGCAGGACGAGTTTGATGTCGGTTGCGTCGATTTGGCGTTCTTGGATTCTAAGTCCATGGTGTTCGCGCACGTAGATGCTGGGCGTCCCGCTTACATCCCACCACTGGCCAACCTCCACGGCTGTCGTAATGTGCAGTCGGTTCGGCACGGACACCACGAAATGTTCATTGTTGATGGCAGTTCCATCGAAGCGGATGGCGACACCGTAGAAGATGTAACCACCCTGGCCGAGGGGATTCACACTCCGGATGGACAATACGCGAATGCGCCTCTGTACCGTCTGCGGCTGACTCATCGTGGTAGCCGCCCAGTGGTGCTCAGGGCTTCCTGGAGAGCCGACAGTTTTGCCAGCTGTCGCCTGAGTTCTTGAGCCTCAGCACGTAGGATGGCGTTTTCTGACTGGAGGCGGCGAACAGTCGATTCCAGGCTGGATGACTTTCCGCATCGGCCTAAGTCTTTGCTTACTGTGACCTGTTGATGGTCGGTGGTGGATATAACCCAGTCGTTGTCGCGCCGGAGATTGAGGGCATCGACTGCCAGCCTGGATTCAGATCTCTCGAAGTGATCCTCAACCTTGAATCCGTTATCAACGTCGCCGTTGAGGCTGGGCAATACATATTCTCGGCGAAGCCGATCTTCTAAGGCTTGGAGCTGTGCCTTGATTGCTGGATTTTGCCGCAAAACTGATTTGGCAAACCCGCATGCAAGTGCTATCTCCTCCCTATGCAACGACCCGCGATAGACCATCTTGGAAAAGTCGTCATTGGTTCGGCTGCTAGCCCATTCGGCAAAAGCTTGGGTGTTTTGCCTTCTACTTCCCATGGCGCGACTCCCAGGGATAGAGTCTGCTGCTCGCGCGGGTATCTTGGCGCGGAATAGTAACTTTAAAATCGTTAAAGTCTTGGGGGGTTAGGTGTATTTGAAAGTGGATGGCGCACGGGTTCATTAGCACAAGGTTCAAAGCCATGTCCACGCTGGTAGCAAATCGGGTCATCAGGTCTGTGCTCCGAAATAGTTGGATTGCTACACTTTCTGTGCCACCTCACTTTGGGAAGATTGGAGTAGCTCTCTAAGGGCGGTAATGTGATGTTTTTGTAATAAGATATTGAGTGTGACTTTTTGTCTAACTCTATCCCTGTGAAACTGCAGGCCTACACTATCTAGAATGACCTCATCAAAAAGAATATTTAGAGCTTCCCTTGCCATGTTTGGTAATCTGAAAGAAGGAAGTTGTTTCTCTCCAGCTGGGCTTGGCTCTCCAAAGCCAGATCTGATGATTTCATCAATCGGAATCCCTGGAAGATTTCTTAATCCTCTCTCTATTCTTCTGCGGCTAGATATGGCCTGGTCTCTTTCATCTTCCAAAAGTTGAACATAGGCCCTTATTGTCTCATCTGGAATCAGAGGTTTTTTTACTGTGTCCTTTCGTACTACTTCGAGCCGTTGACCAGAGGCTCTGGATTTCACGTAGTGGATCAAGAGCTTGGAATTTCTAATGGATTGTGCTTTGGGCCCGCTCCATTCGTGATCAATACAATACCGCTGGATCGCGCCAGCGGAAATTTTCATTCTCTGGGCCTCAAGATAGTCAGCGGCCTTCTTCATCTTTGGTAAGGGAGTCTTTTTGACGCGGGTTAGGGGACTCCTCAAGCAGCCTAATAAGCAATGCATCTTGTGAATCAATTGTGGTCATCCGAATAACTCCTCTTCCTCTTCACCGTACTTCGCAGGTTCTTGCCGCGAGTGGGCAACAGGCTTGAGGCTCATGTGATCAGCCATTCGATTTACGCTATCATGATTAAGAACACCGGTAGAGGCTTCTA
>NZ_JAAHBU010000629.1 GCF_010671725.1 Pseudomonas brassicae | reverse complement strand
GATCTTGAGGGCGCTGGTGAGCTCAAGACATGCACCACCAAACCCAGCACTCACGGCGCAGCCGCCAGGTTCAGCAAAAAATCGCCAAATCCACCCCGCGCCCGACAATCGGCACGGCTGCTGGTGGACACGCTGTTGCGCGCCGTCCACACGATGCGCGCGCCACTGAGCTCAAGGTCGTTGACCAGACGCACATCTTCGTCCAGCGCCAGCGGTTGGAACCCGCCCACACGCTGGTAGGCCCTGGCGCAGATGCCGAGGTTGGCGCCATGGATATGCCGATGGCCCTCGCGGGCCTGGTAGTGCGCCAGGTAGCGTGCCTGCAACGCGGCATCCTGGTCGGCCTGCCAGCGCTCGACGTGCACCGTGCCGCAGACCGCATCGGCAGCGCAATCCAACTGACACACCAGCCAGTCGGCCGGCACGCAGCTGTCGGCATCGGTGCACGCCAACCACCGTGCACCGCGCTCCAGCATCCAGCTGGCCCCGGCGCGCCGCGCGAACCCCACATTGCGCGCAGTGACGCGGAGGGTATGCACGCCATGGTCGCGGGCGATGGCCTCGCTGGCATCGCTGCACTGGTCCAGTACCACCAGTATCTGCACCGGCTCGCCAAGCTGCTCAGCCCGCGCCGCAGCCCGCTGCAGGGCCCGCAGACACGCGGGCAGGTGCTGTTCTTCATCATGCGCGGGGACGATCACGGCAATCATCGGCAAGGCTCCTGCAGGTCGACTGCACAGGGCTGGCAACACCAGAGCTCAAGCAGGAAGTCGGCTTCCTCGTGGCGCACCGCACGGTACAGCGGCAAACGCTGCTCGAGCAGGGCGTGTACCTGCCGCCCGTCCTGCGCGCAGCCGTCGATCGGGTGCAACCAATGGCAGGCCAGCAGTGCCCCATCAGGTGCCAGGCTGGCCACGGCCTGTTCGATCACCTGCAGCCATTGACAGGGGGCCAGGTAATAGCCGATTTCGCTGAGCACGATCAGGTCGAACGCGCCCCCCGGCCAATCACCCGGCAGGTGCCCCTGCACCACGCTGGCCTGGGGCAAGGCCGCCAGGCGCTGGCGGGCCAGGTCTACGGCCCTGGCATTGAGGTCCTGGCAAAGCAGCGCTTCGGTGCGCTCGGCCAGTGCCGCGCTGAGCTCGCCATTGGCGCAGGCAGGCTCGAAAATGCGCGTGTAGTACTGGCGCGGCAGGCATGCCAGGGTCAGGTCGCGCTTGCGCTGCTCGTACCAACGGGTGCGAAAGGCCCAGGGGTCTTCGTCGTGTTCGAACAGCTGCTCGAAGTACTGCGGCGATACGCTCATAGAAACACCAGTTCGAAAGGTTGCAGGAGCCGTTGCAGGGTGGTTTCGTTCAGTACCGGCGCACGCTCGCCATCGGTCTCGAGCTGGCTGACATGCGCCGCGATGGCGCTACGTTTGCTGGCCAGTTGCTCGGGGCTCAGGATGAACTTGCGGGCACGGTGCCAGGGCAGGCGCGGGTCGTGCGGGCACGCCCAGTGCCAGGCCCAGATCGGCACTTCGATCAGCGTGGCGCCCACGGCCT
>NZ_JAAHBU010000628.1 GCF_010671725.1 Pseudomonas brassicae | reverse complement strand
TGTCGCAGGCGTCGATGCAGGCCGCGCAGCCGATACACTCGACCTGCAGGCCATCGCGGATGTCGATGCCGGTCGGGCACACCTGCACGCACATGGTGCAGTCGATGCAGTCGCCCAGGCCCTTGGCCTTGTAGTCGACGTCCTTTTTGCGCGGGCCGCGCACTTCGCCGCGCCGAGGGTCGTACGACACGATCAGCGTGTCCTTGTCGAACATCACGCTCTGGAAGCGTGCGTACGGGCACATGTAGATGCAGACCTGCTCGCGCAGCCAGCCTGCGTTGCCGTAGGTGGCGAGGGTGAAGAAACCGACCCAGAAGTAGGCCCAGCCGTCGGCCTGGCCGGTGAAGAATTCGATGCATAGCTCGCGGATGGGGCTGAAGTAGCCGACGAAGGTCATGCCGGTGACAAAACCGATGCCCAGCCACAGGCTGTGCTTGGCCAGCTTGCGCAACAGCTTGTTGGTGCTCATCGGCGCCTTGTCGAGCTTGATGCGCTGGTTGCG
>NZ_JAAHBU010000627.1 GCF_010671725.1 Pseudomonas brassicae | reverse complement strand
GGGGCGTGATATGGCCACAACATCTTCTGCTCGTGAATGTCGAGCAATTGAGGATGGAAGAGCGCAAGCTGGGTGAACACCGCTTCTGGAGTGGACAGCGAGTGAATCGCACGGCCGAGCTTCCGGCTATTCATTCTGCTGATACGAGAGCCCTTAGGGGCTTCTCGTGGAACCGCTAAAACCGATGGCGTGTAGATATCGCCCCACGCGAAGTGAGCTTGTCGGCTCCTGATGAGAGCAAATCTCTCCTGCAAAGTCATCAATACAGTCCAATGTCTGCGGACCCAAGATTGTCATCCAGCCTGGGGATAATTTGCTGGATGCCCCTGTAGCCCTTTGCTTCCCGGGCAGGCCCAAGAGTGCCGGGTTGTGGATAACGCTCACCTTCTTGTGGATGAACGAAGTCCTGCAGGACTTGACGTCCCGCATGTTAGGAATAGACAATGGAAAGGTCAGGTCGCTAAATTCTGACTTATCCACAGAGGCCCAAGGTCGCACTTGGGCCTTTGTCTATCTGATTTCTAGCGTTATTCAACTAGTCAGATTTCATTCAATACTTCCTTATTATTGATACGTGTTAAGAATCTAGTACGCAGTTAGTCAGGCATCTGCAATAGGTGGCGCTGGATACACGGGTCTGTGTGCGCATTTTAAAGCGCTTCGCTCAGCAGGATATGTTACCGCCGTGGTTAACTGGGTGACAACTGAAAAGTCACCCCTCTCTGGGTCAGAACTGGCTTCAAAATTGTCCAGCGCGTGTCATTATCAAGAGCAACCGTGAGCATCACACCCCATCAATGGCTATATATCTTCACTCCCTTATCTCGACTGATAATTTAAGGGATTAGCCCTAACCAAATAAAATA
>NZ_JAAHBU010000626.1 GCF_010671725.1 Pseudomonas brassicae | reverse complement strand
GGTGACGGCGACGCTCTGCAGGCGCTCGTTGGTGCTGATGATCCAGCCTGGGTAGTAGCGCCCAAGCTCCGCCAGTACCTGGCTCAGCGGGCAGTTCTCGAACACCAGCCGGCCGTGCACCCAGGCCAGGTCCTTCTGCTGGTCGAGGCGCTCACGCTGGCCGAAAACCGTCGGGCCCGACGCTGATGCTGTCGCCGGCGCTCAGGCGGATACGCTGGTCGCTGCTGGCCAGCAGGTCGACGTCACCGCGCTGCACGCGCACCTGAGCCTGGCCGTCGAGGTAGCGCACCGCGAAGTCGGTATCGCGCACGCTGGCGCGCAACGGTCCGGCGCGCAGTTCGAAGGGCTGGGCCTGGCCGCCGGGCACTTCGAAATAGGCTTCGCCCTGGTACAGGCGTGCGACGCGCTGGCGCTCGTTGATGTCGCTGGAAAACGCCGAGTTGGTATTGAGCAGCACCCTGGAGCCGTCCTGCAGCTCCAGCGCTGGCGCTCGCCGACCACGGTGAGGTGGTCGGCCTGCAGGCGCATGGGCAGGTTGCCGACGGTGAACACGCCGATCAGCAACACGGCGGCGGCGGCCAGCGGTTTCCAGTACGGGCGCAGGCGGGCCAGGCGAGCGGGGCGCTGGTACTGCTGCAACACCACGGCGGCCTCGCGCACGCTGTCGCCGTGCCACAGGGCTTCGGCGCGCACATACGCCGGGGCGTTCGCCGGGTCGCTGCGAGCCAGGCTTCGAACGCGCGGGTGTCTTCAGGCGTGGCGCATTGCAGCCGGATCAACCAGTCCAGCGCCTGGTCCATGGCGCTGTCGCAGGCAGCCGGGTCTGGCGGCGCAGGGCGATGAGGGGCAGGGTCGGTCACGGTGGGTCTTGGCAGTCTTGTGTTTCAGGCAATGATCAAGTGTATCGGCATGTGTGGCAAGCCGGCTCAATCGCGATTGAGGCGATCGGCCACCCCGACGCAGATCGCCATGATCAGCTTCAGTTCCTTCTGCACCGTGCTGGCCGAGACGTTCAACTGCTCGGCGATTTCCAGGTAGCTGGCGCCATGCAGCCGGCTGAGAATGAAGATGCGTTGCTGGCGTGCACTGAGCTGGCCCAGCGACACGCTCAGGCGGCGCAGCAGCTGTTCGGCA
>NZ_JAAHBU010000625.1 GCF_010671725.1 Pseudomonas brassicae | reverse complement strand
CGCCGGTGCCGACATCGCCTCCGTGAAACTGGACGGCAAGCCGCTGACCGAACTGCTGATGGCCCCGACCCGCATCTACGTCAAGCCACTGCTCAAGCTGATCAAGGACACTGGCGCGGTCAAGGCCATGGCCCACATCACCGGTGGCGGCCTGCTCGACAACATCCCGCGCGTGTTGCCAAAAGGCGCCCAGGCCGTGGTGGACGTGGCCAGCTGGCAGCGTCCAGCGGTATTCGACTGGCTGCAGCAGCAAGGCAACGTCGACGAGACGGAAATGCACCGCGTGCTGAACTGCGGCGTGGGCATGGTCATCTGCGTCGGCCAGGACCAGGTCGACAACGCCCTCAAGGTCCTGCGTGAGGCCGGCGAGCAGCCATGGGTGATCGGCCAGATCGCCACGGCCGCCGAAGGCGCTGCCCAGGTCGAGCTGAAAAACCTCAAGGCGCACTGATGCCGAGTACGCCTTGTGATGTAGTGGTGCTGCTGTCTGGCACCGGCAGCAACCTGCAAGCCCTGATCGACAGCACCCGCTCCGGCGACAGCCCGGTGCGCATCCGCGCGGTGGTCTCCAACCGCGCCGACGCCTATGGCCTGCAGCGCGCCAGCGCTGCCGGCATCGATACCGCCGTACTCGACCACAAGGCCTTCGACGGCCGCGAGGCCTTCGATGCGGCGCTGGTCGAGCTGATTGACGGTTTTGCACCGCAACTGGTAGTGCTGGCCGGCTTCATGCGCATCCTCAGTGCAGGCTTCGTGCGCCACTACCAGGGCCGCCTGCTCAACATCCACCCTTCCCTGCTGCCCAAGTACAAGGGCCTGCACACCCACCAGCGCGCGCTGGAGGCGGGAGATCGCGAGCATGGCTGCAGCGTGCATTTCGTCACCGAGGAACTCGATGGCGGCCCGCTGGTCGTACAGGCTGTAATCCCGGTAGTCTCGGATGACACGCCGGAACGTCTGGCCCAGAGGGTTCACAGCCAGGAACATCAGATTTACCCGCTGGCGGTGCGCTGGTTCGCCGAAGGCCGTTTGCGCCTGGGCGAGCACGGTGCTCTACTGGATGGCCAGCCCCTGGCGGCCAGCGGCCACTTGATTCGACCCTAGGAGATTTTATGCGTCGCGCCCTGCTCTTCGCACTCGCCGTGCTCGCTTTACCGCTTCAGGCAGCCGATCTGAAGCCTTTCTCGGCCAGCTACACCGCTGACTGGAAGCAACTGCCCATGAGCGGTACTGCCGAACGCAGCCTGGCAAAGAACGCCAACGGGACCTGGAGCCTCAACTTCAAGGCCTCGATGATGATCGCCAGCCTGACCGAGCAAAGCACCCTGCGCCTGGACAAGGACACCCTGCTGCCCCAGACCTATCACTTCGAACGTGACGGCCTGGGCAAGGCAAAGAAAGTCGACCTGGACTTCGACTGGTCGAGCAAGACCATCACCGGTTCCGACCGTGGCGATGCCGTGAAGCTGCCGCTCAACCGTGGCGTGCTCGACAAGTCGAGCTATCAGCTGGCGCTGCAGCATGACGTGGCAGCCGGCAAGAAGAGCGTGAGCTACCAGGTGGTCGATGGCGACGAGATCGACACCTACGACTTCCGCGTGCTGGGTACCGAGAAGGTCACCACCAAGACCGGCCAGGTCGATGCGATCAAGGTCGAGCGCGTACGCGATCCAAGCCAGAGCAAGCGCATTACCGAGCTCTGGTTTGCCAAGGAATGGGATTACCTGCTGGTGCAACTGCGCCAGGTCGAGACCGACGGCAAGGAGTACGTGATCGTGCTGCAGGACGGTACGGTCGATGGCAAGGCGGTCAAGGGCAACTGATCAGCCCGCCTCGCAGCGTCACCCGAAACCCCGCCCTGTGCGGGGTTTTTTATTGAGATTTGCATTGCCTTCTTCGCTGGCAAGCCAG
>NZ_JAAHBU010000624.1 GCF_010671725.1 Pseudomonas brassicae | reverse complement strand
TGGCGCTGCTGCTGGAGCACGCGCGCCCGGCCTTGCAGCGGCTGATCGACGACCAGCAGGCCCAGCGCGTGGCACGCCAGCACAGTGGCAAGCGGTTGATTGCCGAACTGCTGCTGGACTGTGCGGCCTGCCGGCGCAGCGTGGTGGCCAAGCCGGCTGAAGAGGCGGCGGCGATCAGCCATCTGCACCAGGTGATCCGCCAGCGTGAACAGCGCTGCGTCGAGGCGTTGCTGAAGCTGTATGCGTTTCGCCAGGACGACGCCAATACTGGTGAACTGCCGCTGCTGGACGGGCGCTGGGGTGATGACCTGTTCAACCCCGAGACGCTCAAGCTGCTGGGTGTGCGGTTGGGCAGCGGGGTGGCCGCCGGTGCGGCAGCGGGTGCCGGTGTCGACCTGCTGGTGGGTGGGCTGACGTTGGGCGCGGCCGCGCTGGCCGGGGCGATCGCTGGCGGTGCGGTGCAGACGGCGCGCAGCTATGGCGCGCGCCTGCTGGGCAAGTTCAAGGGGCAGCATGAACTGACCGTGGATGATGGGGTGCTGCGGTTGCTGGCGTTGCGTCAGCGCCAGTTGTTGCAGGCACTGGACAGCCGCGGGCACGCGGCCACGCAGCGTATCAAGCTGGAGTTGCCGACCGACAAGGGTTGGCGTGAAGGCAAACTGCCGGAGGCGCTGCACAAGGCACGCGCGCATCCGCAGTGGTCGTCGCTGAACCCGGGGGCCAGGTTGAACCAGTCCGAACGCCAGGAGCAGATCGACAGTCTGGTGCAGGAGCTTTAGGGCCCCTTCGCTGGCAAGCGCGCCTGGCGCCGCTCACCCCGGCCTCCCCCAGCATCCGCTCGGTGGGCCGGCGCGTGGTCGAGCCCTGCTCACGCATCAGCAGGCAATGTGCCGATCTCCACCGACACCTCCACCTGCGGCAGC
>NZ_JAAHBU010000623.1 GCF_010671725.1 Pseudomonas brassicae | reverse complement strand
GGCCGCAGCGCGCCGGGCGCCGACGACGCGGCGCCCGCATTGCTGGCACAGATCGCCACCTGGGCCAACGCCGGCAACAGCGAAGAGGCCCGTGCGGCGTGCGAGCGCTACCTGCAGCAGTTCGAGCCCCACGCGCAGGTGTTCTACTGGCTGGGCTTGCTCAGTGATACCGCAGGTCAAGGCACGCAGGCGCTCAACCATTACCGCAAGGCCCTGTACCTGCAACCGCAGCATCCCGAAGCGCTGGCCCACCTGGCGGCACTGCTCGCCTCCCAGGGCGACGTGGTCGGTGCGCGGCGCCTGCAGGAGCGCGCGGCGCGACGTGAACGCAGTGATCGGGAGCCTGAACAATGAGTGGGCCAGGGGAACTGGGCGTGATGGCCAATGAGGTCGAGGCCATCGACGATTGCTGGAACCGTATCGGCGTACATGGCGACAAGCGCTGCCCGCTGCTGGTCGAACATATCCATTGCCGCAACTGCCAGGTGTATGCCGCCGCGGCGACACGCCTGCTCGATCGCTATGCCCTGGCCCAGGACGCGCACGAGCAGCGCCGGTGCAGGCGCCGGTGTGTGCCGGGCGTTCGCTGTTGCTGTTTCGCCTGGGCGAGGAGTGGCTGGCGCTGGCGACGCGCTGCCTGGTCGAGGTGGCGCCGCTGCAGTCGGTGCATTCGTTGCCGCATCAGCGCTCACGTGTGCTGCAAGGCGTGGCCAACGTGCGCGGCGCACTGGTGCCGTGCCTGTCGCTGGCCGACTTGCTGGGGCTGGAGGCGGGTAGCCCGCTGGCGGTCTCGACGCGGGTGATGCCGCGCATGCTGATCCTCGCGGCCAGCGGTGGCGCGGTAGTGCTGCCGGTGGATGAAGTGGAGGGTATCCATGCGCTTGACCCGCACCAGCTGGCCAGCGAGTCGGCCACCGCTGCGCGCTTTACCGAAGCGGTGCTGCAATGGCGCGGGCGCAGCGTGCGCGTGCTGGACGAAGAACAAGTGTTGTCTGCCGTGAACCGGAGCCTGTCATGACCCCAGAGCAAATGCGCGATGCTTCGTTGCTCGAGTTGTTCAGCCTGGAGGCCGAGGCGCAGACCCAGGTGCTCAGTGCCGGCCTGCTGGCCCTGGAGCGCAATCCGACCCAGGCCGACCAGCTTGAGGCCTGCATGCGCGCCGCCCACTCGCTCAAGGGCGCGGCGCGCATCGTCGGCGTCGATGCTGGGGTCAGCGTTGCCCACGTGATGGAAGATTGCCTGGTCGGGGCTCAGGAAGGGCGCCTGCGTTTGCGCCCCGAGCACATCGATGCATTGCTGCAGGGCACCGATCTGCTGATGCGCATCGCCACGCCGGGGGATGCGTCGATCGAGGCCGCCGTGCAGGCGTTCCTGGTGCAGATGGCGGTATTGCTCGACCCGAGCGCCGTCGCCGGCCTCCCGCTTGCACCGCTCCCGAGCGCGCCCGCCGAGCCCGCGGCTGCGCCAGTGGCAGCGGCTGAAACCGAGCCCGAGCCCGAATTGCCGGCCGAACCGGCGCCCCGGGGCAAGCGTCGCGAAGGCGGCGAACGGGTGCTGCGGGTGACCGCAGAGCGCCTCAACAGCCTGCTCGACCCTGTCCAGCAAGTCGCTGGTCGAAACCCAGCGCCTCAAGCCTTACCTGGCCACGTTGCAACGCCTCAAGCGCATGCATGGGCAGAGCATTCGTGCCCTTGACACGCTCAAGGCCGAGCTCGACAGCGGTGCAGCGCCCCGAGGTGC
>NZ_JAAHBU010000622.1 GCF_010671725.1 Pseudomonas brassicae | reverse complement strand
AAACCCAGTTGCATGAACATGTTCAGTCTCCTTGCGCCGACGCGTCGGCGGCAGCGCTGACGCTCAACTGCACGCCAGTACGGGCCAGCACCCGGACCGTCTGGCCCACGTGCAACGGTGTGGTGCTGTGGGCCTGCCATTGTTCGCCCTGGGCCTGCACCCAGGCGTTGCACGGGTTGTCGATGGCCACGGCGCGCACCTGCACCAGGCTGCCCACCAGCCCGGCATCGCCGCTCACCAGCGCCCGCTTGCGCGCACGCAGGGCCATGCCCACCAGCGCGCCCAGCAGCAGCGCCGAGAGCACCGCCAGGCTGACGATCAACGGTAACGGGATACCATAGCCAGGTACTTCGGTGTCCATCAGGATCACCGCGCCCACCACGAACGCGACAATCCCGCCAACGCCGATCACGCCGAAGCTGGGCATGAACGCCTCGGCGATCATGAATGCCAGGCCGAGCAGGATCAGCCCGACCCCGGCGTAGTTCACCGGCAACAACTGCAAGGCGTACAGCGCCAGCAGCAGGCAGATCCCGCCGACCACGCCGCCAACCCCGGAGCCGGGGTTCATGAACTCGAAAATCAGCCCGTACACCCCGAGCATGATCAGGATCAACGCCACGCTGGGGTGGGTGATCACCGCCAGCAGTTGCGTGCGCCAGTCGGGCAGGTGCTCGATCACGGTCGCATCGCGGGTGTGCAGCGTCAGCGCCTGGCCGGCGACCTGCTAGTTGGCTGCGTCGAGCTGGCGCAGCAGGTCGGGCAGGTCGCTGGCCAGCGGTCGACCACCTTGAGCGCCAGCGCCTCGCTGGCCGACAGGCTGACGCTTCACGCACGGTCTTTTGCGCCCAGTCGGCATTGCGCCCGCGCAGTTGCGCCAGGCCGCGAATGTAGGCGGCGGCGTCGTTGACCTGTTTGCGCGTGAGGGTGTCGTCTGCGGCGGTGGGCTTTTGCTCCGGCGCGTTCGGTGTGCCCGGCAAGCCGCCCAGTTGCACCGGGGGTGGCCGCGCCCAGGTTGGTGC
>NZ_JAAHBU010000621.1 GCF_010671725.1 Pseudomonas brassicae | reverse complement strand
GACCAGCCATTTGCATCGGATGTGACCACGCGCACGGGTACGTCTTGACCGGCAGATATCGGCCAGGAGCAGTCACTCAGCGTCAATTAAATCAACGGTGATCTGTTCTGCAGCAACCATCTCAAACAGAAACTGATCAGCGCTCCTACCGGTTTCCAAGTGTGGAGCTGAAAGCTCAATTAGAAGTGACTTGCTGTGAGTTGAAAAGAACTCACTGGCGATATCGTCCAAGTCGCCGCCAGCAGCTTGAACATGCAAGTCATGAGAGATCGACGAATCGACAGCAAGATAATTGGCCCCCTACCATCGCGAGAGTGGGTCTCCAGTACCCACGTCCCTTTCTCCGGGCTGTTGAGCTTCTCGCACAGCGCTATCAGGTAGTCACTGGCCTCTTGTCGGACGTCCTCATAGAACCATAAGCCAATACCGACAGAGAGGTCTGGTATCCCGTCAGTGAACGGCCCAATGTACTCGTAAACTTTTCCGGTGAGGGTGCCGGCCCACAAAATGAGTTGAGCGTCATGACATTTGAAGCCGTCATTGGTGAGCGTCAATCCGCAAAAAGTCGGCGAGATGAAGTCTCCACCACTGCCCCCACGAGGAACTCGAAGTTTTTCAAGGTGTGCCCCTTGAAACTCCGCTCTAAGGCAGCTATCCGCAGCTTTACCCAACCCTGCCAGCCCTCGCGTAAGTCGTTGATAGGCAGGGTAGGCAGTAATATCCGCTAGATCGATACGTGTTCCATTCATATCGTTGTCTCCAAGGAATTTTTTGAGTTGGTTAGTGAGGTAATTCAATGCACTGGTCGACGAGATATGGTCTGTGAAAGTTCGTAAGTACTTTTCAACAGCACGCCAGTACAGCGTCTGATGTGTCCAGTCTGACGGAGGCAAAGTGGAGTGTGTAATCAGGACAAGGCCGCCACACACCTCCTTGCGACTTCTACGGTATGACTGGTACATGGACAGTTGATCGACTCGCCCAAGTTCATCCTGGTATTGGGTAAATCCAGCTGCGATTTTGCTCTCGATGATCAGGAAAAAATTTGAGCATCGTCCAATCAGGTCTGGGCGTTTGCCCTCAGCCCGGTGGTCGCCTGGACCAATGACGTGTTGAGTTTCCCAGATAATTGAATTGAGTTTACTCAATTCTCCAAGTTGGGCCGGTGCCAGCTTGAAGAGGTCAGTCAGCACCTCTGAGATTCGACCAGCAAGCGTCACTTGACGTAGCCACTCGGCAAAAAGCTCGGTGAGAAAATCCTCAAGGGGTGTTCGAAATTCGTTCTGTCGGAACGCGAACAAACGTTCGAAAAAAACTCATACCTTTCCTTGGTCGTTGGGGCCGGGCGTAGATTTTGGCATAGTCAGATGATCATGAACTGGCTAAATGCCGTTACGGCCTTTGGAAACCCTTTCCAAGACCCGAATTCATGTCTTCGTATCTGTGGTAGACGTTATAGCTCCTACCGGCTCTGAAGGGAGCTGAGGTGGCAGGGGCCTTGCTGGTCGACCAGGGAGCTTTCTCGGCTGGGGAGCACCGCACCCGGTAGTCGATCTTGAGCAACTGACTGATTTGCTATAATTTCTCGATAAAAAAATTAACTCTGATCTCTGTGAGTAAGAGCATGGATAGCATCTACACAACGAAACGCCCCACCATTGCGGCAGAGGTTGCCAGAGCAATTAAAGTTGAGAGTGGTCATTGCTGCGCAATTAATCAGTGTACTGAGCACACTTACCTGGAAATTCACCATATTGATCACAACCGTGAGAATAACGATCCAAGCAACCTAATCGTTCTCTGCGACAAACATCACAAAATGGCGCACGCTGACATCATTGATCGAAAAGCGTTGAGGCTTTACAAACAACTGCTTGCAGCTTCAATCTTGAACCCTGTGCCAAAGCATCTAGTAGATAATGCGCCGGGCCTCAAGATTGTTGACTTGTATGAAGTTGAAAGCTGTAGCGGCGAAAACGAGGAATACATCACCTCTTTAGAGCTGAAGCTGGTCAATCGCGGTACGCAAGTCACTTTTATAAAAGAAGTTAGGGTAACCACGCTCAAGCACTGGGAAACGTTGACTAATCACCACCATAGTCTTGTACCTATCTCGGCTACGTACGACCTAAAGATATACAAAAGAGGA
>NZ_JAAHBU010000620.1 GCF_010671725.1 Pseudomonas brassicae | reverse complement strand
GGCGTCGGCCAGTTCGGCCGGGTCGCTTGATGCACTCGCCGCTGGCAACTGACCGTTGCGCCAGGCCCAGCTGCGGTAGCGGCCATAATCGCGCGCGGGTGCCGGGTAGGCGCTGGCGTCAAAGGGGGTGGCTGCCTGCGGCGGTGCCGGCGGCAGCGGGCGGGAGCTGGCGACGTAGGGGTTGTGGCCCTGGCAGGCAGCCAGCGCCAGGCACATCAGCCCGAGGGTGAGACGGTACGGCATGGCATTCTCCGGTCGACGCGGGTCGGCTTTCAACGGGGTCGACACATCCAGTGCAGGTAGCGACCCAGGCCGGCAAACGCCGGGTGGCGGCGGTGCGCCAGTTCCATTTCGAGCAGGTCGAGCAGTTCGGCCTTGGTCTGGAATTCCCTGGGCATGTAGTCGTGAAACACGCGCACGCCGCTCTGGCTCTGTATATCCCACAGACCTTCAAGGTGCGCCTGGAGTTCGCGCGGATCAAGTGGTTTTTGCGGGGTCAGGCTCTGCTTTTCACCGGCCAGGCAGTTGCTGCGCAACTTGCGAAAGTGGCCCTTGAGCAGGTTGCGGTAGACCAGTGCGTCGCGGTTGTAGAAGGCCAGCGACAGCAGGCCGTCGGCGCGGGTCAACTGGTGCAGCACCGGCAGGATGGTCTCGGGTTCGGCCAGCCATTCGAGCACCGCATGGCACAGCACCAGGTCGTAGGGTTCATTGAGCTGGCCGAGCAGTGCCTGCCACGGCGCCTGGAT
>NZ_JAAHBU010000062.1 GCF_010671725.1 Pseudomonas brassicae | reverse complement strand
CGGCCCGCACACAAAAATCTGACAGTCCCCCCGCACCTGGCGAGCGGCCAACCCTTCGGCTTCTGACCAGCGCGCCCCAGTAGCAAGGCAGATCCGAGCGACCAGGCCCGCCGCTACCGACCGGGCATCGAGATCGGCCAGCAGCGGGGGGATCTGCTCCACCGACAGGTAGGCCATCTCAGTCTCGTCGAATTTCAGGGCCCGCACCTTGCTCAGCGGATTGTCGCCCTTCCACTCCCCCAACCGCTCCAGCTCGTTGAACACGGCGCGCAGGTAGGCCAACTCATGATTCAGGGTGTTGGCGCTTACCGGCTTCGCCTGCTCACCCTTCTTGCGGCCGCTACCGGCCGAGTCCCTTCCGTACTTGCCTGCCAACCGATCAGCCCGGTACTGCGTGAAGTGTGTGGTGGAAAAGTCTGCAGCACGGGGGTCGCCCATACGCTCAGCCATGGACACCAGCGCACGCTGACGCTCTTCGCCCCGCTTCAAGGTGCAGCCGTGCGACTTGAACCACAGATCGATCAGGGCCGACAGGCGACGATCATCGCGCTTGGCCTTCTTCTCGAAAGTCCCGTTTGCACCGTCACCCATCAGCCGGCGTTCAACGTGCATCGCCTCGTTCTTGGACTGCACCTTCTGGCGAACCCTGGGCCCATTGCGGCCTTCTGGCCGGCAGTCCACCAACCATTGACCATCGTCCAGTTTCTTTATCGACATTGAGGCTTACCGATTACTCAGTTCGAACAACTGTCGAAAGGTCGCCATCTCACCGGTCGATGCATCGACGACTTTCCCTTTGATGCGATCGAGCCGAAATGTTCTGGTTTCTCCCCGCAGGTGGCAAAGGCCTTGGAAGTACGTGTCACTGTTTCCACGCCCCTTGGAGACCACCTTGTGCACGGTCACTTCTCGGCTAGAGCCATCACCACCAAAGCTCTGGTAATCAAAACTGATCTCACGGCTTCCTTGCCAGACAACACGACCATCACTCATCAGATCGTCATCATCGGAAGATCCAGAGCTGTAGGAACCCTGGCTATCCGCATGAGAAAGGTCCGAATCCTCTCTGGTCGCACGGTGATGCTTCAACGTCTCGGAAAGCCATCCAAACGCCCCCACAACAGCAATCACAGCCGCGACCACCCAGGCCCAGCCGGCCCAGTCGAAATACCACAGGAAAGGCACAACCAAGACGGCGACACCGCCCATCGAGGCTGCAAACGAAGGGATTTCCTTACTCATACGACGTCCTTGTAAATGTTTCAGATGGGGCTGATTTGACCGCTCTCTGGCGCGGTATCGCCTGTGATAAGCCACAGCGCGTATTTCTTGAACTGGGGGTGATTCGCGATTTTCAGCAGGGCGGGAGCCCCTACTTCGATGAAACCTGCCTCGTACTTCCTGAACGTGCTTTCACTGAATTGCAGGACCTCGCAGAACTCTCTCTGCGTCAGCCCCTCAGCCTTCCGGATAGCTTTGAGCTTCTTTGGAAAATCCATCACACCCTCTTGACTTGTTCTCTTTAAGGAACAAATAATGTTCCCTCAAAGGAACATTTATCCCCAATATGCCTAGAGAGGGTATCAGAATGCAGATAACCATCGACACGCCCTACGTCACCGTCGGGGAGTTTGCTCGACGCTCTGGCCAGTCCGATTCGGCTATACGCCGAGAGATCGAACACGGCCGCTATCTCATCCGCCCGAAAGCCGAAGGCTCCAAATCGGCGGTGTTGATCAATCTGGTCCACATCGCAATGGAAGCGGCTGAGCAAGCAGAACGTGCTCGCTCGAATGCCAAGTAAGGGAACGGGATGAGCGCACGGATTACCCAGGACCAGTTCGACCGGATCTACCTCGAGGACGTCATTCCGGCGCTCGAGCACGACCACGAACTGTCGTTCCAACCCAAGGACGCCAACGCCAAGTACTTCAACAAGGGCATCTGCCCAGGTTGCGGTGAGCGCACCCTGTACATCAGCAAAGAGAAGCCATTCCAGCTCAAATGCAACCGCTTGAACGAATGCCAGTTCGAGGAGAAGACCCGCGATCGCTACCGCGACCTGTTTGAAAACCTCAGCCAGCGCTTCCCTTCGACGCCCGAGAACCCGAACGCCACAGCCGATGCTTACCTGCAGCGTGGGCGTGGATTCGATACCGCCCGCATCACTGGCTGGTACAAGCAGGCGCGTCGACAAATGGACGATGGTTCATACGCTGCGACCGTCCGTTTCGAGCTTTGCGACGGCTACTGGGAGCGCATCATCGATGCGAGTGCGGTAGCAGCGAACAAAGGCGACAAGGCCGGTATCCGCAAGGGCATGAAGTACGCAGGCAAGGGCTGGGAGCCCAAGGGCCAGACCTACGAGAAAGACGACCGGGTGTTCATCGTCGAGGGAATTTTCCACGCGATCGCGCTTTGGCTGGCCGGCTACAAGGCGATCGCGGCCATCAGTTGCAACAACTTCCCTTGGGAAATCATCGAGGCCAACAAGGGTAAAGGCGTCCGATGGGTGATCGCGCTCGATGACGACCGCGCCGGCCGGGAAGTGATCCCGAAGTACCGTGGCCGCTTGGCCAACATGAAGGAGATCTGCCAGGTCGCGCTCGCAGGTGAACAGGACTGGGACGACGTCTACCGCGAGAAGAAGCTGGACGACGAGTTCATGGCCGAGGCGCTTTACCAAGGCCAACTGTTCTGTGCCTCCTCAGCGATGAAGAAGGCCTACCTGCTGTACACCCGCAGGCCGCGCCCCTTCTTCCTGGTCGAATTCGAGAGTTGCCTGTACTCGGCCAGGGTGAACACCTCCGAGCTGCAGAAGGACCTGGACGACATGCCGCGCAAGGCTGGCGACCCACCGAGCGGGTACCGCACCGAGTTTTCCAAGCACACCAATATCAGCCAGGTCGCCAACTGCGTTCCCCGGTTCGAGTACCTGGAGCGGGACGCGATCAGCGGGGAGCAACGCTACTTCTTCCAGTTCGAGTTCCCCAACCGCCGGCTGAACTGCAAGGAGCCTCTGCCCCCCAGCTCGATCACCGAACCCCGAGGTTTCGCGAAGGCACTTCTGGAGCGCACCCCAGGCGGCATGTTCGAGGGCGGGGAAAAGGTCCTGGGCATGCTCAAGGCTGACTGGCTTCGCAATCCCAATGTAGTTCGCACGTTGCCCTTTGTGGGCTACGACGAAGTCACCGGTGCGTACTGCTATCCAGGCTTCGGCTTCCACAATGGCAAGGCAATGCAAATGAACGAGCACGGCTATCTCGACATCAAGGGGCAGGGCTTGAAGACGTCTGCTCGCAGCTTCCCTATGCACCGCGGCGAATCGTTCGATCCGTCCTGGTTTGACGACTTCCAGCGAGTGTTCGGGCTGAACGGCGTAGCTAGCCTTGCCTGGTGGACTGGCTCCCTGTTCGCAGAGCAGATCCGCGCCGTGCAGCAAGGGTGGGCCTTCCTGGAGCTGACGGGCGATGCCGGCGCGGGTAAGTCGACGCTGATCCGCTTCCTGTGGCGCCTGGTCGGTCGCAAGAACGAGGAAGGCATCAAGCCGAGCGGTTCAGGCGCATCGGCGATCGGCCTACTGCGTTCGCTCTCGGCTGTCAGCAACCTGCCAGTGGTTCTCCTGGAGTCCGACAAGGAGACCACCGATTCCATGGGGCGAACCGTGGTTCAGCAGTACGCCTGGGACGAAATAAAATCGCTGTTCGACATCAACGCCAAATTGCGCGTCACCGGCGTGAAGACTGGCAACAGCGACACCGATGCCCTGATTTTCCGAGGAGCCATCTGCATTTCTCAGAACACCATGGTGGAAGGCTCCGAGGCGATCATCACCCGGATCGGCTACTTCCACATGACTCGGGACAGCCACACTCCCGAGTTGAAAGAGCTGGCCAACGCTTTGAAGGCCATGACGGTTGATCAGCTGTCCGGTTTCTTGCCCGCCGTTCTGTGCCAGGAAAGCGCCTGGCTGGAGCGGTACTTCAAAGTCTATCCAGAGTACGAGCAGCGTTTCACGGCCATGGGTGGAGTGGAGCACTCGCGAATCATCCAGGTCCACGCATCAATCCTGGCTGCGGCCAAAGCGACCCAGCCGCTGTTCCCAACATGGACTGATCGGCAGATGGAAAACCTAGCCAAGCATCTGGAAAGCCGCGCCCTCGATCGGCAACAGACCCTCTCTGCAGAGAGCAAGACGGCCTCTGTGTTCTGGCAGGCCTACCACTACCTGAATGAGCAGGTGATCACGATCGAGGACGCGGACGGCCGCAGGCAGGAAACCCGCGAGACCCTGAATCACAGCTCCGACAAAGGGTTGATCGCTATCAACATCCAGCACTTCCAAGCCGCATGCCGTGCCGCTGGCCTGGAGGCGATCCCGACTGTCCTGCTGCAGAAGGCGCTGAAACAAAGCCGCACGCACACCTTCCTGGAGACGAGGAAAACCCACTCCCGCATTGAGCAGCGGTCACTCAACTGCTGGGTGTTCAAGAAGCGTGCGTGACTCCGCCGGCGCGGGGGTAAGAGTTCTGGAGTCAGGGGTATCCGGGTGAGGCATCGGTTTCTGAGTAATCCCTTGAATCATCTGGAATATCTGGAAGGAATGGGAATAGTCAAATGAATACAGATACTTACAGCCTTACAGCAAGCCCTATGCCACTGGAATGCGCTGGAAGAAATCTCCTTCCACCACCTTCCACCAACCTTCCACTTTGGATGCTGTTCCGTGAAACGGCTGTAGCCCAAGCGCTGCGCGGCCTACAGCCGAGCGGTGGCAATTTGACCTTCCACTACCTTCCACCCCCGCTGGAAGGACTGAAAAAAACCTCAGCCCAGCAATCATGCGGCCTGGAGCCGGGGCTACATAGGCACCTTCCAGATATTCCACATGACTGGGGGGTGTACGCGACACATCTGAAAAACCGGTGGGAAACCACCCAACTGCGCCGTAGCGCATCAAGGAGAGAAACGATGCAAATAGACCAACCAACCGCCAACTTTCACCTGGTCTTGAGGGACTTCCGAGCGTTCGCCCTGGAGCGAATCGGTGGGCACGAAATCCAGCTTGAGGGCGAGACCTTCAAGCACCCCACCGTTCAACTGGCGTTCGACGCCTTCAAGGCTGGTCGCAGCTACATCCCCGGGGCGCAGCTTTTCGCGAGCATCCGGGAGGACAGCAAGTACCACCACCAGATTGCCTGGTGCATCAGCAACGGCATCGGCCACCCCTTCCCCGTCCGCTTTCGGGCGGCGCTGGACCGCTACGTCCTTGAGGGCGGTGCAGGCGGCGCTTACCGGCTGGCTGATGTCGATCTGTTCGTGCTGCATGACGACAAGCTGTTCCTGGTCGCTCAAGGGGGAAAGATCAATGAATAACGGACTTCGCACCATGGCCACGGCGCTGGCCGCTAACCGCTGATGGCCGACCGATCCTCTCGCCTGGATTTCATCCTGGCTTTGACCGACAAAGTCACCGCTCCCATGGGCAAGGTGAAGACAACTTTCTCCGACTTGGCCAGCCAGAGCGAGGCGAACACCAAGCAGATGGGGATGGGCCTTGCCGCCATCACGGGCGGTTTCGTGGGGATCAATGCATCGATGGCACCGGCGCTGGAGATGAACCGCGCCCTGGGCGAGGTCCGATCGCTGGGCGTGGCCGAGGACGCCTTGGACGCGTTGAACGCCAAGGCCCTGGAGTTTTCCACAAACTACGGTGAGAACGCCCAGGCCTTCGTTGCCTCGGCCTACCAGATCGACGGGGCCATCAAGGGCCTTGCCGGCGAGCAGTTGGCGACCTTCACCAACGTCAGCAACCTGGTGGCCAAGGCGACCAAGGACGATGCTGCGACCATGACCGAGTATGTGGGTACGCTCTACAACCTGCAGAAAGGCCAGGCCGACGCGATGGGTAAGGGCGCCTGGGTTGAGAAACTCGGCGGCCAGACGGCCCTGGCTGTGCAGCTGTTCCGCACCAGCGCGCGCAGATGAAGGACGCCTTCAAGGAGGTTGGGGCTTTGGCCTCCACTGCCGGCGTGGACATGGCCGAGCAGATGGCAGTGATCGGTACGCTGAGCAGCACAATGGAAGGTGGCGATGCCGGCGGCCGGTACAAAGCGCTGTTTGAGAACATGGGCGCCGCCTCTGACAAGTTGGGGATGAAGTTCACCGACCAGCAGGGCAAGGCGCTGCCGATCCTGGAGATCATGGACAAGCTGCAGGGCAAGTTGGGCGACCTCACAAGTGCATCGGCCGGGGCCAAGCTGACCGAGGCATTCGGCGGCGAAGGCGCCCAGGTGATCGCCGCCCTGGCCAAGGACACCGGCCGCTTGCGCAACGGTATTGACCAGTTGGGCAAAGTCCGCGGCCTTGAGCAGGCCGAGAAGATGGCCAAGGCCATGGTGGACCCATGGCAACAGTTTGGCTCTGCTGTCCAGGCGCTGCGCATTGCCTTTGGCCAGGCGTTGATTCCAACGCTGACGCCGCTGATGGATCGCCTGGTGGGTATCGCCAGCACGCTCACCCGGTGGACCCAGCTGTTCCCGAACATCACACGCCTGATCGGCATCTTGACCCTGACATTCCTCGGGATGGCTGCGGGTATGGGCTTGCTGACGTTCGCCGTGGGCCTGAGCAAAACCGTGTGGCTGTCACTGATCACGTGTGGAAGGTGCTGACCTGGACCGGATTCCGCTCGATCGCGATGTTCCTGTTCCACACCGTAATGATCACCGGCTTCATCGTTGGCCTGGCGCTGATGTACACATGGATGGGCCTGGTGAAGGGCGCAATGCTCGCCTGGCAGGGGGTGATCTGGCTGGTGAATGTGGCCATGTCGGCCAACCCTGTGATGCTCGTTGTCCTGGGCGTTATGGCCCTGGTCGCTGCAGTAGTAGCAATGGTCGTGTACTGGGACGAGCTGGTGGCGGCGCTGATGAACACGGCAGCGTTCCAGTGGGTGAGCGCCCAACTGCAGGCGTTGTCCGATTGGTTCACGTCGATGGGCGGCTGGTCGGGCATGGCCAAGGCCGCTTGGGACGGCATCGTCTCGATCTTCCAGAACGCAATCAACGGTCTGATCGAGCTGATCAACAAGATCCCCGGCGTGAACATCGAAACCCGCCTGGGCGACATGCCCGCGATTCCCGGGGCCGAGCAGGCCATGACTGCCGGCGAGACCGCCAGCGCTGCGCAGCGAGCCCAGCAGACGATCAACTCAGCGATCCCCAGCCTGGCCCCGGCGCGGCCCAATGCGGTGCCCGCAGGGGGCCTGCTGACCAGCATCCAGAACACAACCAACCAGAACACCACCGGCAGCAAAAAGGCGGAGAACGTGAACATCTACACCAGCAAGCCAGTGACCCCGCTGGAAGTCGAAAACATGATGTCGATGGCGGTGGGCTGATGAGCGAGTACATCGACCTGCTGATCCAGGACAACGACCTGGTGCTGGACCCTTCGCGTCAGCCACAACTTATCTCGGACCGGGCCAGCATCGCACAGGACATTGCCCACATGATTCGGGACAGCGGCCTGCTGGTGACACTGGTGGCCGAACGGGACCGACTCAAGCAGCGTGACTGCATCCAGCAGTTGGAGCTGCTGGTGGAGGACGACGCGCGCCTGGTGCCCGGTACCGTAGAGATCATCCAGCTGGAACCCGGTCAGTACCTGGTGACGGCCACGACCCTGGAGTTCGGCGTGATCGAGGTGGCCCTGTGAGCGACGTGGACTTCAAGCAGGCACTGAACGACGCCGGTATCCCGACTACCGAAGCCGGGCTGCGCGAGGCGTGGGAGGCCGAGGTGGCTGCCCAGGGTAGCAAACTGAGCAACACCAGCTCGTACTCGCCCTTCTGGCGGGTGGTCACCGCCCTGGTAACCAAGCCCGTGCTGTGGATTCTCGACTTCTTCGTCGCCACGGTACTGCCGAACTTCTTCGTCAAGACCGCCAAGGATGCCTGGCTGGACATGTTGGCGTGGGCGGTCAATGTCGAGCGCAAAGGCGAGACCAAGGCCAAAGGCTCGTTGCTGTTCACCCGCACGGCCGCCGGCGGCGTCCTGGTTGTTCCAGCCCGTACTGTCGTGCAGTCGCCGCCGATCAATGGCCATGTGTACCAGCTGGTCACGGTAGCCGACGGGCTGTTCACTGATGGGCTGATGCAGCTCGATATCGAGGCCGAAGCGGTCGACACCGGGTCAGGCTTCAACCTGGCCCCGGGGTACTACGCGATCCTGCCGGCGCCGGTACCCGGCATTGCCCAGGTAGTGAACGTCGACGGTTGGCTGGCCTCACCTGGTGCGGATCCCGAGCCAAACGACGAGCTGCGCCTGCGCGTGCGCAATCAGTTCAGCGCCGTCAATCAGTGGCACACCGATGCGGTGTACCGGGCCATGATCTCGGCCTTTCCGGGCGTGCGGCCGGATGGGGTCTACTTCGAGCACGGCGCGCCGCGAGGGCCAGGCAGTGCCAACGCCTTTGTGCTGTTCGATGCCGGTGTGCCGCGGCCGCGTACCTGGAGCAGATCAACACGCACATTCGCGACCAGGGCAACCACGGTCATGGCGATGACATGCTGGTGATGGTCATGCCGGAGACGTTCCACGACCTGCAGGTGCAGATTTGGCCGCGATCGTCGCTCACCGCCGAGCAGCGCCAGGCGCTGGAGAGCGACGTGGAACAGTTCATTCGCACGGCGTTCCGCGAGAGCACGACCCGCGACTACACCCCGACGCTGACCTACCCACAGTCGCGGTTTTCGTTCAGCCGCCTCGGGGAAGAGCTGCACCTGCAGTTCGCCGGTATCGAGTCGCTGGACTTCGAAAATACCGACATCGTGTCTGAACTGAGCATTCCCCGCATCCAGAGCCTGCAGGTGGTGCGCCATGATTAAGCTCGACCTCAAATTCTGGTTGGCGGGTACCGAACTGACCAAGCTCAAGCAGGCCTGCCAGGCCTGGTGGGAAAAGGTCGAGGAATGGCTGCGTTGGCCGCTCCTGCAGCTCGACGCCGAAAGCTGCCACATCACGATCCTGGACCTGCTGGCCTGGCAACGGGATATCACCCGCTTCAAGGGCGAACCTGAAAGCCTGTACCGGCTGCGCGTCAAGCACGCCTTCATCAATTCCGTGGACGCCGGCAGCATCGCCGGGATGAAGCGGATCCTTGTGCGCCTGGGTGTGGGTTACGCCGAGATCGAGGAGCGCCACCCCGATCGGGATTGGGACGTGGTGCTGCTGCAGCTGAGCAACACCCAGTTGGCCAAGAACCCCGAGCTGCTGCGCGTGCTGATTCAGCAGTACGGGCGCACCTGTCGCCGTTATGACTTCGTGACCATCACGCCAGTGGCCATGGGCGTTGCCCTGGTCGAATTCAACGACGACCAGCAGACGCTGGTCGCCAGCCTGTAGGAGTTCCCGTGGGAGCGAGCATCACCCTTGCCGGCGAAAGCCTGATTGCCCAGAAGCATGCCGCCCGGGAAACCCTGGACGTGCAGCGCTTCGTCTTCGCCAATGTGCCCGGGCTGGATCATTCCGCCCCTGTTGATCGAGCAGCGGGAAAACCTGCCAGCGCCCGGATCGTGTACGCCGCCGAGATTCCCGATAACAACGCCGGGTTCGTCAACCCCAACCAGGTTGTGTACAGCCTGCAGGTTGGGTCCGACGTGGGCGATTGGGACTTCAACTGGATCGGCCTGGAGACAGCAGAAGGCGTGCTGTTTGCCGTGGCTTACGTGCCGCTGCAGCAGAAGCGGCGCAACATCCCGCCGCTGCAGGTGGGCAACAACATCACCCGCAACTTCCTGGTGGCCTATGACGCGCTCAGGCGCTGACGGGCATCACCATCGATGCCAGTACCTGGCAGCACGACTTCACCGTGCGCCTGGCGGGGATCGACGAGCGCGAGCGCCGAAGCAACCGCGATGTCTACGGCCGGGCGACATTCTTCGCTGACTCCTTGCAACTGGTGAAAACGGCAGGCTCTTATCAGTTGAAGCCCGGGCTGGCCTATGTCGAAGGCATTCGCCTGGAGAAAAGTGTGTCGTCTCCCGTGGTACCCCCGGCGCTCCCTGCGACTGCTTGGCTGGAGGTGTGGCTTCAACGTGAGCTGAGCGACGTTGTCACGAACTGGAAAGTGGTGTGGGGCAACGACCTGGTCGACTACAGCGACAGCCTCGGCGTCCGCCATTACCTGGTCCCGCTGGCCGACCTGCCCAGCAGCAGCATCATCAACGATCGCCGTAGCTTCCAACCGATCAGTGGGGCGCTGATCGAGCACTTCGCGGCCAGGAATGGGGATTACGTGGGCCTGCGGGCGCGCAGCACTACGAAGGATGATGTGAAGCTGGGCAATCTGCCCAATGCCAAGAGCGATGACCCGACGACGGACAGCAGCGAGATCCTGGCAACTACCAAAGCGGTACGCCAAAGCATCCTGCAGGTGAATTATGAGCACGTTGGGCAGATCACCCATTTTGCGTGTACCAATGCGCCGGCGGGCTGGTTGAAATGCAATGGTGCGGCTGTTTCTCGTACGGCATACAAAGAGCTGTTCGACCGCATAGGCACCACCTGGGGCGAAGGCGACGGTGTGACCACCTTCAATCTACCTGACGCCCGAGGCGAGTTCTTGCGCGGTTGGGACGATGGGCGTGGCGTCGATGTCGCCCGCGACTTTGCCTCGGGGCAAGGCTCTCAGAACGCGGCCCACATCCACACCGGCAGCATTGGGTCGGCAGGCTCACACGCACACAACATCCGCAGTTGGATCGCCATGGGCTTCGACAGTACCGGTGGCTCCCTTGTAAGTGGTGTGGATAGTGGATCTGGCGGCCGTCAGCAACCAGATTCTGACGTCGGCACTTTGGCTGCAGGCGCTCACGTCCACACCCTCACCATCAATTCGTCAGGCGGCTCTGAGGCACGGTCACGCAACATTGCCGTCCTGGTCTGCATCAAATACTGAGGCCCATCGATGACCCATGAAACCGTCTACCAAACCGACAACTTAGGGATCTTTATCGGTACTGCTATCGCTGATAGATCTCCGCTTGAACCTGGTGTGCTGTTGATTCCGCGTGGCTGTGTTGAGATTGCACCCCCCGCTATTCCCGAGGGCAAAGTGGCTCACTGGGATGGCGAAAAATGGTCCCTGATCATTCCTACAACGGCCTGACGGCCTACGACACCCGCACTGGTGAGCCGTTACACATTGAGCGCCATGGGCAATTGCCGACTGGCTACACGCTGGAGGTTCCTGCTCCAGGGCAAGTATGGAAAAACGGTGACTGGGTGGATGATGTGCCGAAGGTGCTTGCGGCGCTGCACCGCGAGCAGACCGATGCGATCAATAGAGATTGTGAGTCCGCCATCATGGCGGGCTTCTGGTCTGATGCCCTGGGAAGCCCGCACTTCTACACCACCCAGTGGGATGACCAGTTGAACCTGTTGGGTGCCGCAATGCGCGGGCTCGAAATGCCGTATCCGTGCCGTGACGAGCAGGGGGCAAAGGTCTTCCGTCCGCACACGCCGGAGCAGCTGCGTCAGGCCTCTGACCACCTCACACTCCACAAGCTGACGTTGCTGCAGCACGCCAACACGCTCAAGCAACAACTGGACGAGGCCTTGGCCGCCCTGGACTTGCCCAGGATGAAAGCGATTCACTGGGAGCGCCCAGCGCAATGACCTGGTCCCCGGTGAGAATGCAGTGGCCGGCCGAGGCCACAAGCTGGATGGCGGACCTGGCTGACGCCAAGGACCTGGCCGGCGCCGAGCTGGCCAGCACTGCCCTGCGCATTAAAGGCCTCGACGGGCTGGCCACTACTGCCCCGGGGCCGGTCGGAGCCAGCGCTGAGCAG
>NZ_JAAHBU010000619.1 GCF_010671725.1 Pseudomonas brassicae | reverse complement strand
AGCGGCTCGGTGTACCCGCTGGGCTGCGCGCGGCCCTTGAACACCAGGTCGCAGGCCGCCTGGAAGGCCATCGAGGCCTCGAAGCCCGGCGCCATCGGCCGGTACGCGGCATCCCCGGCGTTCTGCCTGTCGACCACCACGGCCATGCGCTCCAGCACTTCGCGCACCGTTGCCTCACTTACCGTGCCATGCAGCAGCCAGTTGGCAATGTGCTGGCTGGAGATACGCAAGGTTGCCCGGTCTTCCATCAGGCCGACGTTGTGGATGTCCGGCACCTTCGAGCAGCCCACGCCGTGTTCCACCCAGCGCACCACATAGCCCAGGATGCCCTGGCAGTTGTTTTCCAGCTCCTGCTCCTTCTCGGCATCGCTCCAGTTCGGGCGTGGCGATACCGGGATGGTCAACAAGTCGTTGAGCAGGCTGTCACGCTCGCCCGCCAGGTCGATACCCAGCAGTTCGTGCTGCACCGCCGGCACATCCACCTGGTGATAGTGCAATGCATGCAGCGTGGCTGCGGTAGGCGAAGGCACCCAGGCAGTGGTCGCACCCGCCTTGGGATGAGCGATCTTCTGTACCAGCATGTCGGCCATCAGG
>NZ_JAAHBU010000618.1 GCF_010671725.1 Pseudomonas brassicae | reverse complement strand
ACTGTGCGCCTTGCAGGTGACGCTTGCGGTAGGCGGTGCTGTGGCGCAGGTCCAGTAGCAAGGCACCCTCCAGCTCGCCCGCGTGGCCTCGGCCAGGGTCAACGCCAGCGCGGGCGGGGTCGGCAAGGCCAGGCCATGCTCAAGGCCACGTTCAAGACCGCCTTCGAGCACATACGCCTCGTGGCCCATCTGCCGCAGCCAGCTGGCCACCACCGGGGCGCGCACGCCGTCGTCGTCAAACAGCACCACCCGCGCCTTGCGCACGCCCAGGTACAGATCAGTGCCCTGCACCAGCTGGCCGCCGGGGCAATGTTGTGCGCCGGGCAGGCTGCCCGCGGCAAATTCCTCCGGGGTGCGCACATCGCACAGGAACAGCGAGCGTTGCGCGTCCTGCTGCCATTCACCCACCTGCGCCGCCGCCACCCATTGGACCCGGGCCTTGCGCGCCAGCGTGGCTGCGCGCGCGCGTTGCTGCCCCAGAGCCTTGCCGCTGTGCGGCGGGTACCCACGCTGGCCACCGTGCTCCAGCGGCAGGTCGACCAGGTACCAGCCCTGGGTGCCGTTCTCCAGCGCGTACACTGGGTTTTCGACCCCCAGGTTGATCAGGGTTTGCGCGCCGATGATGCTGCGGGTGCGCCCGGCGCAGTTGATCACCAGCGGGGTATGCGGGTCGCTGACCAGGTCTTCCAGGCGGTAGCCCAGCTCACCGTTGGGGCAACAGGTGGCGCCGGGGATGTTCATCTTGGCGAACTCCTCCAGCGGCCGACCGTCGAGCAGCACCAGCGGCTTGCCCTGGCGCTGCCACTCGGCCAGTTGCGGCGCGCTGATGCGCGGTGTGTGGCAGACGTGCTCGACCAGTTCGCCAAAGGCTTTGGACGGCAGGTGCACTCCGGCGAACAGCTCAAAACCTGCACCCTGCCAGCCCCGGCTGCCGCCTTCGAGCCAGTGCACGGCGCTGTAGCCCAGCGCCTGCAAGCGCTGCGCCGCGCCGGCCAGCTCGCCGCCGGTAGCGTCGTAGACCACCACCCGCACCGCAGGGTTCGGCGCCAGGCGCGGG
>NZ_JAAHBU010000617.1 GCF_010671725.1 Pseudomonas brassicae | reverse complement strand
GCGCTGAACTTCCAGCGTGTCGACCTGGACGCCTTGCTCGACCAGGTGATCGCCGAGCTGGCCCCGCTGCGTCGCCAGGTGCGCGTGCTGCGCGGGCCGTGCCAGGCGGGCGAGCAGGGCGCCTGGGTCGAGGCCGAGCCGCGCTACCTGCACCGCGCCTTGCAGAACCTGGTGAGCAACGCCATGCGCCATGCCGAATCGCAGGTCAGCCTGAGCTATCAGTGGGCACCCAGCGCTGTCGCATCGATGTCGAGGACGATGGCCCTGGCGTGCCGCAAAGTGCCTGGGGGCGTATCTTCACGCCGTTCACCCGGCTCGACGACAGCCGCACCCGGGCCTCGGGCGGGCATGGCCTGGGGTTGTCGATCGTGCGACGGATCATCTACTGGCATGGCGGGCGCGCCCTGATCGGCCAGAGCGAGCGCCTGGGCGGTGCGTGTTTCAGCCTCAGCTGGCCGCGCCAGCCAGCACAGGGGGCGGGCAATGACACTGACCCTGGCTGACCTGCTCACTGCGAAGCGTTTCGATGCGCTGTTGCTCGGGCTGTACGGCCCCGCACTGATGCCGGCGCAACGGCCGGTGCTGGTCTCGCAATGGTCCAAGTACTATTTCAGCGTGCTGTGGCGCATGGCGCTGGCCGGGCAGGCGCCGTTGCAGGTAGAGGCACTGGTGCTGGAGGTGGATGAGCGCGGGCTGCCTGTTGCGCTGTCTGCACCAGGGCCGGCGGGTGGGGTTGCCGAGCTGCTGGTGCAGCACCTGCCTGTGGTGATTGCACGGCTGGCAGCCTTGGGGCAAGTGCCGGCGGCGGTGTTGTGGGGCAATGCCGGTGACTGCCTGGACCAACTGGCCGGTGGGCAGCCGGCGCTGCGCCAGTGGTTCGACACGCCGGGCAACCCGCTGTATGCCGCGGTTGGCCATGACGCCGAGGGGCGCCGCGTCAGGCGTACCTGTTGCCTGAGCTACAAGGTGGCATGGGTCGGGCATTGCGAGCACTGCCCGCTCTGAGTGCAGGGCTCACACGCTGACCAGGCTCAGCAACTGGTCGCCGTGCAGGCTGAACTGGCCCTGGATCTCGCGGCCGTGGTGCCATTGTGCCGACAGGTCGGTGAGCAGGCGCAGGCGTGCGCTGCCGTCGGCGGACCATTCGAGCACCTCGGCGTGTTCGAAATAGAAGCGCTTGAGCACGATCGGGTACAGCGCCTTGAACAGGCTTTCCTTGAGCGAGAAGGTCAGGGTGGTGGTCAGGCTGAGCTGGCTGCGGTCCATGCGTTCGCGTTCGGCGGCGGTGAGGATCTCGCCGACCAGGCGTTCGGCCCGCTCGTCGCCCAGCAGGTTTTCCTGGTCCAGGCCCAGGCCTTGGCAG
>NZ_JAAHBU010000616.1 GCF_010671725.1 Pseudomonas brassicae | reverse complement strand
GCTGGGGCGCAACTTCCCCAAGGTGCGTGACGTGCTCGGCGAACTGGGCATGGCAGACCGCGCGCTGTACGTGGAGCGCGCGACCATGGCCAACCAGAAGATCGTCGCGCTGGACGAGGTTGACCCGCAGTCGTCGCCGTACTTCTCGCTGATCATCGTGCCCGGCGAGCGGTGGCAAGGATGATGGCGCATTCGGCACCCGCCATCGTCATCCTGGGCAAGGGCAGCCTGGCCACGGCGCGCAAGCTCCAGCAGGTGTACCCCGACGCACTGATCCACGGCCTGGCCGGGCGTGTCGACGGCGTGGCGTGCAGCTACCAGGACTTCGGCGCCACGCTGCGCCAGCTCTACCAGCAGGCCACCCCGATCATCGCGCTGTGCGCGGCCGGTATCGTGATCCGCAGCCTGGCCAGCGTGCTGCTGGAAAAAGGCGCCGAGCCGCCGGTGCTGGCCGTTGCCGAGGACGGCAGTGCGGTGGTACCGCTGCTGGGCGGGCTGGGCGGGGTCAACCACATGGCGCGGGAAATTGCCGCGG
>NZ_JAAHBU010000615.1 GCF_010671725.1 Pseudomonas brassicae | reverse complement strand
GGACCCGCTCATCTAGGCCGGCCTGTTCACGCTGCAGCAATTGCTGATGCAGCGCGGCGATCAGGTCGGTCTGGGTGATCACCCCGACCAGCGCGCCCGCCTCCAGCACCGGCAGGCAATGCAGGCCCTGGTCGCACAGCAGCGGGATCAGCGCCACGGCCGGCTCGTGGCTGTCCACACTGCGTACCGGGTGGGTCATGACCTGCTCAAGCCGTACCGGCCGCGTTTTGCCGAACAGCGCCCGCCAGCTGAAACGGCGTGCCGCCATGGCCGGCCCGATCAGGTCGCTGAGGCTGACGATGCCCACCAGTTGCTGTGCCTGATCCAGCACGGGCAGTGCCTTGAGGCGATGGCTGGCCAGCAGCGACCAGGCCTGTTCCAGGGTGGTGGCCGGTGTGGCGGCTTGCACGTCGCGCGACATCACCCGTGCGGCGGTCATGCCGCCCAGGCTGCGTTGCAGCGCGTGCCGTTCGGTGGCCAGGATGATGCGTTCCAAGTCGTCGCGGGTCACATCGACGAACTCGCCCAGGTCGTCCAGGGCGCGGTCCAGATCGCCGGCGCTGACGCCTACCCGCTCACTGGCCGGGGCGTCCTGGGTGTGGTGCAGGTCTTTGCGGGCGGTGACGATCTTGGGGTAGCGCACGCCGGTGACACGGTTGTACAGCACCGCCACCAGCAGCAGGCTGAGCGCGTTGAGCAGTACGGGTTCGATGACCTGGGCGCCCATGCTTGCCAGTGACGGGTCGGCCAGCGCCAGGCTGACGGCCAGGGCGCGCCGGGTGGATGCAGACAGCGCAGCAGGCACATCAGCAGGATCACCAGCACCAGCGCCATGCACACCACTGCGAGGCTTGCGCCCACGCCATGGTGCAGACCGAGCCCGACCAGCATCGCGCAGCCGTAGCTGCCCAGCAGCGGCCAGGGTTGCGACAGTGCGCCGGACGGTACGCCGAACAGCAGCACTGCCGAGGCGGCCAATGGTGCCATCAGGTGCAGCGTCACTGCGCTGCCGAACAGCAGGCTGCACAGCCCGCCGGCCAGCAGCAGGCC
>NZ_JAAHBU010000614.1 GCF_010671725.1 Pseudomonas brassicae | reverse complement strand
GTGCAGCAGCATCACCGGGGCCTCGGGCGCAGCCTGACCGCTGGTCAGAAGCCCCAGTAGCAGTATCAGCAACAAGCCCCACCAGCGGCGCGCGTCCACCTGCGGATCTCCCGGTCGGGTATCTACTTGAAGTTTAGTCCGGCACGCGCCCACGTCACTGCCTAAACTTTAATCACCCGGGCCACTGTGCCGGGTAGGAGGTGCATCATGCGTATGGCAATAACCCTGCAGCGACGCCTGGACAAGGCCAACTGCGATTACGACCTGGTTCCACACCCGCATTCGTCCACCAGCCTGGAGTCGGCCCGCGCGGCCGGGGTGCCGGCCGAACGGGTGGCCAAGTCGGTACTGCTCGACGACCGCCACGGCAACTACCTGATGGCCGTGCTGCCGGCCAACCGCCACCTGGACATGAGCAAGGTGCGCGCCACCGGGCCCTGGCAGCTCACCCACGAAAGCGGCCTGCCGCACCTGTTCGGTGACTGCGAGCGCGGCGCGATACCGGCGGTGGGCG
>NZ_JAAHBU010000613.1 GCF_010671725.1 Pseudomonas brassicae | reverse complement strand
TCAACACCTTGCCGCTGCGCATCGACACCCACGCCAGCGTGCGCGATGGCGTCAGGGCCGTGCACGCGAGCCTGACGGCGCTGCTCGGCCATGAGCACGCCTCCCTCGCGCTGGCCCAGCGTTGCAGTGGCGTGGGCGGTGCGGCGCCGCTGTTCAGTGCGTTACTCAACTATCGCCACACCGCCGATGTGCCCCTGCGCGACGGCGAGGGGATCTGGCAGGGCGTGCGCCTGCTGGGCGGCGACGTGCGCAGCAACTACCCGTTGACGCTGTGCGTGGACGACCAGGGCGACGGCTTCGACCTGCAGGTGCTGGCGGTAAACGGCCTCGGTGCCGGGCGTGTGGCCGAGTGGATGCGCACGGTGCTCGCGCACCTGGTCCAGGCCCTGGAGCACGCTCCGCAGGCGGCGCTTGATGGCGTGCCGATCCTGGCCCCGGCACAGCGCCAGGCCGTGCTGGACGATTTCAACGGTACGGCGCGCCACTACCCGCAGGGGCACACCGTACAGGCACTGATCGAGGCCCAGGCCCGGCGGCGTCCCGACGCGCCGGCGCTGGTGCAGGGTGGCGAGGTACTGAGCTACGCCGAGCTCGACCAGCGCGCCAATCGCCTGGCCCACACGCTGATCGCGCAGGGCGTGCGGCCTGACCAGCGCGTTGCCTTGTGCCTGCACCGTGGGCCGCAGCGGCTGGTCGCGCTGCTGGCCGTGCTCAAGGCGGGGGCGGCCTACGTACCGGTGGACCCGGCCTATCCACGCGAGCGCATTGGCTACCTGTTGCAGGACAGTGCGCCGCAGGTGGTGCTGGTGGACACGGCCACCCGTGCGCTGGCAGGCGAGGTGGCCTGCCTCGACCTGGACCGTCTGGCCTGGGATGCCGCGCCGTCGCTCACGCCGCAGGTGCCGGGGCTGGGTGCCGACCACCTGGCCTACGTGGTGTACACCTCCGGTTCCACCGGCCAGCCCAAGGGCGTGATGGTCGAACACCGCACCCTGGCCAACCTGGTGCACTGGCACTGCGAGGCCTTTGACCTTGAGGCTGGCAGCCATACCTCGAGCGTGGCCGGCTTCGGTTTCGACGCCATGGCCTGGGAAGTGTGGCCGGCGCTGTGCGCCGGGGCCGTGCTGCACCTGCCACCGGCCAGCATCGGCAATGAACACGTCGACGAACTGCTCGACTGGTGGCTGGCGCAACCGTTGCAGGTCAGCTTCCTGCCCACGCCGGTGGCCGAACAGGCCCTGGGCCGTACGCAGCAGCACCCGACCCTGCGCACCCTGTTGATCGGCGGCGACCGCCTGCGCCAGTTCGAGCGCGAACCGGGCTTTGCCGTGATCAACAACTACGGGCCTACCGAGACCACCGTGGTCGCGACCAGCGGCCGGGTGCAGGTAGGCGGGCCGTTGCACATCGGCCGGCCCATCGCCAACACCGTGGTGTACGTGCTCGACGCGCAACTACAACCGGTGCCAGTGGGCGTGAGTGGCGAGCTGTACATCGGCGGTGCCGGGGTGGCGCGCGGCTACCTGAACCGCCCGCAACTGAGTGCGCAGTGCTTCCTCGCCGATCCGTTCAGCAGCGACCCGCAGGCGCGCCTGTACCGCAGCGGCGACCGCGTGCGCTGGAACGCCGACGGCACCCTGGACTACCTGGGGCGCAATGACGATCAGGTGAAGATCCGTGGCATGCGCATCGAGCTCGGCGAGATCGAGGCTGCCCTGGCGCGCCAGGCCGGCATCAATGACGCGGTCGTGTTGGTGCGCGACGAGCGCCTGCTGGCCTGGTTCACCGCCGCTGCGCCGGTGCAGCCCGAAACGCTGCGCGAGGCCCTGCGCAGCTGCCTGCCGGCCTATATGGTGCC
>NZ_JAAHBU010000612.1 GCF_010671725.1 Pseudomonas brassicae | reverse complement strand
CCATGTACAAGATTTGTCAGCGCTGTTGATCCTCGACATCTGCGGACATGGTGGTAAGTGCAGCCTGATAAAACTCCACTTGATGCATTGGGCGATGAAAACCCCTGCGCGTATGGAAACGATGACGCTCGCCGCACAGCTAGGTCAGATAACCCTTCCCGTTTGGGGCTTTGATCCGGCGCTCTCCATTGCGCTCCAACTTGCATTTCGAGATGGGCTCATCGAGCCGACCACCAGCGGGTTCAAATTATTATCCAAAGGACGGCAGTTGGTAGCAGACATCAAGGCCGACGGCACCGTCATGGTCGAAGAAAAGACCACGCTTTCAAAGATTGGCAAGAAGATCTCAGAAGGTATGGTCAAAACCATCTCCAAGGAATGGGAATAATCTTGTTTATTAAACGTATCAAGATCGCAATCGAAACCACTGACGGCCCATTCGGCTTCATGGCCGAATTTTCGCGCAATCTCAATATCATCCGTGGACGTAACTCTTCAGGAAAAAGCACCATCGTCCACAGCATTCTCTACGCCTTGGGAATGGAAGAGTTGCTAGGCGCGCAAAATTCCGATGCCCTGACATATGTACTTAAAGATCACGTCGAATTTGATGAAGAGAAGCACTTTGTAATTCGTTCTATGGTCATCATGGAGCTGGAGTCGAATGGCAAGACGATCACCATTACTAGAAAGATCAAAGAGGATGGTATAAATCCGAAGCTGGTCGAAATTCAGGAGTGTGCGGCCCTCACCAAAGGGGAGACCGCGCCTATTCTTTATAGATTCCTTCATGATGGTGGGAGCGCGCAAATTCGAGAAGGCTTCTACACATATCTCGAAAACTTCCTCGGTCTCAAACTGCCCATGGTGCCTCACACCAATGGCAAGCAGGTCAAACTCTACCTGCAGTACATCTTCGCCGCTATGGCCATTGAACAAAAGCGGGGATGGACGGATTACATTGCCAATCTTCCCTACTTCGGCGTCAAGGAAGCTCGCATAAAAATTGTCGACTTCTTGGTCGGCACCAACGTATTTGAGATGGATGCCAATCGTGCGCGGCTAGACCACGAGTCGGTTGAGCTCAATACAGCATGGCAAGACATCTACCGGGCAATTAACTCCGATGCACTGAAGAATTCGATGAAGGTGCTGCACCT
>NZ_JAAHBU010000611.1 GCF_010671725.1 Pseudomonas brassicae | reverse complement strand
CTCCCACGACAGCGAACTGCGTGGAGCCATCATGACAACAACATCCTCCCCTGAACCGCGCTGGTCCCAGCGCCGCAGCCAGAAGCAGCAGCGCCTGGCCCAGGTACAGCACCTTGCCGACGGCGTGGTGCTCCCCACCGCAAACATCGTCGAAGCCCTGCACGCCCTGATCCGTCCCGGCGACCGTGTGGTGCTGGAAGGCAACAACCAGAAGCAGGCCGACTTCCTCTCCCGCGCCCTGACCAAGGCCGACCCCGCCCGCCTGCACGACCTGCACATGATCATGCCCAGCGTCGGCCGCGCCGAGCACCTGGACCTGTTCGAACGCGGCATCGCACGCAAGCTGGACTTCTCCTTCGCCGGCACGCAAAGCCTGCGCATCAGCCAACTGCTCGAAGACGGCCTGCTGGAAATCGGCGCCATCCACACCTACATCGAGCTCTACGCCCGCCTTGTAGTCGACCTGATCCCCAACGTGGTGCTCTCGGCCGGCTTCATGGCCGACCGCGCCGGCAATATCTACACCGGCCCCAGCACCGAAGACAGCCCCGCGCTGATCGAACCGGCCGCGTTCAGCGACGGCATTGTCATCGTCCAGGTCAACCAGCTGGTGGACGATGTCAGCGAGCTGCCGCGCGTCGATATCCCCGCCTCGTGGGTCGATTTCGTGGTGGTGGCCGACAAGCCGTTCTATATAGAACCCCTGTTCACCCGCGACCCGCGCCATATCAAGCCGGTGCACGTGCTGATGGCGATGATGGCGATCCGCGGCATCTACGAAAAACACAACGTGCAGTCGCTCAACCATGGCATCGGCTTCAACACCGCCGCTATCGAGCTGATCCTGCCCACCTACGGCGAATCCCTGGGGCTCAAGGGCAAGATCTGCCGACACTGGACGCTCAACCCACACCCCACGCTGATCCCCGCCATCGAAAGCGGCTGGGTACAGAGCGTGCACTGCTTCGGCACCGAGCTGGGCATGGAGCAGTACATCGCCGCACGCCCGGACGTGTTCTTCACCGGGCGCGACGGCTCGCTGCGCTCCAACCGGATGTTCTGCCAACTGGCCGGGCAATATGCGGTCGACCTGTTCATCGGCGCCACCCTGCAAGTAGACGGCGACGGCCACTCTTCCACGGTCACCCGCGGGCGCCTGGCGGCTTCGGCGGCGCGCCAAACATGGGCCACGACCCGCGCGGTCGACGCCATGCCACCCCGGCGTGGCTGGATATGCGCCAGGCCGGCGATGCCCCCGAGGCACTGCTGGAGCGCGGCAAGAAGCTGGTGGTGCAGATGGTCGAGACGTTCCAGGAAGGCGGCAAACCTACCTTCGTCGACACCCTGGATGCCGTCGAGGTGGCGAAGAAAAGCGGCATGCCGCTGGCGCCGATCATGATCTACGGCGACGACGTGACCCACTTGCTCACCGAAGAAGGCATCGCCTACCTGTACAAGGCACGCTCGCTCGAAGAGCGCCAGGCGATGATCGCCGCCGTGGCCGGGGTCACCGCAATCGGGCTGCGGCACAACCCCGCCGACACCGCACGGTTGCGCCGTGAAGGCCTGATCGCGCTGCCCGAAGACCTCGGCATCCGCCGCACCGACGCCACCCGCGAACTGCTCGCCGCCAAGAGCGTGGCCGACCTGGTGCAGTGGTCCGACGGCCTGTACAACCCGCCCGCCAAGTTCAGGAGCTGGTAATGCACGCACTCGACCTGCAACCCCAGGCGCTGTCACGCGCCGAACAACTGGCCGACTTCGCGGTGGATGCGCTGATCGACGAGGCCGAACTGTCGCCCAAGCCCGCCTTGGTCGACCGGCGCGGCAACGGCGCGCACCACGACCTGCACCTGGGCCTGATGCATGCCTCGGCATTGTCGCTGTGGCCGATGTTCAAGCAGATGGCCGAAGCCGCCATGCACCTGGGCACCATCGGCCAGCCCCTGCGCGAAGCCCTCGGGCAGATCGGTCGCGACGGCGAACAGGCGATGCTGCGCACCACGGCCGGGGTCAATACGCACCGTGGCGCCATCTGGGCATTGGGCCTGCTGACCGCAGCAGCGGCGTTGCCCGCTGCCACGCTGCGGGCCGGTGACCTGGCGCTGCGTGCGGCGCAGCTGGCATTGCTCGACGACCGCCAGGCGCCACGCCAGCCCAGCAACGGTAGCGCGGTGGCACACCGTTATGGTGTCG
>NZ_JAAHBU010000610.1 GCF_010671725.1 Pseudomonas brassicae | reverse complement strand
ACCAGTTGCTGCAGGCGTTCGGCAGTGCCCGTGCGGCATTGGCCGCGCCCGCCGCGGCCTGGCGCGCACTGGGTCGTAGCCCGGCCAGCATCGCCGCCGCGACAGCGTCGACGTCGGGGCCGGTGTAGAGGCTGCAATGCGCTGGCTAGAGCGCTCGCAGCACCATGTGCTGATGTGGGACGACCCAGGCTACCCCGGGTTGCTGGCACAGTTGAGCGACGCTCCGCCGCTGTTGTTCATTGCTGGTAACCCGGCATTACTCGAGCATCCGCAACTGGCCATCGTCGGCAGCCGACGTGCATCGCGGCCGGCGTTGGACACCGCCGCAGGCTTTTCCCGGCACCTGGCCCAGGCCGGTTTCGTGATCACCAGCGGGCTGGCACTGGGGGTGGATGGGGCCGCGCATCAGGCGGCGATCGAGGCGGGCGGGTTCACGATCGGGGTGCTCGGTACCGGCCTGCAAAAACTTTATCCACAGCGCCACCGTACCTTGGCGCAGGCCATGCTGGAGCAAGGCAGCGCGGTGATTTCGGAGTTCCCGCTGGACGCCGGGCCGGTGGCCGGCAACTTTCCGCGGCGCAACCGCATCATCAGCGGCTTGTCGCTGGGCGTGCTGGTGGTGGAGGCGAGCCTGGCCAGCGGTTCGCTGATCACCGCGCGGCTGGCGGCCGAGCAGGGACGCGAGGTGTACGCGATCCCGGGCTCCATCCACCACCCTGGCGCCAAGGGTTGTCACCAACTGATCCGCGACGGGGCGCTGCTGGTCGAAAGCATCGAGCAGATCATCGAGAGCCTGCGCGGCTGGCAGAACCTGCCCAGGCGCC
>NZ_JAAHBU010000061.1 GCF_010671725.1 Pseudomonas brassicae | reverse complement strand
GGGCCCCAGGAGAAATGTGTGGCAGCCAGCGCGAGAGCAGCAGGCTGGCCGCAATCGGCACCGGGCCGTTTGCCTGAGAACAGCAGCAATGTCCCGAGTCCGATACTGGCAAGGAACTGACCGGGTCCTTGTCCACCGCCAGATACTGCGCGCCACCGGACGAGCAGTAACTACCGGAAAGCAGTTGCGCCAAGCTCAGTTCACCCGCAGCACTGGCCATGGGCAAGGCGAACACCTTGAACAGCATCGCCATCAGCGCTGCTATCCATAAATTGTCCCAGGTGGTTTTACCCATGCCGCAGCACTGCACCGTCAGACCACTCTCGCAGGGGAGTCATCGCACAGCGCTAGACCCGCCAGTAGTGGCGAGCCAATCAGATAGTTCATGGCACATGTCCTTGACAGCTGACGATCACCTGGACACGCCATCTACGTCCTGGCGGACGTGAAATGGACGATCAGGTGCCCTGGAGCATGAGCAAAAGCTCACTCCAGCACTCGAGTGCAGACAGTGTCAGAGAGGGGAAGCGCGCGGGTTGGCCGAGGGCCAGCAATAACGAGGCGGCGCCTGAGCGCGCACCTCAGCATTGAGCAGGCGTCGATTGGCGCGTGCCAGTAACCAGGCCACGCCAAGCAGAAACAGCAGGCAAAGGAAGGATGCCGAACACAGTGGGCAGCCGAATGGGCTGCTCAAGTCAGCGGTTACAAGCGCGCTGCCCTGCTTGGCCTGGAGCGCCGAGGTGTCGCCACCAAGGCTGCAGAACACACCGCCGATCCCGTTCAGGGCAAAGCCCAGCGCCTGACCGTGCCCCAGGCCACAGGAAAATACATTGAACAGGACACAAAAATACAGTGCCCAGGCAATGAGAGGACGGTGGGAGGGGATGCGCTTCATGGCACGGACTTTAGCACCGAAAGCGCTCAGGTTGAAGTACACCTGCTGGGCACCCCGGGTGCGACATCCCGCCACAGCCATCAGCCTTCGCCGCGGCCAGATGCCCAGTGGCGCATGGCGGGGCAGATTGTCGCAGTTGGTGATGGCTGGCACGGTCCTTAAAGTGGCGCCGCCGTCGCAACGACGACGTTGCACCATTCAAGAATCCACTGCCAGCAAGCTCGCCCAGGACCTGAGCGCTGTTTCCTGCAACCGGCGCCGAAACGTGCCGTCCCGTGAGGCTTAACCTTTATGAGCATGTTCGAGGCGTTGGACCTGGCCCGAATCCAGTTCGCATTCACTGTTTCATTTCACATCCTGTTCCCTGCCATCACCATTGGCCTGGCCAGTTACCTGGCGGTACTTGAAGGCCTTTGGCTCAAGACCCAGCAAAGCGTCTACCGCGACCTCTATCACTTCTGGTCGAAAATCTTTGCCGTGAACTTCGGCATGGGCGTTGTCTCGGGCTTGGTCATGGCCTATCAGTTCGGCACCAACTGGAGCCGCTTCAGCGACTTCGCGGGTGCGGTGACCGGGCCATTGCTGACATACGAAGTGCTTACTGCATTCTTTCTAGAAGCGGGTTTCCTCGGTGTCATGCTGTTCGGCTGGAACCGCGTGGGCCGTGGCCTGCACTTTTTCTCCACCGTGATGGTCGCGCTTGGCACACTGGTTTCGACCTTCTGGATCCTGGCCTCCAACAGCTGGATGCAGACGCCTCAGGGCCACGAGATCATTGATGGGCGAGTAGTGCCGGTGGACTGGCTGGCAATCATCTTCAACCCCTCCTTTCCCTACCGCCTGCTGCACATGACCACCGCCGCCTTTGTCGCCACGGCGTTCTTCGTCGGGGCCTCGGCCGCCTGGCATCTGCTGCGTGGCCGCGATAACCCGGCGGTACGCAAGATGATGTCGATGGCGATGTGGATGGCGCTGATCGTTGCGCCCGTGCAGGCCGTGATCGGCGATTTCCATGGGCTCAATACCCTCGAACATCAACCGGCAAAAATCGCCGCGATCGAAGGACACTGGGAAAACATAGGCGACGAGCCGACCCCGTTGATCCTGTTCGGCATTCCCGACATGAAGAACGAAACCACGCATTTCAAGCTGGAGATTCCAGCGCTGGGCAGCCTGATCCTCACGCACAGCCTGGATAAACAGGTACCAGCACTCAAAGACTTCCCAGCTGAGGACCGGCCCAACTCCCCGGTGGTGTTCTGGTCATTTCGAATCATGGTCGGCCTGGGCATGCTGATGATTGCCGTCGGGCTGTGGAGCCTGTGGCTACGCAGAAGTGGCAGGCTGTACAGCTCGCGCGCCTTCCTTTACCTGACCCTGTGGATGGGCCCGTCTGGCCTGATCGCCATCCTGGCAGGCTGGTTCACCACCGAGGTAGGTCGCCAGCCCTGGGTAGTCTACGGCCTGATGCGCACGGCTGATGGCGCCTCGAACCACAGCTACGCACACCTGGGCATCACGCTGGTGATGTTCGTGGTGGTCTACTTCGCCCTGTTCGGCACAGGCCTTGGCTACATGATGCGCCTGGTGCGCAGTGGGCCGAGAGTTGGCGAGGGCGAGGAGCATATCCAGGGCGGCCCAGGCCAGCAGCACACACCCGCACGGCCGCTGTCAGCTGCCGACGACGATTACCAGAGCGAGAAAAACTGAGATGGGTATCGACCTTCCGCTGATCTGGGCGGTGATCATCATCTTCGGCGTGATGATGTACGTCGTGATGGACGGCTTTGACCTGGGCATCGGCATGCTCTTTCCTTTCGTCAGAAGCGAGCGCGACCGTGATGTGATGATGAATACCGTTGCGCCGGTTTGGGACGGCAACGAAACGTGGCTGATTCTTGGCGGTGCTGCGTTGTTCGGTGCCTTCCCGCTGGCTTACGCGGTGGTGCTCGAAGCGCTCTACCTGCCGCTGATGCTGATGCTGATGGGTTTGATCTTTCGCGGTGTGGCCTTCGAGTTCCGCTTCAAGGCCAAACCTGCCAAACGTCATCTGTGGGACAAGGCCTTCATCTGGGGCTCGCTGACCGCTACGTTCTGCCAAGGGGTTGCGCTGGGTGCGTTCATTGAAGGCATCAAGGTGGTCGACCGGCGTTACGCAGGCGGCGCACTGGACTGGCTGACCCCTTTCAGCCTGTTCTGTGGCGTTGCCCTTGTAGTCGCCTACACGCTGCTCGGCTGCACCTGGCTGATCATGAAAACCGAGGGCCCACTGCAGCGGCAGATGCATGACCTGGCGCGCCCACTGGCCCTGATGCTGCTGGTGATGATGGGCATCGTCAGCCTCTGGACCCCACTGGCCTATCCACAGATCGCCGATCGCTGGTTCAGCATGCCCAACTTCATCTGGTTCGTGCCCGTGCCGATCCTGGTACTGGTGTGCTTCTACAGCCTTCTGCGCGCAGTGGCACGCAATGCGCACTACACACCGTTCCTGCTGACACTGGCACTCATTTTCCTCGGCTACAGCGGCCTGGGCATCAGCCTGTGGCCAAACATCATCCCACCGTCGATCTCGATCTGGGAGGCAGCCGCACCGCCGCAAAGCCTGGGCTTCATGCTGGTGGGTACGCTGTTCATCATCCCGATCATTCTGGTGTACACGTTCTGGAGCTACTACGTGTTCCGCGGCAAGGTGACCCACGAAGATGGTTATCACTGAGGAGTCATACCCGATGACCGATAAAAGCATTGTGGTGGAGCAGCCCCGCCCACTTTGGCAGCGGCTCGGCTGGCTGGCCGTGATCTGGACAGCCAGCGTGGCAGCGCTCGGGGTCGCCGCCTGGATCATGCGTCTTTTCATGAGCGCAGCCGGCCTGAGCAGCCACTGACCGCACCCCGCGCCCCTCGACTTTGAGCGGGGGGAGTGGGCACCCAGCACGGGTACCACGAACATTTTACAGACCGCTTTGGATAAGGCTTAATGCCCACCTCGCTTGCTGGGCCCCGGCCATGATTTCACCCCTTCGCACACAACTTTGGTGGCTCGCATGCTTTGCAGTGTTGTTCAACCTGCTGGCCATGCCGCTTGACCGTGCCTTGCGTGTGCCCAGCTTCGATAGCCAGTCATTGCTGCTGGGCAGTTTCTGCAGCCTGCACACTGTCCCTGCGGCCGTAGTAAAGCAACTGTACGCCGACCTCGACCTGCCGGACGACAGTGCACCGCAGCACAGCAAGCAGCCCTCCGGCGATTGCTGCTGCGGACATGCCGGCCAGGCGTTCGTGCCCGGCCACTATGCCAAGCAACTGTTCCCCCGCTATTGGTCCGAGGCACTGCTGCTCGGCCCTGCCCATGTGCTGCCCCTGCCCCGCCAGCAATGGCCTGACCTGAGCCCGCGCGCACCGCCCCTGAGCTGAAAGCTGTCGTTGACACCTTTGTGGGCCGCTGTACGGCCCGAGCCTATTCAGCCAGGAAGCTCTTCAATGCCTGCGAACACCTGCATCGCACGGGCCATGTTGCCCGTGCTCACCCTGTCGTGCGTCTCGACCCTCAGCCCTCTGTCCATGGCAGTCGCCGACCCCCTGCCCAACGAGAACTCCACACTGACCCTCGGTGCTGTCAGCGTCACCGCCAACAACACCGGCCCACTGGCCACCAGCAGCGTACTCAGCTCGGTGGATATCCTTGGCGGTGACATTCTTGAGAAAATGCCCGTGGCGTACAGCTGGGAGCTGTTGCGCCGCGCCCCAGGCGTGATGCTTACCGAGTTCAACCAGGGCACCACCTCGGGCAAACTGTCATTTCGCGGCTTCAACGGCGAAGGCGAGATCAACGCGGTCAAGCTGTTGATCGACGGCATCCCGAGCAACACCAATGACGGCAACATGCCGTTTATCGACATGGTCTTCCCGCTCGAAATCGACAGCCTGGAAGTGGTGCGCGGCACCAGCGACCCGCGCTATGGCCTCAACAACATCGCCGGCAACGTCAATATCAATACCCGCACCGGCGGCGACTACAGCAAGGCTCGCCTGCGCTACGGCAGTTTCAATACCCGTGAAACACAACTGGCCAAGGGCATCGAGACAAGCAACTGGACGCAGAATTACTTCTTCGCCTACCAGAAGACCGATGGTTACCGTGACCATGGCGACACCGACCGCTACAGCGTCGGCGGCAAGTGGTTCTACACCCCGGATGACAACAGTTATCGTCTTGGCCTGATAGCGCGCCACTACGAAGCCAAGGCGCAGGAAGCGGGCTACCTCACCGAGGACGATGCCCGCCGTCATCCACGCATGACCAACGACTACAACGCCACGGACAAAGGCACGCGGCGCATGAACCAGCTAAGCCTGCATTTCGACACTGACCTGGCCGACACCTTGTCCTGGTCGGCCAAGTCCTACCTCAACACCTTCGATGACCGCAGGTGGACACAGTACTGGCGCACCAGCGCACAGCAGGAGCGCAACAACTACGAAACCCAATATGGCGCCCTCACCTCGCTGACCTGGCGCCCGCAGGTCAGTTGGCTGCACGCCTTCGCGCTGGAAGGTGGTACCGATGTCCAGAAACAGGAAAACCGCAGCGAGCGTTACCGCACGGTTCAACGCGTGCGCCAGGCGCAGACCCGTGACCAGCGTTTTGATTTCAACACCTACGGTGCCTACGTGCAGGCCGAGATCAAACCGTTCGAGTCGCTGAAGATCGTACCCGCCTATCGGGTGGACAAGATCAGCGGTGACTTCACCAATGAAATGACCGGCGCTGACTATGACATCAATGACTATGGGCTAATCAAACAGCCCAAATTGAGCGTGGTGTACTCGCCCTTCACATTCGCCAGCGTCTATGCAAACTGGGGCCGCACCTTCCAGGTGGGTACTGGTGCTGCGGCCTACAAGGTGCCCCCGCGCAACGAGGACCTGGCCCCTTCAATCAACGAAGGTTGGGAAACCGGCATCAAGTTCACCCCTGTGTCCTGGATGGATGGCCGCGTCGCCTACTGGCGCCAGGACGCTACCGGCGAAGTCAGCCGGCGCCTCAACGACCCCAGTGGCGAATCCGACAATGTGGGTGAAACCAAACGCTGGGGCTATGACCTGCAGATGAACCTGCGGCCAAGTGAGCGCACCGAACTGTGGATGTCCTACTCCTGGCAGTACTCGAAGATTCTTGAGCCAAGCGCAGCGCTGCCCGGCAGCAAGGGCAAGGAAATCGACCATGTGCCTCATCATCTGTACAACGCCGGGGCCAGTTACCAGGCCACGCCTGCGCTACAGCTGACGGCGTGGATGAACGGCCAGACCAACTACTACCTGGAGCGCGAAAACACCCAGGGCACCTATGGCGGCTATGTACTGATGAACCTCGGCGCGGTGTACAAGGTCAGCGAGACACTCAGTGTGGATCTGCAATTGAAGAACCTCACTGACCGCTATTACGAATATGCGTGGTACGACCCGGATGGGGCGAATGCGTCGCTGCATGCTCCGGGTGATGGACGCGCACTGTATGCGGGGGTGAGCGTCGACTTCTGACGGCGCGGGAATGCCCGGTTCTTTACCGGGCACGTCCTGATCTGAGCCAATGCGGGTGCTGCAAGCGGTGCGGGCGGCGACCGGATGACTGCCGCTTTGGCTAGAGCAACTGCCCGCCCGAGATATCAAACGTCGTCCCGTTAGCCCAGGCCATGTCATCCGACAGAATGGCAGCCACCGCACCGCCGATATCGTTCGGCAGACCGACCCGACCCAGCGCGATGCCCTGTGCCACATAGGCATTCACGTCCTGGTTGTCACGCACTGCACCACCGCCAAAATCGGTTGCGATGGCGCCTGGGGCAATGGCATTCACGCGAATCTGGCGCGAACCCAGCTCTACGGCCATGTAACGGGTCAGCACCTCGACTGCCGCCTTGACCGCCGCGTAAATGCTGTAGCCCGGCAACGTGAAGCGTACGAAACCGGAGGAAACGTTGAGAATGCGACCGCCGTCTTCCATGAGCGGCAGCAGCTTCTGCGTCAGGAAAACCGGACCACGCAGGTGCGTTGCAACCAGTGAAGCGAACTGGTCCTCGGTTGCATCGACAAAGCTCGAAAAGAGGCCATTGCCGGCATTGTTGACGAGGAAGTCGAAGCGATCGCGGCCGAAGTCGGTCTTCAGCACATCAGCCACTGCGCGAGAAAAAGCCTGATAGCTGGCGGTGTCGGTGATGTCGAGCGCCAGCATCGCGACCTTGCCGCCCTGCGCCTGGATTTCGCGCATCAGCGATTCGGCTTCTGCCACGCCGCTGCGATAGGTGCCGATGATGTGGACACCACGCTTGGCGAGGTGAAGCGCCATGTTGCGGCCAAGGCCACGGCTGGCGCCGGTGATGAGTGCGATGTGCTGGTTCATGGATTGTCTCTGCTAGGTTAGGCGCGCTTTTCAGCGCTTTCTTGACCCGCCCAAGATAGGCAATGACCGCTTCGTAACCCACGCCCAATAAGCTCAATTGATTGCCTGATTGTATCAATCGCATTGCACGGTGACGGGGCGCAGGCATAATCGGCCCATGACCAACGATCTCGCACCGCACCTTGATATAGCCCTGCGCCACGCGCCACCGGGTTTGACCCGCACACCAATCCCGCGTGTAGACCTGTGCGTCGGACAAGGCTCTACCGATCAGGCACCATGCCTGTATCGTTCGATGATCTGCTTCATCCTGCAAGGGTCGAAGCGCGTTGCACTCAACAACGACCTTCTGAGCTACGACAGTGAGCAATACCTCATCAGCGCACTGGATCTGCCGTTGATCGGGCAGATTCTTGATGCGCAAGGGGGGCAGCCCTACATTGCCGTCTCGCTCGTGCTGGACCCGGCCATCCTGGCAGAACTGGCGGCAAGTATGCCGCCGGTTCGCGAGAGCGAACAAAAGGGCATTGGCATAGCGATAAACCCGATGACCGCTGCGCTGCGCGACACGCTGCTGCGCTTGTTGTCATTGCTCGACACGCCTGCCGATATCCCGGTGCTTGGCCCCATGATCGAACGGGAATTGCTCTATCGTCTCCTTCAGGGGCCTCAAGGAAGATTGCTGCGGCAGATTGCCCAGCCCGATGGCGCACTGGGCAGCATCCGCCGCGCCGTTGCGTGGATCAGAGACAATTACAATGTTCGCCTGCGCATCGAGGCGTTGTGCGATGCCAGCGGCATGAGCCGGGCAAGCCTGCATCGGCATTTTCTGTCGATGACCGGCCTCAGCCCGCTGCGCTATCAGAAACAACTCAGATTGCAGGAAGCTCGCCAGTTGTTGCTTGCCGGCGAGCATCGCGCGTCTGACGTGGCGTTTGCGGTGGGCTATGAAAGCGCGTCCCAGTTCAGCCGCGAGTACCTACGGCAGTTCGGTACCTCGCCTGCACGCGATGTGCGCCAGATACGGCAAGCGATCGACAATCAATCCGCTACCGGTGACGGGCCTGTTTCCAGATAGCGTCGCCTCAGTCCCTTCCATTTTTGATAGCTAAACTCAATACGCGCGATCAATAACATCAAATAGCCACTACCCGCACCCAGTTTTACAGTCAAACCGTGCAAATGGCTGAGAGTTGGAGGTCGCACGTATGGATAGCCAGTACGAAATCCATTTCGTCCGCGCGGAACACAAAGAGGTCCTTCGTGTATCGCGTCGCCACATGTCAGGGCCGCAGGCATGGGAAATCGCGCTCATGCACGCCGGCGCATGTTACGGCGAGATCACACAACTGGCTGCGCATGAAAGCATCATGGTGCTGGCCAAACGATTCTCGATCTCGGGGGTGCGATGGAACAAAGCCAGTCATACCATCTCTTTTGCCGAACGCTCCTCACTGAACTCATTGAAGCTCTTCGCCCCAGAGACGCCTGTTCACTCCCCGCCCTGCCCCAGAACGCTTCAGCAGACTGACTGAGGGCTGCCTTGGGACGAGTGAAATGCAGCGTCATGAAAAGCCGCCTGTAAACAGCGTTTGCCAAGCGCCTGGCTGTCCCAGGCTCAGGCTAACTGAGCTGACCGTCTCACTGGCTCAGCATGGCAGGTGCAGGGCCTGCTCCAGATCGCGCCGCAACGCGGATACATTTTCCAGCCCCACATGCAACCGCAGCAGTTGCCCACGGACCGGTGTGGCAAAGTGCCGATCACCTAGCTCGCCAAGGGTCACCAGGCTCTCGTAACCGCCCCACGAGGCGCCAATGCCGAACAGCCGCAAACCGTCCGCGAAGGCCTCGGCCCGGCCCACAGCAGCATCCGCCAGCTCGAAACTGAGCAAGCCGTTACTGCCCTTGAAATCGCGCTGCCACAGCGCATGCCCAGGATGCTGCGCCAAGGCCGGTGATACACCCGCGCCACGGCCTCGTGCCCCTGCAGCCAACGGGCGATCTCCAGCCCCTGCTGCTCGTGCACCGCCATGCGGCTGGCCAGGCTGCGCGCACCGCGCAGCACCAGCCAGGCATCGTCGGGGCTGACCGTACAGCCGCAGGTGTCGCTGCTGCGCGACAGCGCGGCAAAGGCCTCGCCAGTGGTGCACACGCTGCCCATCATCACATCACTGTGCCCGCCCAGGTACTTGGTCAGGGCCATGATCGAAATGTCCGCGCCCAGCGCCAGCGGCTGGTACAGGTAGCCCGAACCCCAGGTGTTGTCGACCGCCAGCAGCACCCCGCGCGCCTTGCACAGCGCGGCCATGGCCGGCAGGTCGTTGAGCTCGTACAGCAACGAGCTGGGGCTTTCGCTGTAGACCATGCGGGTGTTGGCGCGCAATGCCGGCTCCAGGCCCTGACCGTCTGCCGCGAAGAACTCCACCTGCACACCGAAAGGTTGCAGCAGTTCGCGGGCCAGGCGCCGTACCGGGCCGTACACGCCATCGCTGAGCAGCAGGTGGTCGCCCGGACGCAGGTAGGCCAGAAAGGTCTGGGTGATCGCCTGCAAACCGGTGGCGAACAATTTGGTGCGGTAACCGCCTTCCAGCTCGCTGACCAGGTCCTCCAGGGCAAAGGCGGTGGGGTTGCCACGTGCGCCATAGCTCAGCACTCGCTGCTGGTCGCGGCTGCGCGGGCGGCACGCAGGTCGGCGACGCTGTCGAACAACACCGTACTCAAGCGACTGACCGGCGGGTTGACGCCATGGGCGCCCTGCCCCGGCTCGCCGCGCCCACCATGAACCAGCCGGGTTTCGACCGGGTCGCCGGCTGCCAGCGGCGTGAAACTCGCAGTTTCTGCTGCGTTCATCTGCGCGATCAGGCCGGTTTCCCAGGCCAGGTAGCGACGCGCGGCGTCTTTGTTGCCGGCGTGGCGGTCGTGCACAAAAAAACAGGAAGTCGATGCAGGCGGCGTCGGCCAGCGAATCGTCGCCGTCCACCTGTGGCCATTCGGCCAGCAGCGCCCGAGGGAACAGCCGCGCCGCCAGGCGTTGTGCGGCGGGCAGCTCGCTGACGGCCAGCTCGGCGACGCGCGGGTCGTCGGCGATCAGCACCAGGCGCCGTGTCTGCGCGCTGACCTGCGCGGCCAGTTGTGGGCGTATCGACCACTGTGCGCCTTGCA
>NZ_JAAHBU010000609.1 GCF_010671725.1 Pseudomonas brassicae | reverse complement strand
GTACCAGCATCACGTCGATGTAGGGCACCACGTTCATTTCGGCCTTGAGGCCATGTTTGCGGGTCGCTCGAGCCAGCATCCTCATGCCCTCCTCAGGCGGCCGCAGCCATGGTCGATGCGCCGCCGTTGAGCCGGCGATGCAGGCGCCCTTGCAGTTCGTTGGCAAACGCGTAATAGCGCGCGACCAGGGTCTGGCTGCGGGCCGAGAAACGGTTGTAGGCCATCACCGCCGGGATCGCTGCAAACAGGCCGATGGCGGTGGCGATCAGTGCTTCGGCAATGCCCGGTGCCACGGTGGACAGCGTGGCCTGCTGCACCTGGGACAGGCCCAGAAAGGAGTTCATGATCCCCCACACCGTGCCAAACAGGCCAATGTAAGGGCTCACCGAGCCAACCGTGGCAAGGAATGGCAAGCCTTTTTCCAGGCGTTCTTCCTGCTCGGCAATGACCACCGCCAGGCTGCGCTCGACCCCGTCGAGTACGCTGTCGAGATTGCCGCCGGCATGCGGCTGGAGCTGGCTGAAACTCTGGTAGCCGGCCAGGAAGATACGTTGCAGGGCGGCATCCGCCGGCAGCGTCTGCTGGGTGCCCTCGCGGTACAGCGCGCCGATCTCGTCGGTACGAAAGCGCTTGAGAAACGCCTTGGCCAGTTGCTCGCTGCGGCGCAGTACGCCACCGCGCTGAACGATCAGGTACCAGCTGAGCAACGAGGCCAGCAGCAGGCACAGCATGACGGCCTGCACCACGAGGCTGGCGTCGCTGATCAGGCCCCACACGGTCATGTGGTCGGAATGAGGGGGGTTGTGCATGACGGTTTCCTTGGTTGTTTCGGGCCATCGGGCCCACAGTTGACGGGCGCGGCGTTGCGCGTTGATGACAGCGCCACGCCCTGCGCCTTATTCCAGGCCCAGCGCGTCGGCGACGGCCGACCAGGGCACATACTTGAAGTTCTGGCTGCCCTCGGGCATCCGTTTGCGGCCGTCCTGCACCACCAGCAGGCCGGCGCTCCACGGCCCGCCGAGGTTGGCCGAGGTGACTTCCAGGCCATCGGTCTGCGAAGCGCCATCGATGTGGCGCGCCGCGTTCAGGCCGACCTGGAAGCTGCCGCGCAGCCGGTACGGCGCCTGGGCCTCGAGCACCACATAGGCGTCGTTGCCCTGGCTGGAAATCACCAGGTAATCGCGCTGCCTGCCGTGATAGAGCGCCAGGCCCTCGACGTCGTCGTGCAGCGGGCCGCCGACGGCAATGACCTTGTCCAGGCTGCTCGGTGCGTCGGCACGCGCATCCAGGGCCCATACCGCGACATCCTCTTCGCCGATGAACAGGCGTTCGTTGCGGTCGTCGGCCACGCAGCCTTCGGGCTGGGTCGCGGTGTTGAAGCGCCGCACCATCTGGCCGAGCGGCTTGCCGCTGGTGCCATCGAGGCGGTACTGCAGGAAGGTGCCGTCCTTGTCGTTGACCACGGCATACAGGGCACCCTGGCGATCCTTGAACATGCACAGCCCGTAGATCGCCTTGAGCGGCGTGGCAAGCAGACCGATGTCACTGAGCACACCGCTGGCCGGGTCGATGGCGAACAGGTGCAGGCTGTTGTGGTCGCGGTTGCTGGCCACGGCAAGGTCCACCTGGCGCTTGCCGAGGGTAAAGCCGGGGCGCAGGTCGACGTTGTTGAGCCGCCCTACGGGTAGGTGCTGCACCTGTTTGCGGCCAGGTCATAGACCAGCAGCCCACCTTTCTTGTCGGTGCCCAGCACCCGGCTGTGCTCGGGTTGGCGCGTGTTGACCCAGATCGCCGGATCGTCTGCAGCATCGCCCAGGCTGGGCACACCGTCGGTCTGCTCCTGCGCCGCCAGTTGCACGCTGCGCGGTGGCGCCGCGAGCGCCTGCGGGGCCCAGCCCAGCATGGCGGTACGCGCCCCCGGCGTCGTCGACCAGCAACAACTCCAGGCCCTTGGCTGACGGCCGTGCACTGACCTGCTCAGGGTCGTCGAGCCCTGCCAGCGCGAGCTTGCCGACACGTTGCCAGTGCCCGGCACTGCGCTGCAGCAGGTGCAGGCTGGCTTCCAGTTCGCGGTTG
>NZ_JAAHBU010000608.1 GCF_010671725.1 Pseudomonas brassicae | reverse complement strand
AGGCACACAATTACGTCTGGCGCCAGGTCATGCAACTGCGCTTTGCAATGGTGTCACCCTGAAACCGAACGTTTCGATCGTAACCGGGTGAGAGTCGACGACGAGATTGCCGCCTTCTTTTTTGAGCGCTGACGCAACCGCAATCAACTCCCTGTCGACTCGGCCGACATCTTGGCGCGTTATCAGGGCTGCGGACTTCTCTCGCATATCGTCTTGCGTGACTTGGCCTACACGCTCAGAAACGACGCGAGCCAGCTCTCTGCTGTAGGTAAATACGCGGACTTGGCCAGGCAACCTGGCCAACCCCTCCGTCAGCGTCGATTTTCCGGTAGCTGGTGCCCCGGTCAAATAGATGAGCCTTCCCATCCGTGGGTCTCCTTAATCAGTCCCTGAGGAACACCGCATAAGGGGGTTTGACGCGAGCAACCAAACCAATCTGCTTAATGATCCGCTGCTCAGGAGGCGGTGGAATATGGGGTTCGTTATAGATAAGACAGCCTTTATCGTTCTGCCCTTTCAAATAATCGCCTGCAATTCGCCCACGAGATTGGCCTACACCGACATGGAAGTCGTTCAGGTTGACCTCAAACTCCTCAGTTTTTAGTTCATCCAGAACAAGCGCGAACCGTGAACCGCGTACCTCGATGCCTCTTGGAACCGCCTGCCAGTCGACGCCGTCTTCAGAGTATTGGGAAGCAGCAACCGGAGGGGCCGAGTGCTTGGAGTTCATCTCGTTCATGATGATCAGGAGGTGTTTTCCCTCTTCCTGCATAGCCCTGCCGAAGGGCTGGACCATCGTGCGAGGATGGCAGGAGCTCCCTCCGTACCCCCAGAAAATTGAGCCGGCTTCTTCAAACTCTCGACGCTTCCTTTCCACGATATCTTCGAGGGTCTCGGAAGCGTGAAGCCCTACCTTCATGAAGATCACACCTTGGCCATTCGCAAGCGGGTTAGGCATCCGGAAACTCCTGGTAATGTTCGAGGGAATATCGCTGCTCTGCCTCACGATTCACATTGAGGCTAGGGGTTTCCCGCACGTGCTTGTAGATCAGCGGATTGTCCTTTCCGTAGAAATTTCGGAGGCGTTCGGCTGACAGCTTCTCCGAGGTCTTTTCCATCAGACCTGGGACACCCTACGGAACAAGCATGAGCAGGAGCGCAGGTCCGGTGCGTCATCGAGGTGGTAGAGATGGAGTTGCGGAAGCATTTCGGACACCACGTAACCCAGTTCTATGGCCCTGAGTTGCGTATCTCTGAGCACCTCTTGAGTCCAAGGAAGATCCGGGTCATCGGCAATGACAACGATGCCAAGACTTCGCTCGTTGGTAGCTTGACTGCCGCGCTCCAGAAACGCCGTTACGCTTTGGCCGCCGTTGCTCGCTCCCCAGGGTGGGTTGATATGGAAACCGTCATAGGCCCCAAAATGCTCAGCAGGAAGAGGGTCTGCCACGTTATAGAGATGGGCAGTAATCTCGATTTTGGGCGCTAGCTTCTCACCGAAGCGCCGTACCGAATTAACGATACGCTCATCGAAATCCAGAAGGGTGATTGATTTTGGTCCGTAGCTGATCACATCTTGGGCTTTGAGATGCGCTGCCGAGAGGGCTATCCCATCGCCGTCGCCAACGAAGACAACCTTCTTCCCGTCGAAGACCCTTGCGACGTACTCGGCCTGGATGACCATATCAGCTACCTTCATATAGATTTGGTCGAACTCGCGCAATGGAGCGGGTCGATTCATCACCACATCAGATATGCTATTAATCGCATTTCTTAGATCAAACTTCACTATCAACCTCCATGTCTGTGGCTGATCCTTAGCGGAGATGCGAAGCTTAGTGGCTAAGGGCTATCTGGAAGCATAATCCGAGTAGCTGGGTGAGTGGAAGACTAATGGCGCCGTATTTGTCTATGTTTCAAGCTCTCCACGCTAGGCGACTAAACCCTAATCTGGGGTCCACCTAGCATGGTTAGCCAATCCGAGCCGGTTCATACGAGTGAAACCAGCATTGCCCGCCTAGAAAATTTTACTTGTCACTGAGGCCAAGCACATCAAGCGTTTCGTCTGTGCTTTTACTAGGTGGCTTACAGGTGATTGGTACGAATCGATAGGTGGCTTTGGAGTCAGGTATCGCAAGCGCGCCTCGACTATCTGACAT
>NZ_JAAHBU010000607.1 GCF_010671725.1 Pseudomonas brassicae | reverse complement strand
AGGCGCGTGCCGCATGCTGGCGCAGCGCCCACTCCACATGCTCGCGCACCAGCTGCGACGGATACTCGCGCCGTGCCTGCAGTGCCGCCAGCACCGGTATGGTCGAGGGCGCATTGCCCAGCCCCACCGCCAGGTTGCGCAGCCAGCGCTCATACCCCGCCCGGCGTAGCGGCGAGCCTTCGGTGCTGGCCAGAAACGTGTCTTCATCCCACATGAACAGCTCGGCCAGCCCGGCATTGTCCAGGCCATGGCGCGGCTTGAAATCCGCCTCGCCGGTCGGCCGCGCAAAGCGGTTCCACGGGCACACGATCTGGCAATCGTCGCAGCCGAACACCCGGTTGCCGATCAATGGCCGCAGTTCTTCCGGGATCGCAGTCTTGAGCTCGATGGTCAGGTACGAAATGCACCGCCGCGCATCCAGCACGTAAGGCCCCACGAACGCCTGGGTCGGGCAGATGTCCAGGCACGCCGTGCAACGCCCGCAGTGCTCGGTGGCCTGCGCCGTGTCCACCGGCAAGGGCAGGTCGACGAACAGTTCGCTGAGGAAGAAGTAGCTGCCGGCCTTGCGGTTGAGCAGCAAGGTGTTCTTGCCGATCCAGCCCAGCCCGGCCTGCTCGGCGATGGCTTTCTCCAGCACCGGGGCACTGTCGACGAAGGCGCGAAAGCCGAACGGCCCGATGTCTTTCTGGATGCGCTCGGCCAGGTGCTGCACGCGCTTGCGCACCAGCTTGTGGTAGTCGCGGCCCAGGGCGTAGCGCGAGATGTAGGCTTTTTCAGGCTGGGCCAGCAATTGCGCCATCTGCGTGTCGCCGGGCAGGTAGTCCATGCGCAGCGACACCACGCGCAGGGTGCCGGGCACCAGTTCGTCGGGGTGCGAACGCTTGCTGCCATGCGCGCCCATGTACTCCATCTCGCCGTGGTAGCCCTCGGCAGCCAGCGCGTCAGGTGCTGTTCGTGCTCGCCCAGGTCCACACCGGCGATGCCGACGTGCGCAAAGCCCAGTTCACGGCCCCATTCCTTGATGGCGTGGGCGAGGGCAGGTAGATCGATCAGGGAAGCAGGCATGCGAAATAGGGCAACGGTGACTCAGGTGCGTATAATTCTGCCAGACATCGGAGCCGAACGACGCATGCCTCAGACCAAACACCCTGTAAATCAGCCGCTATTGCTCACCAGCGTCACCCTGGCGGGCCTGGCGCCGCGCGCGCCGGCCGCGCACAAGGGCGATTTCGGCCATGTGCTGGTGGTCGGCGGCGACGTGGCACCGGCGGGGCGGT
>NZ_JAAHBU010000606.1 GCF_010671725.1 Pseudomonas brassicae | reverse complement strand
CTGGCTTGCCAGCGAATGGGTTCAACCCGCTCTGACGACCTGCCCGGTGGCCAGGTCGCGAATCACGCTCGGGTTGCGCCGCCCACCCAGGCTGCCGCCCAGGATCACATCCAGCTGCCCGTGGAAGTATTGCTCCACACGCAACCGCGAGCGTGCCGCCGGCCGGCCCTGCGGATTGGCCGAGGTCGACACCAGCGGCCCCACCAGCGAACACAGGTCGCGCACCACCGGATGATCGCTGACCCGCAGTGCCACGGTGTCATGCACCCCGGTAATCCACTCCGGCAACATCCCCTGATGCGGCACCAGCCAGGTGTTGGGCCCCGGCCAGGTACTGGCCATGCGGTCCATCCACAGCTCGGGGAAGTCCTCGAACAGGAAGTCGAACTGGCGGATATTGTCGGCAATCAGGATCAGGCCCTTGTTCACCGAACGCGACTTGAGCGCCAGCAGCCGATCCACCGCCTCTTCGTTCCACGGGTCACAGCCCAGGCCCCAGACCGCTTCGGTCGGATAGGCAAGCACGGCACCCGCCCGAATTTCCCGCGCGGCTTGTTGCACACGCCAACTGTTCACCATTGCTGTTACTCCGCATACCAAGGCTGATGCGCAGTGTACTTAGCCCGGCCGGGCAAACCAACGCCCGGCTTCATTGCACACCTGCCCCTGCAGCTCCAGCTCGGTCAGGCTGGCCAGCACCTGAGGCAACGCCTGCCCGCTGGCCA
>NZ_JAAHBU010000605.1 GCF_010671725.1 Pseudomonas brassicae | reverse complement strand
AGGGTGCCGGTCTTGTCGAAGATCACCGTGTCGATCTGGTTCAGGCCTTCCAGTACATGGCCGCGGGTCAGCAGCAGGCCGAGCGTGTGCAGGGTGCCGGTGGCGGCGGTGAGTGCGGTGGGGGTGGCCAGCGACAGCGCGCACGGGCAGGTGGCAACCAGCATCGCCAGCACGATCCAGAAGGCCCGGGTCGGGTCCAGTTGCCACCACAGCAGGCCGATGGCAGCAGCGGCCACCAGCGAGAACAGCAGGAACCACTGCGAGGCACGGTCGGCGATCACCGCCAGGCGCGGCTTTTCCGACTGGGCACGCTCCAGCAGGCGCACGATGGCCGACAGTCGGGTGTCCTGGCCCAGGGCCTGGACTTGCACGGTCAGTGCGCTCTCTACGTTCAGCGTGCCGGCGGTCACCGCATCGCCCCGCTGGCGGGGTTGCGGCAGGTATTCGCCGGTCAGCAGCGACTCGTCGACGCTGGACTGGCCGTCGACGATACGCCCGTCGGCGGGCAGCACGGCACCTGGGTGCACCAGTACGTGGTCGCCGGTGCGCAGTTCGCGCAGCAGGATACGTTCGCTGCTGCCGTCGCCTGCCAGGCGCAGGCACGAGGCCGGCAGCAGGTTGACCAGTTGCGCGGTGGCGGCCGCGGTGCGTTCGCGGGCCCGTCGTTCCAGGTAGCGGCCGGCCAGCAGGAACAGCGCGAACATGCCCACCGCGTCGAAATACAGCTCGCCGCTGCCGGTGATGGCGGTCCAGATACCCGCGAAGTAGGCCAGGCCGATGGCCAGCGACACCGACACATCCATGGTCAGGTGGCGGGTGCGCAGGTCGCGTGCGGCGCCCTTGAAGAACGGCGCACAGCTGTAGAACACGATCGGGGTGGTCAGGAACAGTGCGACCCAGCGCAGGATGACATGCAGTTCCGGGCTCAGGTCGATATTGAATTCAGGCCAGGTGGCCATGGTCGCCATCATCGCCTGGAACCACAGCAGGCCGGCGACCCCCAGCTGGCGCAGGGCGGTACGGTTTTCGCTGGCCAACTGTTCGGCGGCGCGGTCGGCCTGGTAGGGGTGAGCGGCGTAGCCGATCTGGCGCAGCTCGGCGAGCAGGCTGGACAGCGGCAGTTGGCGGGTGGCCCATTGCACGTGCAGGCGGTGGTTGGACAGGTTCAGGCGCGCTTCGGCGACGCCTGGCAGGTTGCGCAGGTGCTTTTCGATCAGCCAGCCGCAGGCGGCGCAACTGATGCCTTCGATCATCAGGGTGGTTTCGGCCAGCTCGCCGTCGTGGCGCACGAAGGGTTGTTGCACGTCGGCGCGGTCGTACAGCGCCAGTTCGTCGAGCAGTTGCACAGGCAGTGCGGTGGGGTTGGCACTGGCTTCGCTGCGGTGCTGGTAATAGCTTTCCAGGTTGCCGGCGACGATGGCCTCGGCCACCGCCTGGCAGCCGGGGCAGCAGAAGGCACGCGGTTCGCCGAGCACCACGGCGGTGAAGTGGCTGCCGGCCGGGACGGGCAGGGCGCAGTGGTAGCAGGGCGTGGGGCTGGTCATTGTTATCTATCGCAGATGGGGGGGTGTCCCCTTCGCTGGCAA
>NZ_JAAHBU010000604.1 GCF_010671725.1 Pseudomonas brassicae | reverse complement strand
CAACGTACCATGGCCTGTCAGATCGGCGTTGCCTCGTGAAGCCAACACCTACCACCGGTCGCAATACCCCTCCATGCCGTCGATTCCCCCTCACCCTTCGACCATCTGCACATCAACCCACCCGGAGATCAACCATGTCGTACGTAGATGGCTGTGTCATTGCCGTGCCCAACACCCAGCGCGATGCCTTCAAGCAACACGCCGAAACCGCCGCAGCCGTGTTCAAGGAACACGGCGCACTCAGCGTCGTGGACTGCTGGGGCGATGATGTGCCCGACGGCAAGCTCACGTCGTTCCCCATGGCGGTCAAGCTCAAGGACGACGAAACCGTGGTGTTTTCATGGATCATCTGGCCGTCGCGCCAGGTACGCGACGCCGGCATGCAAAAAGCCATGCAAGACCCTCGCCTGAAACCCGACACCAATCCGATGCCCTTCGACGGGCAACGGATGATCTACGGCGGCTTCCAGATGCTGGTCAACCGCTAGCGATCAGACGCTGAAGCGCTGCACCAGCGCCGACAGCTGCTGGGCCAGGCCCGACAAGGCCTGGCTGGCCGCGCGGGTCTGCTGCGCACCCGCCGCCGAACGCCCCGACAATTCACGAATGTTGAGCAGGTTGCGGTCCACCTCGCGGGCCACCTGCGCCTGCTCTTCAGCCGCACTGGCTATCACCAGGTTGCGCTCGTTGATCTGGCCAATGGCGAGGTAGATGCCTTCCAGCACCTGCCCCGACGCCTGGGTGATGCCCAACGTTGACTGGGCCCGGCTGGTACTGACCTGCATCGATTGCACCGCCGCCTGTGTGCCCTGCTGCACGCTGGTCATCATCTGCTCGATTTCCTGGGTCGACTGCTGCGTACGGTAGGCCAGGGTGCGCACCTCGTCGGCCACCACGGCAAAACCACGCCCGGCCTCACCGGCACGCGCCGCTTC
>NZ_JAAHBU010000603.1 GCF_010671725.1 Pseudomonas brassicae | reverse complement strand
CGCTGGGACAGTACTCACGCTTATTCAGAGGCTGTCATTTCCGAGAGCTTGAATAGGCAAGTTTTCGCCAATTTATTACGCGAACTACCCATGATAAAATAAGCTGGAGAACTTTAGAAGGAGACTATTCTGCCGGTCAGTTGGGGGACGAAAATACTTCAGGGAGATGAAATAGGGTTGCGATATATTTCAGATCTTCTGCGTCTCTCCCGAGATATTTTGGCGGCTCAAGCGTTAGAGGATGACAAAGATGCTTAAAGCATTTGTACCCGCATATGATATAGCCACTTATGAGAATGCTAGACTTGCCAGGCACTTGTTCCCCTATAGTTCAAATCTAATTGTTGGCGAAGACGCCACCCAGCAGGCGTTGTTTGATATTTTTAAACTGATTCACACTAAGTCTGTGCTATTGATGGGTCATGGAGGTGTAAATAGAGTTTATGGGCAAAATGATGAGCTTGCGATAGGTCTCGATGACGTTATGCTCAATAAAGAAGGTTTGCTCAGATTGAATGTGTTTGCGTGGGCGTGCAAGACTTCAAATGGAATAGGTACTGCCTTCCAACAGTCTGCGAACCTTCACTCACTATCAGGAAGCTGGTGGGGCTACAATGCCGCTATAACCGCCCCCAACCCTAAGGAGCTATCCGCTTTTCGAGAAATATTTACTCTTATAATAAATAGATTTCCTTCTGCATATAATGAGTCCACAGTTTCTAACTTTGGTTCGGAACTTAAAGAGTTGTGCGAGTCTCACCGATTGAGACTAATATCTTCCATGGCTCAGGGACGCACATACCGAGATTCGCATGAGGCGGCGGTAGCATTTCGGGAAATTTGGAGTTGTTTGGTGGTGCGGTTTCCAGATTTCACGTATCGACATCTAGAGGGGGAAATGCTGTCGCCAACTATTGCCGATATTTAGGCGAGAAGCAGACCCGATGCCGAAGGTCTGTTGTTGGCCGACTGCTGCCTGTCACGAAAGGCAGTAAACGATCCACTACAGCCTGTCGCGACAGGCTGCTTTCGACCCATAGCTGCCGCTCGATAGTTAACGATAACGACCGAAGCATTGACCGGGAGCAGGGCTCAATGCCAATCCTTGGGGTCGCTCTGGAATAATTCTAGTTCAAGCCGACGAAGCTCCTCAAAGCCAGAAGATCTAGTCTTGATCTCAATCCACGCCCGCGCGAATGCCGGTAGTTTTAGGTTCGCCTCAATTCCCTCCGACCAACTTTTCCATACATCCGGAGTAATTCGCCCATGCGCCCGGAGCGAAGTTTGTTCATTGGTCAAATCGACATAGCGATACAGCTCATCGAAGGCTTCTTCGTATTCAGAGTCAGTTAGGACCTCTCCCATTAAAGCCTTCTTCGGCAGCTCTCCGGCCAATTCGCGGTATTCCTTTCCCAATGAATCTTCAAACTGCAACTGCGCAATCTCACGACTCGTCTTTAACTGGTGTCGTGCGTACCATACGCCGATCGCAGCTACGCAGGCTGCAAGAGCCGAAACTGCGTTACCTACAGCGCTAACGATATCAGTTACATTTGACATGTTTCCCTCTTACTATAATAGTGCACTTATGAACATGCATTTAAAGCGCCGATACTTAAAACGTTGCAGTCAGCTTAACTTCAATGGGTGCCATTGTCGTCGAGTTCAGCCTATATTTATGCTGCGTGAGCGCCGTTATCAATCATGTTCAGAGAAACAAAGGATATCCCTAGTTGTGAGCCATGCCAGCTCCGATTGCAAAGTAGTCTCAGCAGGCAACGCGTTTTCTGCATCCACTCGGCAGGGCTTGCTCCATCGCTGTCAGGAAGCACGCACGGCTGCTCTACTTCCCTTACCGGCATATTCGATATCGGAGAAGACCATCTACTTATCCTTAAAGCTTACTGAGGTGGCTGAGCAGAGGCCACTTCAGCCACAGGTCGGTTACAAGTGCTGACTTGATCGGAGTTTCCCGTATTACATAGTGGATATGCCACTTGCTAGCAATGGGCTGCAATGGGCACGACCCGAGTATCATCGGGGGTCAAATAGAGTTTTGATCTGCGCTATTGGATAGTCGAGCCGATCACTGTAAAATGCTGCAAGCGTGCAATGTTCTTGTTGAGAGGCGTCTATTCTGTACGGGATGAATACACTCTCAATAGATAGTTCGATACTATTCGTAACTATAAGCATCAGCGCATGATCTTTAATAAGCAGTTTTTCTGAAAGAAGACGATATTTATTTTGGGGTTCAAATGCGGTATTAATGGGTTCGATCGTATCGTTGATAAACTGCAGGGCAAGTGCGCCAGGACGCTTACCTGTTAACTGTTTATTTAATGCTCGCTTGGATAATTTCTCAACTTCCGTCCAGATCCGGACATCTCCAGCGTACACAACCTAATACCTTTCAACCTGTCTTCTGGGCTATGACACGCTACGAAAGCAGCTACTGAGCCAGGTAGCGACTGCGCAGCGTTAACACACGCGTCCTCATCCATAGGGTCGCCAACCAAAGGACAGAAGTCTCAGAGACAGAGAATCCGGCGCATTCTAAATTGCTTCCCTTGGCTTCGATCTCGCTGGCTAAATTAACAACGAATGTCTGAAAGCTCTTTTCGTCCGTGGGCAACGGATTCAGCAGGTAATGGTCAAA
>NZ_JAAHBU010000602.1 GCF_010671725.1 Pseudomonas brassicae | reverse complement strand
GCACCGGCCCCGGACCTGGCCCGGGGTTGGCGGGCGCTACTCCGATGACTGGCACCGCGCGCACCTGTACAACCCCGCGCAACGTGGTGCCCGAATCAAAGATGCCGTCCTACCCGTGGCTGGTGGAGAACACCCTCGACGGCAAGCTGACCGCCAAGAAGATGGAAGTACTGCGCACCCTCGGCACGCCCTACACCGACGAAGACATCGCCGGTGCCCGCGACGCGGTCAAGGGCAAGACTGAAATGGACGCTCTGGTCGCCTACCTGCAAGGGCTTGGCACCATCATCAAAAGCAAACGGTGACCTTGATGGATATCGGGATGATTCGTGGCCTGGGCACCGTCGTGGTGATGGTGGCCTTCATCGGCCTGGCGTTGTGGGTATTCAGTTCTCGGCGCAAGTCCGAGTTCGACGAAGCGACCATGCTGCCCTTCGCGGATGATCCCGAAGCCAGCAAGCACGTCGAGCAAGCGCAAGCGAGCGCTTCTAGGAGTAACAAAGAATGACTACCTTCTGGAGTCTGTACGTCACCGTTCTGAGTCTGGGTACCATTTTTGCCCTGACCTGGCTGCTGCTGTCCACCCGCAAGGGGCAGCGCAGCGAAACCACCGACGGAAGAAAACCTAGGCCATGCCTACGACGCATCGAGGAGTATGACAACCGCTGCCCAAGTGGTGGTTCATGCTGTTCGTCGGCACCATCGTGT
>NZ_JAAHBU010000601.1 GCF_010671725.1 Pseudomonas brassicae | reverse complement strand
CAGCCTGCGCGGTGCGTTGGGCAACCGCAATGGCGTCATCGAAAGTGACACGCAGCTCGACGTGCTGGCCACCAGCCTCGACAACCAGGGCGGGCAGATACGTGCGCTGGGCAGCAGCGGGCGCACCCGGCTGCAGGTTGCCGGGCTGCTCGACAACCAGGGCGGTCGCCTGGAAAGCGCCAACGTCGGCCTGGTGTTGCAAGCGGGCAGCGTTGCCAACCGTGGCGGCAAGGTGCTGCACGGTGGCACCGGCGAGTTCGAGATCGGCATGGCTACCCTCGGTGAAGCCGGTGGCGATTTCGTCACCCTGGGTGGCCTGACCCTCAATGCGGCCAGCTGGACCAACAGCAGCGTGATCCAGGCCGGGCGCCTGAGCGTGAATGTGGGTGAGCTGGTACAGACCGGTGGCGGGCAACTGCTGGCGTCCGACAGCCTGATCGGCCGCGGCGGCAACTGGAGCAACGATGGCCTGATCGCCAGCAATGGTGCCCTCGACATCGCCCTGACCGGCGCCTACGGCGGCAGCGGCCAGGCCACCAGCCTTGGCAACCTGAACCTGAGTGCTGCCAGCGTGCAACTGCTGGCGCCGGCGAGCATTGTCGGTGCCGCTGCAACGCGGGTCACCAGCACCGGCCAGTTCACCAATGCGGGCCGTATCACCGCGGGCGCCGACCTTTACCTGGGCGCCGATTCACTCACCAACAGCGGCACGCTGGGCAGCGCCGGCCAACTCGACATCGTCAGCCAGGTGTTGCTCAACCAGGGCCAGAGCGCGGCTGAGCAGAGCCTGATTTCCAGCGGCGGCGACATGCGCCTGCTGGTCGGTGATTTCACCAACCGCTTTGCGACCGTCTACAGCCTGGGCAGCCTGCTGGTGGCGCGCGATACCGCGCTCAACCGGGCCGCTCGCATCGAGAACGTCTCGGCCACCCTGCAGAGCGCTGGCGCGATGGGCCTGTACGGGCAGAGCGTGATCAACCGCAAGGACGCCTTCTCGGTCAGCGAACAGGTGCTTTCCGGCACCATCACTTACCAGTGCATCGACTGCAAGGGGCGTCACTACGACTTCTGGTACTACGTCACCGAAGAGATCGCGCGTACCGTCCAGGCCGACTCCGCAGCGGCCTCGATCAATGCCGGCGGGTCGCTGGCGGTGCGCTCCGACCTGTTTGAAAACAAGCACAGCCTGGTCAGCGCAGCCACCTCGATCGACATCGCCACCGGCGACTTCCTCAACGAAGGTGCCTCGACCGAAAGCGTGGTGCGTACCCGCAAGTTCCGCAACCCCAATGACAGCGAGCGCTCCAGCGTGTGGATGGGGCTGGTGAGTGACGGCGGGGCACTTGCCCAATACGCCAAGTACAACTCGAAAACCCAGTTCAAGTACTTCGAGGAATACTACGACGACGGTGGCGGCTATACCTCGCCGATCGCCAGGGGCAACCAGAATACCGGCAAGGCCAACCCCTACTACCGGCCCAACTCGGGCGTTGCGGTGCCGCAGCGTATCCTCGGCTACACCCTGGCCGAGACCACCGAAACCACGATCAACAGCGGCGTCGCCGCCAACGCGGTGGTGCAGGCGGGCGGGGCCGTCAGCATCAGCGCTTCGCGCAACCTGGGCAACGGCGTTACGCGTAACAACACCGGCTATGCCACCGACGCACTGACCGGGGCGAACACCCAGACCACCGGGCGCGTCAATCCCAATGTGGTGAGCATTAATGCGCAGTTGCCGCCTGATCTGGCCCAGCGCCAGGTCAACCCGCTCGACCTGCCGGGCTTTGTGCTGCCGACTGGCAGCAATGGGCTGTTCCGCCTCAGTGCCGAGGCGGGTACCCGTGCCACCGGCAGCGGTGCAGCGGGAGCGCCGGGCAACTGGACGCTGGGTGGTTCGAGCATCGACCTGGCCACCCGCGAGCAGGCCGGGCCGAGCCTGGTCGCGCCGCTCGACCTCAGCACCGGCAGCCGGCCACTGCTCGATACCCCGCGTCAGGAGCTGGGGCTCGACACGCGTGTCGGCGGCGTGGCGCTGGGTGAGATTGGCACGCTGCCCGACACACGCAGCGTGCCGGG
>NZ_JAAHBU010000600.1 GCF_010671725.1 Pseudomonas brassicae | reverse complement strand
GGCGCAGGGGTGCCGGCCCAGTGCCCAGGGCAGGCGGCGGCCTCGGCGTACAGGCCCCTCGTAGGCGGTCAACACCGAGCGCGCCCCAGGCCAGCACGCGTTCGCCTTGGGGCGGTGAAGCCCTCGAAGCGCTGGCCACGGTTGACCAGCGCCAGGCCCAGTTCCTTCTCCAGGTTGCGCAGGCGCATCGACAGGGTCGGTTGGGTCACGTGGCAGCGTGCGGCGGCCTGGCCGAAGTGGCGTGTTTCATCCAGGGCGATGAGGAATTTGAGTTGTTTGATGTCCACCGTCGCTCCTAGGGCATTCGCAGGCGAAGCATTCTATCTTGTCCTAGACTGCCTGCTCCGGTCATTGATACCTAAGGAGCACAGGATGAGCATTTTCAGTTTCGTGAAAGAAGCAGGTGAAAAACTGTTCGACCTGCTGACACCTGGCAACGCCAACGCGGATGACCAGTTGAAGGAACACGTGAGCAAGGTCGGCCTGGGCAATCCGAACATTCAGACCACCGTGGAGGGTGACAAGGTCACCGTCAAAGGCGAGGTGGGCAGCCAGGAAGAGAAGGAGAAGATCCTGCTGGCGCTGGGCAATATCGCAGGTGTGGCGTCGGTGGACGACCAGCTCACCGTGACCGGCCCGGTGGTGGCGGCAGCGCGTTTCGTGGTGGTGAAGAAGGGCGACACCCTGAGTGCGATTTCGCTGGCGGTGTATGGCAACGCCAACCACTACAACAAGATCTTCGAGGCCAACAAGCCGCTGCTCAGCCACCCGGACAAGATCTACCCGGGACAGACGCTGCGTATTCCAGAGTAAGGCCTGATACAGGCGGTGAACCCTTCGCTGGCAAGC
>NZ_JAAHBU010000060.1 GCF_010671725.1 Pseudomonas brassicae | reverse complement strand
CCCAAGGCCGCAACCAGCCGCTGACGAACCTGCTCCAACTGATCATCGGCATACGCAAGCGCCGGCGAATGCCCCCACACCGGCGCCGGCCAGGCGGCATCGCCTTTATGTCGCACAATCACATGCATGTGTAGTTGGCTGACAACGTTACCCAACGTCGCCACGTTCATTTTATCCGCACCGAACAATGCCTTGAGCAACTCGGCCAACGCAGTGGTTTCTTTCCAGAGTTGCTGCTGATCCGCTTCTTCAAGTTCAAAGAACTCACTGATGTCGGCCCGCCGCGGAACGAGAATGAACCATGGATAGTTAGCATCCTTACTAATTAACAAACGGCAAAGCGGAAAATCCCCCAACGCCACAGTGTCTTGATGCAAACGTGAATCCAGAACGAACACAGGCAAACTCCTCGCTATTTTCGAATGCTCACCCCAGGGCAAGCCATGCTCGCAAGGATACTCCCGATCGCCACACGTGGCATGGGATACGTGGGCACACCCTATCCCCCGCCCCGATTTGGCCCGCCAGCAAACCCACAGCACCAGCAGCAGGCACCGCTGCAGTGGAAGCGCCGGTAACAAAACGCTACTTTTCGCACCAAAATAGCGCCTCGCGAACCCAATCAGCGCAGCGCCTTACCCAAAACTACTCACCCATCCTACAGATCGGTAACGATTTGACTTTGAAGTCGGTTTTTTACTTATTCCGCAACGGCATCGCCTGCCAAACGAAAATGTCTTTGAACCCCCGGTTTTTCTACGCCAAACCCGTTTCGAATGAACAAATGTGAAAATTTCATCAACGCCTGGCACGGTTGAGCACGCTTGTTGCATTCTCACTGCCCATCGTCGGCATGACGCCTGCATAAGCAAGCGAACAGCGACAAAAACAACAGTTGCACGGGTAACCAGGGAGTTTTGGTATCAAGGGCTTAGCGTATGTTCAACCGCCCTGATGCCCTGCTAAACAGCACTGTAGTTGCGCGACCCCGTAAAGCCGGGACGTAATTTGCGACAAGGACTTAACCGTTTGCGACATGACCGTAAGGTTACCGAAAGGTTCATTTCGCAAGTATCGCCAGCAACAGTCTGCGTGATATACATTTCGCCGACTCAAACAAGAAAGAGCCGCCCCATAAAAAAACCAAGGGGCATGGCAGTAATCTTCCTAAAAACCAAAGGAGCAAATCACGATGCGCGTGATGAAGTGGAGCATGATCGCCCTGGCCGTAGCGGCAGGCGCCTCGCAGATGGCAGTAGCATCCGAACAAGGTGATTCCAAAGGCTTCGTTGAAGACAGCAAGTTCGACATCTTCAACCGTGTGCTGTACATGAACCGTGATGCCCGCAATGGCGCTTCCATCGCCAACACCAAAGCTGGCCTGCGAAACTCCTACTACGAAGAAACCGGCATCGGCACTCGCCTGCTGTATTCCTCGGGCTTCACCCAGGGCACCATCGGTTTCGGTATCGATGCCCACACACTGAGCAGCACCAAACTGGACAGCGGCCGTGGCCGTACCCGCGGCGCCGACCAGTTCGCCACCAACAGCGAAGGTCGCCCGGAAGACACCCAGTCTGAAGCCGGCGGTGCCATCAAGCTGCGTCTGTCCAACACCGTGCTCAAGTACGGCAACCAGATGACCAGCAGCCCGGTCTTCGCCACCGACGACAGCCGCATCCTGCCGGAAGTCGCTACCGGTACCCTGATCACCAGCAACGAGATCAAGGGCCTGGAGCTGACCGCAGGTCACTTCACCGCCATGAACAGCCAGGTGCAGACCGGTCGTGACAGCCTGACCCAAAGCGGCGCCACCCTGCGCTCTGCCGATATCGTCGGCGCCAGCTACCAGTTCACCGACAACTTCAGTGCAGCGATCCACGCCTCTGACGTTGAAGACTTCTGGAAGAAGCAATACGTCAACCTGAACCTGGCCGTGCCACTGTCTGAAGACCAGGGCCTGGTGTTCGACTTCAATGCCTACCGCAGCAAGGACGAAGGCAAGAAACTCGCCGGCGATCTGGACAACAAGGTGTGGAGCCTGTCGGCAGCCTACACCCTGGGCGCACATACCTTTACCCTGGCCCACCAGCGCTCCAGCGGTCCTACCGGCTACAACTACGGTGTAGACGGCGGCGGCACGGTATCGGTAGCCAACTCGGTACAGATTTCCGACTTCGTGGGCCCGAACGAACGTTCGTGGCAGGCGCGCTACGACCTGAACATGGCGTCCTACGGCGTGCCGGGCCTGAGCTTCATGACCCGCTACATCACCGGTGACAACATTCAGTTGGCCGACGACAACGAGAACAACGTCGAAGGCAAAGAACACGAATGGAACTTCGAGTCCAAGTACGTGATTCAGGAAGGCCCGGCCAAGGATCTGTCGTTCCGCGTGCGTCACTCGATCAACCGTGCCAACGCGGTTGAGAACGCAGCGAACTACAACGACTTCACCGACACCCGTCTGATCGTGGAATACCCGCTGAGCATCCTGTAAGCCTCCCGGCTCACGCCCCTCAGCTCGAAAAAGCCCGGCACTGCCGGGCTTTTTCTTTTGCGCTGATACACTTGGCGCAGTTTCCGGCGCCACCATCCTGTACGCCACCGAATCGCCCCCGTACAATGCGGGGTCATTTCAGTTAAGCAACCGACAACGGCCTACCATGCGCACCAGTCAATATTTGCTCGCCACACAGAAAGAAACCCCTTCCGACGCCGTCGTGATCAGCCACCAGCTCATGCTGCGGGCCGGCATGATCCGCAAGCTCGCATCCGGCCTTTATACCTGGCTGCCGATGGGCCTGCGTGTGATGCGCAAGGTCGAAGCCGTGGTGCGCGAAGAAATGAACGCTGCCGGTGCCCTGGAAGTGCTGATGCCAGCCATCCAGCCCGCTGAGCTGTGGCAGGAGTCCGGCCGCTGGGAACAGTATGGCCCGGAACTGCTGCGCCTCAAGGACCGCCACGGTCGCGAATTCTGCGTGGGCCCGACCCACGAAGAGGTGATCACCGACCTCGCCCGCAACGAACTGAGCAGCTATAAACAGCTGCCACTGAACATGTACCAGATCCAGACCAAGTTCCGCGACGAGATCCGTCCACGCTTTGGCCTGATGCGCGGTCGCGAGTTCATCATGAAGGATGCCTACTCCTTCCATGCCGACCAGGCATCGCTGCAACAGACCTACGATCGCATGCACCAGGCCTACTGCAACGTGTTCACCCGCCTGGGCCTGGACTTCCGTCCTGTACAAGCCGACACCGGCTCGATCGGTGGCAGTTGGTCCCACGAGTTCCACGTACTGGCCGAGTCCGGCGAAGACGACGTGATCTTCAGCGACAGCTCCGACTACGCCGCCAACATCGAGAAAGCCGAGGCTGTACCACGGGAAACCGTGCGCCCTGCGCCTACCGAGGCACTGCGCCTGGTCGACACCCCGGACGCGAAAACCATCGCGGCCCTGGTCGAAGGCTATGGCGTGCCGATCGAGCGCACCGTCAAGACCCTGATCGTGCATGCTGCCGAAGAGGGCAAGCTGATTGCGCTGATCGTACGTGGCGACCACGAACTCAACGAAATCAAGGCAGCCAACCTGCCGCAGGTGGCAAGCCCGCTGGTCATGGCCAGCGATGCCGAACTGCGTGACGCCATCGGTGCCGGCGCCGGCTCGCTGGGCCCGCTGAACCTGCCGCTGCCCTGCATCATCGACCGCTCGGTGGCATTGATGAGCGACTTCGGCATCGGCGCCAACATCGACGACAAGCACTACTTCGGCGTGAACTGGGAGCGCGACCTGCCAGTGCCGCAAATCGCCGACCTGCGCAACGTCGTGGCCGGTGACCCGAGCCCTGACGGCAAGGGCACGCTGATGATCAAGCGCGGCATCGAAGTCGGGCACATCTTCCAGCTGGGCACCAAGTACAGCGAGGCACTCAAGTGCCAGGTACTGGGAGAGAACGGCAAGCCGGTGACCCTGGCCATGGGCTGCTACGGCATTGGTGTATCGCGCGTGGTCGCCGCTGCCATCGAGCAGAACTACGACGACAAGGGCATTATCTGGAGCGACAGCCTGGCGCCGTTCCAGGTCGCCTTGGTGCCACTGCGCTACGAGACCGCCGAAGTGCGCGAAGCCACCGACAAGCTCTATGCCGAGCTGACCGCCGCAGGCTTTGAAGTACTGCTGGACGACCGCGACAAGAAAACCAGCCCGGGGATCAAGTTCGCCGACATGGAACTGATCGGCATCCCCCACCGGATCGTGGTCAGCGACCGCGGCCTGGCCGATGGCAACCTGGAATACAAGTACCGCAAGGACAGCGAGGCCCAGGCCCTGCCCGTGGCCGAGGTGCTGTCGTTCCTGCAAGCCCGCATCCGTCGCTGATAGCCAACACAAGAGTAGACATGTTCAAGCGAATGACCTTCGGAGGCGCCGCCTTGTGCGGCGTTGTGCTCCTCAGCGGTTGCGCCAACCAGATGTCCCAGCGTAGCGAGCACGAGGAGCGGATCGAGCGCAAGCTGCTCGAGCACAGCCTGCAGATTGATGTCGGTGAGCCGAAGGTGCTCGAGCTGCCGCAGCGGCGTGTTCGCATCCACGAGCAGAAGAACTTCGAAGTCACCGAATTCGAAGTGACCCGCCGTTACGACCGCTATACGCCCTACCAGCCCTGGCGCGAACTGTACGAGATACCGCTGGGCGCAGTGGCTGTGGTGGCGGGTGCCGGCGCCAATGTGGTCAATGTGTTCGCCTTGGGCAACCTGCCCGACAGCGTCACCCGCGACTGGCTCAGCTATGGCTTCGCCGGGCTCAATCCGTTCATGAACGTGCAGTCCAACGGCCGTGCGCAACAGAACCTGGCGGGCATCAACGAAGTACAGAAGGACAAGCGCCAGGAGTACACCAGCCTGCCGTGGAGCGAGCGTCCGGTCGAAGTCAAGGCGGGCAAGCTCACCCACGAACTGACCACCGATCGCAACGGGGTGCTGCGCCTGAACCTGCTCGACAGCCCGTTCACCGAACAGAATCTGACCCATGTCGGCACACTGCACCTGGCCGTGGCCGATGAAGAGAACAGCGTACGCGCCGACGCCAGCCTGCTGCTCAGCACAACGCTGCGCGGCAAACTGGTCGAAGCCCACGACCTGATCTACGACGACCTGGAAGACGACGAAGTCAGCCAATGGGTGCATCGCGTCAAGCGTCTGTCCGAGCTTGGCCTGGAAGAGGAAGCCAGCGAATTGGAGCAGAGCCTGATCGAGCTGACCCGCAACGATCCGGAACTGCAAGAGGAGTTTCTCAAGTCACTGACCAAGGACGCCGGCCGCCTGGTGGCCGATCCGGGCGCGCAGTAGACCCCTCCCGCGAACCGGACGCGACGCCTGCGGCGCGTTCGGCTTCACTGGGGCAAGAACAACTCCAGCTGTTCATGCGCCCCACGCAAATCCTGCAGACGCACACCTATCCCCAGTAGACGAACCGGTTTGGCCCCACGTGCGAAGGCCTGGCTGAGCAGTTGCTGGTAACTTGCCAGATCACGCCCCGCCCCTGCCTGCTCAAGGGTGGTCTGGGTGAAGTCGTGGAACTTGACCTTCACGAACGGCTTGCCTGGCCGGTAGCTGTCATCGATGCGCGCCATGCGGCCACTCAGCGACTCGAGCAGTTCGGGCAGTTTTTCCAGACAACTGGCCAGATCAGGCAGGTCGGCATCGTAGGTGTTCTCGACACTCACCGACTGACGCCGGCTGTCGTTGTGCACCGCTCGCTCATCGATGCCCCGTGCCAGGCCATACAGGCGCTCGCCAAAACTGCCGAATTCGCGCACCAGCGCCAACCGCTCCCACTCGCGCAGGTCCAGGCAATTGATGACACCCAGGCGCCCAAGCCGGTCGGCGGTCACTTTGCCCACGCCGTGCAACTTGCTGACGGGCAAGGCTGCGACAAAATCCTCGACCTCAGGCGGGGTGATCACGAACAGCCCATTGGGTTTGCGCCAATCACTGGCGATCTTGGCCAGGAACTTGTTTGGTGCCACCCCGGCCGACACCGTGATGTGCAGGCGCTGTGCAACGCGCCGCCGGATATCGTCGGCAATGCGCGTGGCACTACCGGCAAAGCGCGGGCTGTCCGACACGTCCAGGTAGGCTTCATCCAACGACAGTGGCTCGATCAGCTCGGTGTATTCGCGAAAGATGTTGTGAATCTCGCGTGACGCTTCTTTATAAGCGTCTATGCGTGGCTTGACGATGACCAGGTCCGGGCACAACTTCAGGGCATGATGCGACGACATCGCCGAGCGCACGCCAAAGGCGCGGGCCTCGTAGTTGCAGGTCGCAATCACACCCCGACGCTCGGCCGAGCCACCCACCGCCAGCGGCTTGCCGGCCAGGCGGGGGTCGTCGCGCATCTCGATAGCCGCATAGAAGCAATCGCAGTCGATATGAATGATCTTGCGCTGAGACATGGATGACCGTGGCTACCGTTGATTCGTACGTGCAGTATCTCATTCACTCCCGGCGACTGCATCCACACCGGTATTTGTACCCCATGAATGCCCTGCAAGCCCCGCCCAGCCTGCCCCGTGCCTCATTCACGAGCGCTAAGCAATTGAACAAAAAAGGATTTCTGGTTTTTAGCGATTGACACGTCCAGATATATCTGTAGAATTCACTCCACAGACGCGGGATGGAGC
>NZ_JAAHBU010000006.1 GCF_010671725.1 Pseudomonas brassicae | reverse complement strand
TGCGGCACGCGCCTGGAGCGGCGGCGCGGCCTTCGCTGGCAAGCCAGCTCCCACAGGGTTTTGTGTGCGCTGCATAACCCTGTGAGGGCTGCGCCAACGTGCGGCACGCGCTTGGAGCGGCGGCGCGGCCTTTGCTGGCAGCCAGTTACCACAGGGTTTTGTGTGCGCTGGATAACCCTGTGGGAGCTGGCTTGCCAGCGAAGAGGCCAGCACAGGCGACCGATCAGTGCTCGTCGTTGTACTGGAACTTGGGCATTTCCCAGTGGAACCGAATGGCCAGCAGCCGGATCAGGAACCCGCCAAACAGCGTCAGCAGGATCGCCTGCTCGCCCGGCACCTTGAAGTACACGCAGCCCAGGTAGAACCACGCCGCCAGGAACGACACGCTGGCATACAGCTCACGCCGGAAGATCAACGGGATGTCGTTGCAGAAGATATCCCGCAGGATCCCGCCGAATACCCCAGTGATCACCCCGCTGATCGACGCTACCAGCATGCCCTGGCCCATTTCCAGCGCCGTCATGCAGCCAATCAGGGTGAAGGCCACCAGCCCCAGCGCATCGAGCACCAGAAACAACGAGCGCAAATGCCGCATCAAGGGCGCAATGAAGATGGTGATCAACGCCGCCACGCTGGTCAGCACCAGGTACTCCGGGTGCTTGACCCAGGTCAGCGGGTAGTGCCCCAGCAGTACATCACGCACCGAGCCACCGCCCAGGGCGGTAACGCAGGCGATCAGCACCACGCCGAACCAGTCCATGCCGCGCCGGCCAGCCGACAACGCACCGGTCATGGCTTCGGCGGTGATGGCAATCAAGTAGAGCATCAACAACATGGTGCAGGTCCGTGCAAAGAGGCGCGCAGTCTACCCAGTTGCCTCAGGCACCAAAAGGGGGCGCGCAACGATTGTTGGCGCAACCTGGGTCAGAACTTGATGAAGTGCTCGCGGTAGTGGCGCAGTTCGGCGATCGATTCGCGGATGTCGTCCAGTGCCAGGTGCGTGCCGCCCTTCTTGAAACTGTCGCGTACCTCGGGGGCCCAGCGCGCGGCCAGCTCCTTGAGGGTCGAGACGTCCAGGTTGCGGTAGTGGAAGAAGTTTTCCAACTCGCGCATGTGGCGGTAGAGGAAACGGCGGTCCTGGCAGATGCTGTTGCCGCAGATCGGCGACTTGCCCTTGGGCACCCACTGCTCCAGGAAGCTGATGGTCTGGGCCTGGGCCTGGGCCATGCTGACCTGGCTCTCGCGTACACGCTGGGTCAGGCCCGAGCCTCCGTGGGTGCGGGTGTTCCACTCGTCCATGCGCGCCAGCACTTCATCGCTGTGGTGGATGGCGATCACCGGGCCTTCGGCCAGGGTGTTCAGGTCACTGTCGGTGACGATGGTGGCCATCTCGATGATGACGTCGCTGTCCGGATCCAGGCCGGTCATTTCCAGATCGATCCAGATCAGGTTTTGTGGATTCTGCATGGTTGTGCTCCTCGGTAGGTGCGCAGTTTAGCCTAGTGGGGCGTGCTAGACTCGACGCCGTTGCACCCTCACACGCTTTGCTTTAACGACACGAGACTTTCATGGCCAAACGCCAGCTCAATCGCCGCCAGAACTGGCGCATCGAAAAAATCCAGGGTGAGCGCGCCGCCCGCGCTGCCAAACGCGAACAGCACACGCTGGACACCCTTGAAGGCGGTGATTTGGGCCCCGAGCAGTTGGGCCTGGTGATTGCGCACTTTGGCGTACAGGTCGAAGTCGAAGCCCAGGACGCGACGTCGCCGGCCAGGTGTTCCGTTGCCACCTGCGCGCCAACCTGCCGGCGCTGGTCACCGGTGACAAGGTGGTGTGGCGCGCGGGCAACCAGGGCATTGGCGTGATCGTGGCGCAGATGCCGCGCCATACCGAGCTGTGCCGCCCCGACAGCCGTGGCCAGCTCAAGCCGGTGGCGGCCAACGTCGACTTGATCGTGATCGTGTTCGCCCCGGCGCCCGAGCCGCATGCCAACCTGATCGACCGTTACCTGGTGGCGGCCGAGCATGCCGGCATCCGTCCGTTGCTGCTGCTGAACAAAGCCGACCTGATCGACGAGCAGAATGCCCCGGCGCTGAACGCGCTGCTGGCGGTGTACCGCCATCTGGGTTATCCGTTACTGGAAGTGTCGGCGCACCACGGTGACGGCATGCAGCAGTTGCAGACATTGCTCGACGGGCATATCAGCGTGTTCGTGGGCCAGTCGGGCGTGGGCAAGTCGTCGCTGGTCAACAGCTTGCTGCCCAACGTCGACACCCGCGTGGGCGAGCTGTCGGAGTGGTCTGGCCAGGGCCAGCACACCACCACCACGGCGCGCCTGTACCACTTCCCGGGGGGCGGTGAACTGATCGACTCGCCGGGTATCCGCGAGTTCGGCCTGGGGCACGTGAGCCGGGCAGACGTGGAGGCCGGCTTCATCGAGTTCAACGACCTGATCGGCACCTGCCGCTTCCGCGACTGCAAGCATGACCGCGAGCCCGGCTGTGCGCTGCTCAAGGCCCTGGAAGACGGGCGCGTGCAGCAGCAGCGCATGAACAGCTACCGCTCGATCATTGCCAGCTTGCCGCAGGACACCTACTGACGGTCATGGCGCACGCGTGTGCTCGATAAACATCGCGTGCGCCACATCCTCGACCAGCGCCTTGGACATGCCAGTCACTGAATCGTTTTCCATTGGTGAATCTCCCGAAGAACACCTTGCATTGACTGTTCCGACGCTTTCGCCGGCAAGCCGGCTCCCACAGGTACCCCGCCGCCCTCAAGCTCAGCGCTATCCCTGTGGGAGCTGGCTTGCCAGCGAACGAGCGCGAAGCGCTCGCGATCAGTGCCTGACCTGAACCTTGCTCAAGGCCATTTCGAGCAGGCTGCGCGCATGCTCGATTTCGTGCATGGCCGCCATGCTCAACTGCAACTGGGGTGGTTTGGTATGCAGGTGCACCGCCTGCTGGGTCACGGTGAGTGCGCAGGACAGGTACTCCGATACCTTGACGAGGATGTCCTCAAGGGAGAGATGAATGTGATGCGGTGGATCGGGGACGATTTTCAGCATGGGACCTCCGGTGATGGAGTCGCCCACCTCTGCTGTCAAACAAATGGGTGGCAACTGTACGCGGGTTGACAGACCGATCACCGGGACTCGGCGCACACGAGTGTGCCCCACGCGCAGTCGCCATAAGCGCTTGCATGTCCACGATAAGATCGGCCTGTCAAAACCGGTCGCTGATTGTCAACGACCACCTGAGACTAGAGTCCTACCGTGACCACCGCAATGGCTGATAAGCGGCAAAAGTATGATTGGGAAGGAGCCTACAGGGAATAGGGAAATTCCGAAGATTATTGTCATCCACAGCCCTGCAGGCGCCGGCCTTGCCGGCGAAGGTGGCAGGGGCTGCAACAAATTTGTAAGCCCTTTCTCTCGGCCGCGTAGGCAACGTCCTGATTCCATCCAGCGACTTGCACCAGGGGCCGTAATCATCAAAGGTAACCCGGCCCCGAAACCGCGCCCACGAAGGGACACCCGGATGCCCGTTTCAATCCTTTACTGCCGCACCGACCTGGCCGCCGCCCTGGCTATCAGCGAGCACCTGCGCCTGGAGGGTGTCACCACCTGCCTTGAAGCCATCGACACCCCGGCCGACGATGCCTGCACCGTCAGTGCACGAGTGCGGCGCAACCTGCACGACTGCACACACCTGATCACGCTGGTGTCCAGCAACACCTGCAACGCCTGGTGGGTACCCTTCGCGCTGGGTGTGGCCTGCGCCGCCGAACGCCGCGTGACCACATTCCAGCTGGCGGCTCCGGATGCTCCCGGCTACCTTCATGCGTGGCCGCGGATGGTCCGCGCCTGCGACCTCGACCTGTTCATCAGCGCCTATCGCCTGGAGCACACGCTGGGTCGGCTGCACGGCACCGATGCCGACAATAACGCACAGCGTTTCCATGCCGACCTCAAGGCCAGCATCGGGCGCGGCTACTGAAATGCCCATGCCCACACAGCACAACGCCCGCCAGGATCACTCCGGGCGGCGTCGTCGAACCACTGCCTACTGCTGCTTGGGCTCGTCCATCTTCAACACGCCATCCTCGAAGATGTTCAGCTTCTCGCGCAACTCGCGTGGCTGCATCGGCTCGGGGGCCGGCACCGCCGGTGCCGTGCCGGGCGCCGGTGCCGTGCCAGGCGCTGCATCCGGGTTCGGCGGCGAGGTCTGCTCGCCTTCGATGCTGCGCTGGGCCTTCTTGGTCAGCACGATGATGTCGATACGACGGTTCACCGGGTTGAACGGGTGCTCGCGGTCGAACAGCGACGAGGACGCATAGCCCACAACGCGCGCCACTTGCGGGTCGGGGTAGCCACCGGCAACCAGCGCCCGCCGCGCCGCGTTGGCGCGGTTGGCCGACAGCTCCCAGTTGCCGTAGTCACCGGTGCCGGCATACGGCTTGGCATCGGTGTGGCCGCTGATGCTGATCTTGTTCGGCACCGCCTTGATGGTGTCGGCCATGGCCAGCAGGATGTCTTCGAAGTACGGCTGCAGGCGCGCGCTGCCCAGGTCGAACATCGGCCGGTTCTCGGCATCCATGATCTGGATCCGCAGGCCATCCTGGGTGATCTCGAAGAGGATCTGGTCCTTGAACTTCTGCAGTTGCGGGTTCTCTTCGACCTTGTTCTGCAACTCTTGCAGCAACAGGTTCAGGCGCTCTTTCTCCACCTGCTCGGCCATGCTCTCGACCTTGTCCTGGTCCAGCTGGAGGCTGGTGTCAGGCGTCGGTTCGGACTGCACCTCGGGGTTGATGGTCTTTTCCGGCGCAAGCTCGGGCGAACCACCCAGGTCGATGATGTACGGCGTGCCGCTCTCGGAGAACCCGATCGGGTCCTTGAAGTAGCCGGCAATGGCGATCTTCTGTTCTGGCGTGGCGGTCGACAGCAACCACAGCACCAGGAAGAACGCCATCATCGCCGTGGCAAAGTCGGCGAACGCGATCTTCCAGGCGCCGCCATGGTGGCCACCGCCAAAACGCTTGACGCGCTTGATGATAATCGGCTGATTGTTTTCCATGGATCAGCGACCGCGAACTGCTTGTTCCAGCTCGGCAAAGCTCGGACGGTGCTTGGGGTACAGCACCTTGCGACCGAACTCCACGGCCAGCGACGGCGGCATGCCGGACGCCGACGCCACCAGCGACGCCTTGATCGCCTCGTACACGTTGACCTCTTCCTTGGCATCGTGGGCCAGGGAGGTGGCCAGCGGGCCGAAAAAGCCATACGCCGCCAGAATACCGAAGAAGGTACCCACCAGTGCCGCACCCACGTGCAGGCCGATGGAGGCCTGGTCGCCCTCGCCCAGCGAGGCCATGGTCACCACGATACCCAGTACCGCCGCAACGATACCGAAGCCGGGCATGCCGTCGGCGATGCCGGTGACCGCGTGCGAAGGGTGCTCGAGCTCTTCCTTCATGCTCAGCAGTTCCATGTCGAACAGGCCCTCGAGCTCGTGCGGGGCCATGTTGCCGGTGGACATGATGCGCAGGTAGTCGCAGATGTACGCGGTCATGCGTTCATCCTTGAGCACCGCCGGGTACTTGGCGAAGATCGGGCTGGCCGAGGCGTCTTCGATGTCGCCCTCGATCGCCATCATGCCTTCGCGGCGGCTCTTGTTGAGAATTTCGTAGACCAGGCCCAGCACTTCTATATAGAAGGTGTGCGAGAAGCGCGAGCCGAACATGCTCAGCGACTTCTTGATCACATGCATGGTCATATAGCTGGGGTTGGCCTGCAGGAACGCACCGAAAGCCGCACCACCGATGATCAGCACTTCGAAGGGCTGAATCAGTGCCGCGATCTTGCCGTGGGAAAGAACGTATCCGCCAAGCACGCTCGCGAATACGACGATGATGCCGATAATTTTAGCCATAGATTGGAAGCACTTACTGTCGTGGTCAGGGTCGGGGGCGGAAGTTCGTAAAACTCTTCTTCTACTTATCGGCAGTTCTGCGCCAGACTATAGCCAGTCAAAGTGAAAAGCCAGTTCGGCTACCGTCCAGCATGCCTAGTGAAACTAACGTGCCAACTCAAACTCCGAAGACGCTAGACGCCTGGATCAGATTGCTCGACAGCGTGCAACTGCCGGTCCCTCTGGACAGCCACGAACGGGTCAGGCTCGCCATCGGCGACAGCCGCCGCTCGCTGCGCGACATTGCCGACCTGATGCAGGACAGCCCCGCCCTGGTGCTCAGCGTGATGCGCGAGGCCAACCGGCACACCCATGGCAGCATGGCCGAGCCCGCCGAAAGCCTCGAAATTGCCCTCAACCGGCTGGGCCTCAAGCGCGCCGAAGAGCTGTTGCAACGCCTGCCTACTGCGCCACCGGCACAAATCCCCCAGGCCTTGCGCCACTTGCAGATGATCAGCCAGCACGCCAGCCAGCAGGCCAGCGGCCTGTTCGCCAGCCAGCTGGCGCGGCTCTGGCAGGAGATCCACTGGGGCAGCCTGCTGTTTCTCTCGCCGCTGTGGCCACTGGCATTCACCTACCCCAAGCTGCTCGAAGAGTGGGAGCTGCGCGTGGTGCACCGGGGCGAACCGGCGCTGCGGGTAGAGCGCGAGCTGTTCGGCGTGCCGCTGCTGGCGCTGTGCCGTACCCTGGCTGACTTCTGGCGCCTGCCGGCCTGGGTGACCCAGGGCTACCGGGTGCTCAGCGAAGAACGCCGGCTGCTGGTAAAGGTGATGCACATCGCCCGCCTGCATGAGCACCCCTTGCGCCAGCAGCAACAGCTCGATGCCGACCCGGCCCTGCGGCGCTGGCTCAACCAGCCTGCCAACACGGTACTGATGGCCAACGGGCTGGCCCTGGCGGCGCAACATGCCTGGGACTGCCCGCACAGCCAGCGCTGGCAGCGCCTGACCAGCCTGTACCTGCAGGCGCCGCTGAGCGACGTGCAGCAACAGGTCCACCAGCAGGCCGCGCACAGTGCCCGCCTGCATGCCGGCCCCGACCTCTACCATCCTGCCGAATCGCTGATCTGGCCGACCGGCACCCACCGCGTGCACCGCCGCCTGCTGCCGGCCGACGTACCCTCGACCGAGTCGCTGGGGGCCTGGCGCAAGTACTGCGCCGACCTGCTGGTGGAACCCAGCGCCTTCAGCAACGCCATGCACCTGACCACCTATGCCCGTGACGCCCTGGCGGCGTGCGGCATGCAGCGGGTAATGATGCTGATGGCCGACAAGGGCCATACCCACCTGCGCGTGCACCAGAGCGCCGGGCTGCCCGCCGAGGCGGCCAGCCTGGTGATACCGGTAGCCCAGAGCAAGCTGCTGCAGCGCCTGCTGAGCCAGTCGGCGCAGTTGCGCCTGACCCCCGACAACTACGCCCAGTTCGGCGCCCTGCTGCCCGCCAGCTTGCGCGTACTGTTCCGTGGCGAGCACCTGCTGCTGCGCTCGCTGTCGAGCAACGGCAAGGTGGTGATGCTGGTACTGGCCGACCAGGGTGGTGGCCCCTTCTCCGAAATCAGCGTGCAGGCATTCGGCAAGACCGCCCAATGCGTGGAGCGTGCACTGACCGCCTTCAGCAACCGCAGCGCATGAGCCATGCGCTACAATCGCCCCCTCTGTTCCGATCTGGAGACTCTGGATGACTGACTTTTCCGGCCTGCCCCTGGTGATTGAACCCGCCGACCTGCAGGCCCGCCTGGCTGCGCCGGGGCTGATCCTGGTCGATCTGACCAGTGTCAATCGCTATGGCAGTGGGCACATTCCCGGAGCACGCTTCGTCGACCCCAAGCGCACCCAGCTCGGCCAGCCTCCGGCACCGGGGCTGCTGCCGGCCAAGGGCGACCTGGAAAAACTCTTCGGCGAGCTGGGGCACACCGCCGATTCGGTGTACGTGGTGTATGACGACGAAGGCGGCGGCTGGGCCGGGCGTTTCATCTGGCTGCTGGATGTGATCGGCCATACGCACTACCACTACCTCAACGGTGGCGTGCAGGCCTGGCCGGCCAACAGCCTGTCCACCGAGGTGCCGGCGCTGGCCACGGGCATCCCGAGCCTGACCCTGCACGAAGAGCCCACGGCCACCCGCGAATACCTGCAAAGCCGCCTCGGCGCCGCCGACCTGGCGATCTGGGATGCGCGCAGCCCGCAGGAATACCGTGGCGAAAAAGTGCTCGCGGCCAAGGGTGGCCATATCCCTGGCGCGGTCAACTTCGAGTGGACTGCCGGCATGGACCTGAACGACCACCTGCGCATTCGCCGGGACATGCCCGAGATCCTCGAGCAGCTCGGCATCAGCAAAGACAAGGAAGTGGTCACCCACTGCCAGACGCACCACCGTTCCGGCTTCACCTACCTGGTGGCCAAGCACCTGGGCTACCCACGGGTCAAGGCGTATGCCGGCTCATGGGGCGAATGGGGCAACCATCCGGACACGCCTGTAGACGTTTAAGGAAACTCAATGAAATCCCGCTTGTTCATCCTCAGCCAGTACCTGCTGCCCCACCACCTGCTCTCGCGCCTGGCCGGCTGCGTCGCCGAGTGCCGCGTGCGCTGGTTCAAGAATGCCTTCACCGCCTGGTTCGCCAAGCGCTATCAGGTCGACATGTCGCAGGCGCTGGTCGAAGACCTGACCGCCTACGAGCATTTCAATGCCTTCTTCACCCGTGCGCTCAAGCCTGACGCGCGCCCGCTGGACCAGACCCCAGGCGCCATCCTGTGCCCGGCCGACGGTGCGGTGAGCCAGCTGGGCCCGATCGAGCATGGCCGCATCTTCCAGGCCAAGGGCCACAGCTTCAGCGCCGTCGAACTGCTGGGCGGCGACCCGGCCAATGCCGCGCCGTTCATGGGCGGCGAGTTTGCCACCATCTACCTGTCGCCCAAGGACTACCACCGTGTGCACATGCCACTGGCCGGTACCCTGCGCGAGATGATCTATGTGCCGGGCCGGCTGTTCTCGGTCAACCAGACCACGGCCGAGAACGTGCCGGAGCTGTTTGCACGCAACGAGCGCGTGGTGTGCCTGTTCGACACCGAGCGCGGGCCGATGGCCGTGGTGCTGGTGGGGGCGATGATCGTGGCGTCGGTCGAGACGGTGTGGGCCGGCCTGGTCACGCCACCCAAGCGCGAGCTGAAGACTTTCCGTTATGACGAGGCGGCGCGTGCGCCGATCCACTTGGAAAAAGGCGCCGAGCTGGGCCGCTTCAAGCTCGGCTCGACCGCCGTGGTGCTGTTCGGGCCAGAGCAGGTGAAGTGGGCCGAGTCGCTGGGCGCAGGCTCTGCGGTGAGCATGGGCGAGTGCCTGGCGTTGCCGACACAGCAAGCCTGATGTAAAAGCCCCGCAGCGATGGCGGGCTTTTTTTTGTTCGGCTTCGGGCCTCTTCGCTGGCAAGCCCAGCTCCCACAGG
>NZ_JAAHBU010000599.1 GCF_010671725.1 Pseudomonas brassicae | reverse complement strand
CCGACCGGCTACTCGTTCAACCTCGACGGTTTCTCGATCTACCTGACCCTGGCCATCGTGTTCATCGCCAACGCCACCGGCACCCCGCTGGCCATGACCGACCTGCTGACCATCCTGCTGGTATCGCTGATCACCTCCAAAGGCGCCCACGGCATCCCCGGCTCTGCGCTGGTGATCCTGGCAGCAACGCTGACCGCAGTGCCGGCGATCCCGGTGGTTGGCCTGGTACTGGTGCTGGCAGTGGACTGGTTCATGGGCATCGGCCGCGCGCTGACCAACCTGATCGGCAACTGCGTCGCCACCGTGGCCATCGCACGCTGGGAGAAGGACATCGACCTGGAACGCGCCAACAACGTGCTCAACGGCAAGCAGGGTTTCAGCTTTCAGGCGCGTAAACTGCCCACCCCCGCCCACCAACAGGAATTCTAGGTAACAACGTATGCATGTCTTCTCAGGGAGCGAACAGTGATTACCTCATCGACGGTAGTGAATGCGGTAGTGGAAAAACTGCGTCAAGCGCTGGCCCGTGGCCAATGGCGCTCGGGCGAGATGCTCCCGGGGCAGCGCGAGCTGGCCGAACAGCTGGGCATCAGCCGACCGAGCCTGCGCGAAGCGGTCACGGTGCTGGAAACCCTTGGCCTGGTGCGCTCCATGCCTGGCAAGGGCGTGCTGGTGCTTGAACCTGGCACCCAGGAGCTGGTGCATGCACCGGCTGCGGTGGCCGGAGCCAGCCTGGAGGACGTGCTGCAACTGCGCTACACCCTGGAGCCGTTCATTGTCGGGCTGGTGGCGCAGTCGATCAGCAGCAAGGAGATCGGCCAACTGCGCCTGACCCTGATGGACATGCGCGAGGCGCTTGACGCCAGCGACAGCGAAGCCGGTGTACGGGCGTACATCGCCTTTCACGAAGAGCTGTTCGCGCTGACTGCCAACCCGATCTTCCAGAGCGTGGTGCAACAGACCAGCAATGCCCTCAAGCAGAGTGCGCAGGTGCTGCGCAACTCGCCCGAACACCTGGCCGCACGCCTCGAAGAAAACGAGGCGGTGGTACGCGCCATCCGCAACAAGGACAGCGCCCAGGCCAGCGCACAGATGCGCCGGCATATCCTGCAGGAAGGCCTGCGCATGGGCATCGAATTGACCATCCCGGATGAACATCCGGGCAACTGACCCAGGAGAGCGACCATGAACGCCTGCCCTGCGAGCCCCATCGGCACCGCCCTGCCCGCACTGCTGGCCGCTGGCGAGCAGCGCCTGAGCGCTGAAAAGGCAGCCGCGCCACCACAGACCCGCTTGAGCCAGATGTTCCGTGACAAGCAGATCTGGTTGGCAATCGCGGTGTACTTCGTGCACCAGATCACCATCTACACCGTGATCTT
>NZ_JAAHBU010000598.1 GCF_010671725.1 Pseudomonas brassicae | reverse complement strand
CCTATGTGCCGATTGCCGGCAGTGCAGACGAGCCCTACTTCTACCTGCTGCACTGGCAGAGCCGGGAGGTGCAGACCCACCTGTACGTGACCTCCACAGCGCGCGGCTTCCTGCTGCAGATCGACACCACCGAGCTGGCCGGGCGCAGCGCCCTGGCGCAGACCCTGCAGGCACACTTCGGTTTCGTCGTGGAGGGCAAGTACCTGGAGGCCCACTGTACCCGCGACACGGTCGAGCAACGGCTACTCAGCCTTGCTGTAGCGCTGCCGGCCTGACGTAACGCGGACTGCCCGTCGCGCCCCAAGTGGTCGGTTCATGCCCGCGCCCTGCCCCTATGCTTGGGCAGGTCGCGAGGCACGCCGCCTTGCCACCTCACCGCATTCGACCGAGGGCAACTCCAGATGACCAGCAGTACCGCACCACTCACCCTGCGCGCTATCGCCAACACCGACTTCGAGCCATGGCTTGCATTATGGCTGGCCTATCAGGACTTCTATCAAGTCGAGCTGGGCGAAACCGTCAACCACACCACCTTCCAGCGCCTGCTCGACAGCAACGAGCCGATGTTCGCTGCGGTGGCCGAGCAGAACGGCGAACTGGTCGGCCTGGTGCATGCCGTGATCCACCGCTCCACCTGGTCGAGCACCCACTACTGCTACCTCGAAGACCTCTACGTGGCGCCGCACGTTCGCGGCCAGGGCACAGGCGAACAGCTGATCGCCTGGGTCAAGGACATCGCCGCACAACAGCAGTGCACCCGCCTCTACTGGCACACCCACGAAACCAACAAGCGCGCGCAACAGCTCTACAATCGCGTTGCCGTGAACCCGGGCACGATCCTCTACCAGATCGCGCTGTAACCACCCCCTGCTCGAACGCAGCATCGACAGCCAGGCAGCGGCAGGTCAGCATGGTCGGCCTGCCCCTCCCCATTCGAACATTGGCATGGCACACAGCTTCGAACTCGACACCCTGAAAATCCGCCTCGCCGACCCGGCGCTGGCCACCCTGGAGTTGCGCGTGCGGCTGCAGCGCGCGCTGCGCGAGCTGATCGTCAAGGGCGTACTGGCGCCAGGC
>NZ_JAAHBU010000597.1 GCF_010671725.1 Pseudomonas brassicae | reverse complement strand
CCGCCGCCCGCTGATTCTGGCCGGTGGTGGGGCCATTGCGGCCGGCGATGCGCTGGCCCGCCTGGCCGACTACCTGCAGGCGCCGGTTGCGCTGACCATCAATGCCAAAGGCCTGCTGGCCTCGCAGCACCCGTTGCTGATCGGTTCGACCCAGTCACTGCTGGCCACTCGCGCACTGGTGCGCGAGGCCGATATGGTGCTGGCCATCGGCACCGAGCTGGCCGAAACCGACTACGACGTCACGTTCAAGGGCGGCTTCGAAATCCCCGGCACGCTGCTGCGCGTTGATATCGATCCGGACCAGTGCGTACGCAATTACCCGCCCACCGTGGCGCTGGTGGCCGATGCCGGGCAAGCGGCCGATGCGTTGTTGCTGGCCCTGGCTGATCAGCCGGCACCGCTGCGCAGCAGCGACTGGGGCGCGGTGCGCGTCAGCCGTTTGCGCCAGGCCCTGGCCTGCGAGTGGGACCCGGCCACGCGCGCGCAAACGCTGTTCCTGCAGACCATCCTGCAGACCTTGCCCGAGGCGGTGCTGGTGGGTGATTCGACTCAGCGGTGTACACCGGCAACCTCACCCTGGACCTGGACCATCCGCGCCGCTGGTTCAACGCCTCCACCGGCTACGGCACCCTGGGCTACGCCTTGCCGGCGGCCATGGGCGCTGGCTGGGCAGCGCCGAGCAGCGTGAGCAGCGCTTGCCCGCCGTGTGCCTGATCGGCGATGGCGGCCTGCAGTTCACCGTGGCCGAGCTGGCCAGTGCGGTGGAGGCGCAGGTGCCGCTGATCGTGCTGCTGTGGAACAACCAGGGCTATGAAGAAATCAAGAAGTACATGCTCAACCGCGCCATCGAGCCGGTGGGCGTGGACATCCACACCCCCGACTTCATTGGCGTGGCCAAGGCCCTGGGCTGTGCGGCCGAGGCCGTGGGCAGTGTCGCGCAGTTGCGCGATGCCTTGCGCCTGGCGTGCGATCGCAGGGGCCCCAGCCTGATCGAAATCGACCAGGCGATCTGGATGCAGGCGGTGCAGCCATGCTGACCTTGCCGGGCATTTTTATCGATGGCGTATGGCAGCACGGTACGCAGGTGCTGACGGTGACCAACCCGAGTACCGAACAGCGGCTGGCCCAGGTTGCCGGCGGTGACGGCGAAGCCGTGGCGCGGGCCGCGCAGGCGGCGCAGGCAGCGTTTGCGCAGTGGTCGCGTACCACCGGGGCGCAGCGTGCCGAGCACCTGCGTGCAATTGCGCGTGGTGTTGAAGCGCGCCGCGAGCGCCTGATCGAGCTGCAGTCGAGCAACAACGGCAAGCCGCTGGCCGAGTCGGCCATCGATGTCGATGATGTAATTGCGACCTTCGACTACTACGCAGGCCTTGCGCAGGCGCTGGATGCACAGCAGGACCAGGCGCTGGCGTTGCCCAGCGAGGATTTCGTCGCCCGCGTACGGCGCGAACCGTGCGGGGTGGTGGGGCTGATCGTGCCGTGGAATTTCCCCATGGTGACCACCGCCTGGAAACTTGCCCCGGCGCTGGCGGCCGGTTGCTGCGCCGTGCTCAAACCGTCGGAGGTGACGCCGCTGGCGGAACTTGAACTGGCGCACATCATTGCCCAGAGCGGGCTGCCAGCAGGCGTGTTCAACCTGGTCTGCGGCACGGGGCTGGCGGTGGGCGCACCGTTGGCGAGCGATTCGCGCATTGCCAAGGTCTCGTTCACCGGCAGCAACGCGGTCGGGGTGCAGGTGATGCAGCGCGCCGCCGAGACGGTCAAGGGCGTGAGCCTGGAGCTGGGCGGCAAATCGTCGTTGCTGGTGCTGGAGTCTGCCGACCTGCAGCGTGCGATCGAGCTGGCGTGTGGCGGTGGTTTTTTCAATGCCGGGCAGATGTGCTCGGCGACCAGCCGGGTGCTGGTGGCCGACGCCCTGTACGACGCCTTTGTCGACGGCGTGCTGGCGCGCGTGGCGGCGATTCGGGTGGGCGATCCGTTTGCCGGCGAAACCGACATGGGGCCGCTGGTCAACCAGGCCCAGTACCTGCGGGTGATGGGCGCCATCGAGCGCGGTGTGCAGGCGGGCGCGAGCGTGTTGTGCGGGGGCAGGCGAGTGGAGCGGCCGTGCGGTTACTTCATCGAACCGACCGTCTTTGCCGATGTGCCGCTGGACAGTGCGCTGTGGCGCGAGGAAATCTTCGGCCCGGTGCTGTGCGTGAAGCGCGTGGGCAGTGAAGCGGAGGCCGTGGCGTTGGCCAATGACAGCGAGTTCGGGCTGGTGGCCAGCGTGGTGACGACCGATGGGCAGGCCGCGCAGCGGGTCGCCGACCAACTGCAGGCGGGGCTGGTGTGGGTGAACGCACCGCAAGTGATCTTCCCGCAGGCGGCGTGGGGCGGGTACAAGCAGAGCAGCCTGGGCCGTGAGCTGGGGCCGTGGGGGCTGAGTGCGTTCCAAGAGGTCAAGCACGTCGTGACGGCCGTGTAGCACCCTTCGCTGGCAAGCCAG
>NZ_JAAHBU010000596.1 GCF_010671725.1 Pseudomonas brassicae | reverse complement strand
TCGAAGTGCTGCTGCTGACCGAGCGCATGCGCGAGCAGAACCTGCCGGCGCACCGCCTGACCCTGAGCAACACCCTGAGCATGTACTGGACCGTGGCGCAGATGGTTGCGCACCACAGCGTCAATGGCTGCCAGCTGCAGCCGGGCGATCTGTTCGGCTCGGGCACGCTGTCGGGCGCCCAGCCGGGTCAGTTCGGCAGCCTGCTGGAAATCACCCAGGGCGGCAAAGTGGCGGTCGAGCTGGCCAGTGGCGAGGTGCGCAAGTTCCTCGAAGACGGTGACGAGATCATCCTGCGCGCACGCTGCACGCGCGAAGGCATGGCCTCGATCGGCTTTGGCGAGTGCCGCGGCAAGATCCTGCCGGCCAAGTGAGAGGGTAGGGCGATGGAGCTGTATACCTATTACCGTTCGACCTCGTCGTACCGGCTGCGTATTGCGTTGGCCCTCAAGCAGCTGGATTACCAGGCGCTGCCGGTCAACCTGCTCAAGGGCGAGCAGCGCCAGGCCGCGTTCCTGGCGTTGAACCCGCAAGGGCGGGTGCCGGCACTGCGCATCGATTCGGGCGAATTGCTGGTGCAGTCGCCGGCGATCATCGAGTACCTGGAAGAGGTGTATCCACAGCCGGCGTTGCTGCCGGCCGCGCCGGTGCTGCGTGCGCAGGCGCGTGGCGTGGCGGCGCTGATCGGCTGCGATGTGCATCCGTTGCACAACGTCAGCGTGTTGAACCAGCTGCGTGCGCTGGGGCATGACGACAGCCAGGTGAATGCCTGGATCGGCCACTGGATCACCCAGGGGCTGGCGGCGGTGGAGCAGTTGATTGGTGACACGGGGTTCTGTTTCGGCGATGCGCCGGGGCTGGCGGACGTGTACCTGATCCCGCAGTTGTATGCGGCCGAGCGCTTCAATATCGACCTGTCGGGATGGCCGCGCATTCGTCGCGTGGCGGCGTTGGCCGAGGCGCATGATGCGTTTGTGCAGGCGCATCCTTCGCGCCAGCCCGACACTCCCTGAGCATTGCGCGGGCCCCTTCGCTGGCAA
>NZ_JAAHBU010000595.1 GCF_010671725.1 Pseudomonas brassicae | reverse complement strand
CCGGGAAGCAAAGGGCTACAGGGGCATCCAGCAATTATCCCCAGGCTGGATGACAATCTTGGGTCCGCAGACATTGGACTGTATTGATGACTTTGCAGGAGAGATTTGCTCTCATCAGGAGCCGACAAGCTCACTTCGCGTGGGCGATATCTACACGCCATCGGTTTTAGCGGTTCCACGAGAAGCCCCTAAGGGCTCTCGTATCAGCAGAATGAATAGCCGGAAGCTCGGCCGTGCGATTCACTCGCTGTCCACTCCAGAAGCGGTGTTCACCCAGCTTGCGCTCTTCCATCCTCAATTGCTCGACATTCACGAGCAGAAGATGTTGTGGCCATATCACGCCCCTCATCCTTTGCACGGGCATCCACTCACCAAAGGACATTTTCCTCATCCTGTCACTGGGACGATGGAAATCGCCAAGCAAATAGGCTTCAAGCATCACCAAGTGGTGATTACCACTAAAGCTGGTAACCGACAGAGAATGCCCTTTCCCTATCAGGGGGACCTTTTACTGTATTTGATGGGTTCAGATGGGAGACCCTACGCGGTCAATTGGACAGTGAAGGATCGAGCTCAAGCCTTCCGCGAGAGGCGCTACTCAGCAGCCAAGACCCCAAACCAGCAAAAAAAGGACCGTGATCACGCTGAGCTGCGCACAGCCCTAGAGCAACTGCATTACGCAAGCGGCGGTATCAGGACCGTTCAAATGTCTCTGGATCGTCTGGACCCGATCGTCGTGGGCAATCTCGATCTGCTTTTTCCGATGCATGGCTTGCCGCTGACCCTCGAACCTGAGCTGCTTAGGGAGTTTAGCGCGGAGATTGAGGGCGCTGTGCATGCTGGAGCCTTGATCCACCCCATCATTTACCGGTATGCAGCCCGATGGGGTAAACGTGACCAGTTTATTGCGAGGATCTACCAAGACATCTGGGATAGAAAGCTGCCAGTAAATTTTTTCAAGCCGATTCTGATCGATCATCCTCTCGATATCGATGGTGGTGATTTGCTGGCAGCCTACGGCAAATTTTTCTTGGAGATTGAGCCGTGATCACGGGCGCTAGGTTATTTGCGCCTGAAGGTTATCGGAGCCTTGTCAAAGGCCACTATTACCATTTCCTGAACAGTGATGCGGTCCACAACCGGGTGCGCTTGGTGGAGTTCAGCGATCTAGGGAAAGACGTGCGCACCACCTTGATCACCCTCACAAGGTTCGAGTTCGAAGAAGCGCTCGAAGCGGGTGCGCTGCTGGCGTCAGGGGAGACGGACAAATTCCCGCCATGGCTTGAACCGATTAAGGGGATCGCAATTTCAGAGCGTGAAACGAAGCGGGTTTCTGCCAAGGAAACCTACGACCAAAAGGTCAACCGCCGTTTTCTGGCTATCTCAGGCCTGATGGTTCGTCTCCAGGAGGTTCTAGCCAGTGATGATCCGGACGCTGTAATCAACGCTCACGCCAAAAGCCAGTCGCCTCAGCAAAATGCAGCTCGCTTGAGGTTGTGGTTCTACACCTACATTACTTTTGGACAAAACAAGTGGGCTCTCATGCCTCCCCTGCACCGCATCGGTAGGTGGGACAGGGAGGGGCCGGGGAAATTACGCAGGCTGGGCCGGCCATCACCCAATGGCAAAGAGTGGGGTTACCGGGCCGATAGCGCCATGAGGGAAAGAATTCTAGCTGCGTATCTTAGATTCCGTTCCGCTGACAAAACTCATAGCCAAGTTTACCGAAAAATTCTTACAGAGGAATTTGGTTGCGTTTCCGTTGAAGGAAATGGCGCAACATTTTTCGTCAATCGTAAAGGGCACCCATTTCCAACCTTTGATCAAGTGCGGTACTGCATCGAAAAACAAGTTAGTGCTAAAGAAAAATCTATTGGCGTAAGAGGTAAACAAAAGACCCGCGACCAGAGCGGCAGTTTGGGAAGTTTCTCAGAAAGATTGACGAATCTAAATCAAAGGGTCGAGTTTGATGGTTACTACGTAGTTGAGAAACTTTCCGGCCTGACAGAGGGTAGCCCCGTTGATGGATTTTGCGTCGTTCGTGCCGTGTGTGGATTGTCCGGAATGGTGGTTGGTATTGGATTTGCCGAGGGTAAAGAAACCAAAGAAGCTTATCGGATGTGTCTGTTTTCCATGGCTGTAGACAAAGCATGGTTTTGTGGGCTTTTCGGGGTAACCATCAAACCGGAGTGGTGGCCTTGCGAAGGCTTGGCAGGTGGGCTGGTATTTGATGAGGTCCTGCAGCAGCCCTGGACACGGAACCTGAGATCCATTGGCT
>NZ_JAAHBU010000594.1 GCF_010671725.1 Pseudomonas brassicae | reverse complement strand
CCTGGCCGAGGCCAAGGCCGCCGGCCAACCGCTGCTGCTGGACTGGTACGCCGACTGGTGCATCAGTTGCAAGGTGATCGAGCACGAGGTACTGGGCGATCCGGCCGTGCAGGCGCAACTGCAGGGCTATCGCCTGCTGCGCTTCGATATCACCGACAGCAGCGCCGCACAACGCGCCCTGCTCGACCGCTACCAACTGTTCGGCCCGCCGGCGTTCCTGTTCTTTGCCGCGAACGGCAGCGAAAAAACCGACAGAAGGCTGATTGGCGAGGTAAAACCTGCACAATTCGCCGAACATCTGGCGCGCATTCGCGTCGAAGTGGGTCTATAACTGCTGAGGCCGCTAAAAAGCCGCTTCGATGACCAAGATTAATAAAATAGTCATATATTTTGCGTGAATCTCGGTCATCGTGCTGGCTATTGCAGGCAACTGGACAGTGCTCGGCAGTTTGCGGCATAGTCGCCGCGCTACGTTCAAGCACGACAATAAAAGGAACCGCAGATGGCAACGCTACTGGTGCTGCATGGCCCCAACCTGAACCTGCTAGGCACCCGCGAACCGGGCGTCTACGGGGCCGTGACCCTGGCCCAGATCAACCAGGACCTGGAACAGCGCGCCCGCGCCGCCGGCCACCATCTGCAGTACCTGCAAAGCAATGCCGAGTACGAGTTGATCGACCGTATCCACGCCGCGCGCAACGAAGGCGTGGACTTCATCCTGATCAATCCGGCGGCTTTCACGCACACAAGCGTCGCATTACGTGACGCATTGCTGGCGGTGAGCATCCCATTCATCGAAGTGCATCTGTCCAACGTGCACAAGCGCGAGCCTTTTCGTCACCACTCCTACTTTTCAGATGTCGCCGTAGGGGTGATCTGTGGCCTCGGCGCCAGCGGCTATCGACTGGCCCTGGAGTCCGCCCTGGAACAGCTGGCAGCTCACGCAAAACCCTGATAACTGAAGCCCGGCCGCAGGCGGGCCATGTACGAACGTTTAAATTCACGTTTATACGCCCCTGACCGACCCTTGGGAGTTGATGATTAATGGATATCCGTAAAGTCAAGAAACTGATCGAACTGCTGGAAGAGTCTGGCATCGACGAGCTGGAGATCAAGGAAGGCGAAGAGTCCGTCCGTATCAGCCGCCACAGCAAGACCCCGGCCCAGCAGTACTACGCGCCAGCCCCGATGGCTGCCGCACCGGCCGCTGG
>NZ_JAAHBU010000593.1 GCF_010671725.1 Pseudomonas brassicae | reverse complement strand
TTTTCATGGACGCAATCGTCTCCTCAATCTGGGCTGCAGTAAAAATTTTCTGACAGCCTTCGAGTGATTTGTATGTGGTGGATAAATAATTCAATCGAAACAAACTTGTTTCTAGTATAGAAAAGCCTCAAGGGAAAGTTTGTAATGCTTATTGATCTCGGTACCCTTCGTTCTGCTGCTAACAGAAAAAGTCTAGTTTCGGCACTGCTATAAACTCTCAGAATGCACGCGCGATGGGCTATAAAACCGCGTTTCTTTGTCATAGCCATCGTGACAGAACGCTTGTTGAAGGCCTGATTCAAATCTTCAAGGAAGAAGGTGTGCTGCTGTACGTTGATTGGATGGATAGCGAGATGCCTGAAACCACTAATGGTGATACTGCACGGCAAATCAAGAACAAAATCCGGGAATCTGAGATGTTTCTGTTCTTAGCTACCCCCAATTCTCTCGCCTCTAGATGGTGCCCTTGGGAAATTGGTTATGCCGATGGTGTTAAGCAGCACGAAAGGATTTTGGTGATTCCGACGAGAGAGCACGGCCAAAACTACGGTAATGAATACATCGATATTTACAGGCGCCTTGAGCGCGCCGATGATGGCCAGCTGGCTGCCTGGTATCCGCGTACTCACTCGAATGGTACTTACGCGCGCTCGCTCTGAGAGCCTAGCAAGTCCGCGATCACATGACCGTCTAGCTCTTGCCGCCCAGGCTACTGCTAGCTCCCTGGACTTCTCGCACGGAAGCTACTGTGAGTGTCCTGCACGTAAAATATTTAAAGGATTAGAGTATGTCTGATAATCGCGAATTCGATATCGCCCTCTCATTCGCCGGAGAAGATCGTGGATATGTTGACCAGGTCGCGAACCTTTTGCAGAGCTCCGGAGTAAAAGTTTTCTATGATAGGTTTGACGAGGCTAATCTCTGGGGTGAGAATCTCTACGATTATTTGTCCGATATCTATATGAATAAAGCTTTTTATACCATCATGTTCGTTTCAGAGCATTATGCAAAGAAGCTTTGGACAACCCATGAACGCACTGCCATGCAAGCTAGGGCCTTCCAGGAAGGTAGGGAATACATACTTCCAGCTCGCTTCGATGATACTCAGATACCCGGTGTACTACCAACCACTGGTTATATTTCGCTAACCGAGCGCTCGCCAGAAAAATTCGTCGAGGTAATTCACAAGAAGTTAATCAATAACGGTAGAACGGTACCATCTGAAGCTATTCGGAAAGCACTGTTTTCGACCACAACAATTCCTCGATTTGAGCCTCAAACACCCAGCGTATCAGTTATCTCCGCCACTGGTGCTTTGGTGGGGTCAGCAACTGTTGTAGCTATTGCAGATAACGGAACCACCAAGGGCGGGCAGACAGACGCAAACGGAAAAGTCACATTGACAATTCCTACTCGCCGTCACTATAAACTGCTCGTGGCGCACAGTAATTATCCGGCGGCCTTGATATCTTCTTGGGATCCTGCGGAGGGCATCCAGGTAACGTTGGCTGCTACCGAAAACACAGGTTCTATAATATGCCATGACACAGGCTACATTCCTGGGCTTGAGGGAAGGCTTAACGCGATTTTTAATACTGACAGTACAGC
>NZ_JAAHBU010000592.1 GCF_010671725.1 Pseudomonas brassicae | reverse complement strand
TTTCCCGGCTTGCCGCCCGAGGTGGCCACCGAGCTGGCCAGCCATGCCACGCCTGTCGAGTTAGAAAGCCTGGCTGCAGACCCCGGGCGAATGCCGTTGCGCCTGGCAGAAGAGGCGCGGGTCTATCTGCAACAGGCACGCCTGAACCAGGCCCTGCTGGGTTTGCATGAAATGGGCCTGGCGAATCAGGACAGCCAGCGCCTGGCACTCCAGGTGCTGCAACAGTTGCCGGGCTGGTCCGCCACGGTCCGCCTGGAACTGCGCCTGAACAGCCTGGCGGGCGCTCGGGTCGACGCCATTGGCCCGCTTGATGGCGCACTCAAGGTGTTGGTGTCTGACCCGCCGCGCTACGCCATCTTCGACCACGCTGGGGTGCACCTGGGTACCAGCAATACGTTGTTCGAAGGCCTGCTCAAGGCGCTGCCGGACGCCGAGCGTCAGGCGCTGGGCTTTCAGATCGGCGAGGGCGCGCGGTTGGGCGAGGCCCTGTGCAAGCGCGCGCGCAGCATGCGTGATGTGCTGGCGCAGGCGCTTGGCATGCAACCGATCCGGCCGTCG
>NZ_JAAHBU010000591.1 GCF_010671725.1 Pseudomonas brassicae | reverse complement strand
CGGTACTGGCGCGCGAGCTGGCGCGCACGCTGGACCCCGCCCTGGGTGCCGCGCGCACCTCGGGTCTCACCGGCCAGCAGGCTCAGGCGGTTGTGCAGGTCGGCACCGCCGCCACGCAGGATGTCGCGCTCACCGAGCAAGGCCGCCACATCACAGGCCATTGCGGCCAGCCCCAGGTCCTGGCCGCGCAGCAGCAAATGCGCAATACGCGGGTGAGCAGGCAGTTCGGCCATGGCCTGGCCATGCTCGGTCAGGGCCAGTAACTGCCCCGCCTTGAGCGCCCCCAGGCGCAACAGCAAGCTCTGGGCCTGGGCGTAGGCCGCTGCGGGCGGCAGATCAAGCCAACTCAGCTGGGCCGGGGCCACGCCCCAGCGGGTCAGCTGCAGCGCCAGCCCGGCGAGGTCTGCCTGGAGGATTTCGGCACTGGCGTAGGCCGCCAGTTGCTCATGCTGGGCTTCGGACCACAACCGATAGCACACGCCAGGCTCCAGGCGCCCGGCACGGCCGGCCCGCTGCGTGGCACTGGCACGCGAGATACGCTGGGTATCCAGCCGGGTCATGCCGCTGCCGGGATCGAAACGCGGCACGCGCGCCAACCCCGCATCGATCACCACGCGCACGCCGTCGATGGTCAGGCTGGTCTCGGCGATATTGGTGGCCAGCACCACCTTGCGCAGGCCTTGCGCCGGCGCTTCGATGGCAGCGCGCTGGGCACTGAGGTCGAGCTCGCCGTGCAACGGGCACAGCAGGATCTCCCTGCGCTCGCCCAGGGCCTCCTGCAATGCCTGGTGCACACGGCGAATCTCGGCCTGCCCGGGCAAGAACACCAGCAGGCTGCCAGCCTCGTCTGCCAACGCCTGCTGTACCGTCTCCAGCACCCGCGGCTCGATGAATTCGCCCGGTTGGAACGGCCGGCCCCAACGCATCTGCACCGGGTACATGCGTCCTTCGCTGCTGATCACCGGCGCGTCGTCGAGCAGCGCCGACAGCCGTTCGCCTTCCAGGGTGGCGGACATCAGCAGAATCTTCAGCGGCGGCTCGTCGCGCAGCAGTTCGCGACCGTTGAGGCTCAGGGCCAGGGCCAGGTCGGCATCCAGGCTGCGTTCGAGCATTTTGCCACTTGCACTACCTTGTCAAACCTATGAAACTATAAATATCACAAGGTCTTAAGACGCACAAGCCCATGAAAAAAAATCTGACAATCATCAAAGGAGCGCTAGCTTTGGTGAACTATCCGTTCACCACCCTGCCTGAGGACGTGCTCGACCTGATGCACCGCTCGTACGCCCCGATAGCCCGTGAAGGGATGGGCCAGCTCACCAAGCTGTTCGATGCCTACTGCGACATCACGAAGACGACAGTGACCTACGTCGGAATGTCCTCGTCGGCCTTCGAGCGTACGATCAGAGGCTTCCTGGGCGCATTGTCAGACGAGAACTTCGTAGAGATTTCTTCTAACCTCCGAAAATCCTATGCTCGGGAATTCGTGAGGCTCATCCACGAAATGGCCAAAGTCGTTCCGCTGCTCCCGACCTTCGAAGGCAAGGAGGGCTGGCCGAAGACCAATGCCAAATACTGGACTACCGCCAAAGATAAGCTCGACCCACAAGCGGTTAGGTTCTGGAACGGCTGGCCAATTGAAAGCTTGAACGGTGCGACTAGCTATATTTCCTTTGCCAATCTGTGGATCTCTCATGGCCCTGAATTCACAGAAAAGGCATACAAAGCCCTGTCTCAATGGACGATCAAGATGCGTCGTCCCAGGTGCAGTGAGTTCAGTTCTTTTCTGAATTTTGTCTCCGAGCGAGCGGAGGCATGGCCCGTTGAAGCATTCCAAGACCCTATCCAGATCAAACATCTGTTTCTCAACTTTATGGTCTGGTATTTCAACGATCAACTTGCTCAGAACAACGACCTGGCAGCAGCCACAAAAAGTTATGCCGCGTTCATTAACGTAGTTAACTCAGCAATGTTGTCCGGGGGCACGTGGGCCAAACCATTTGCGGGCACCCTGCCAAAAACCCCCAATCACTAATGTGGCGGCCCAGGACACCAATAACAAAAAAGAACAGCAAGGGCGAAGTCTTCAAAAGAAAAGCTAA
>NZ_JAAHBU010000590.1 GCF_010671725.1 Pseudomonas brassicae | reverse complement strand
CAGCGAAGGGGGCCAGACCTGCTGGCGCATCACTCCGGCCGCGCAAATTCCACATGGCTGCCAGTGGCACCACAGGCATAGGCGGCCAGCAGACTGCGCATCAAGCTACCAAGGGACATGTTCGATACTCCTAAATGAGAGGTTGTCTCATCGTCCCTGATTGGAGCATGATGGTCGTGCGGATTTTGTGTATACAATCCATAGCGAAAATTTACTACCAAACGCTTCGACCCGCCGTTGACTCATATCACGCGCGCGGCGAGCCGTTTGGGGCAGTATCGAAACAGATAAAAAACCCCTGCCAAGGAGATTCACGATGTTTGCGAAAGTTGTTGCGGTATCCCTGCTGACCCTCGCCAGTGCCCAGGTCTTCGCCGCCGAATGCAAAGTCACGGTCGACTCCACCGATCAGATGTCCTTCAACACCAAGGCCATCGAAATCGACAAGAGCTGCAAGACCTTCACCGTCGAGCTGACCCACTCGGGTGCGTTGCCCAAGAACGTCATGGGCCACAACCTGGTGATCAGCAAAGAAGCTGACATGCAGCCAATCGCCACCGACGGCCTGAGCGCCGGTATCGACAAGGATTACCTGAAGGAAGGTGATGCGCGCATCATCGCCCACACCAAGGTGATTGGCGCCAAGGAAACCGACTCGGTGACCTTTGACGTGTCCAAGCTCGATGCCAACGAGAAGTACGGTTTCTTCTGCTCGTTCCCGGGCCACATCTCGATGATGAAAGGCACCGTTACCCTGAAGTAAGCTTCAATTGCCAGGCCAGGGTTGCCTGGCCTGGCCTCTTCGCTGGCAAG
>NZ_JAAHBU010000059.1 GCF_010671725.1 Pseudomonas brassicae | reverse complement strand
CGCCCTGTTCGGTCACGCCGACCAGGTAGCTGTCGTGCCAGTGCGGGTCGTAGGCGTGGCCCTGAAAGTGCGCGCGCAGGGTCTCGATGCCGGTGTCAGGCTCCTGGCGCAGGTCGATCCAGTTGGGGCTCATCACGGTGTACCGGCAAAAAATCCTTTATCGCCCCGCACTTCACGCAGGTCTAGAAGATTCGTGCAGTGTGTGCCAACTTCCGACCATGTGCTGCAGCGCCCCATGCCCGGCCAGACGAAACTGGCCGTCGGGCGCCACCGCGCTGGCGTGCAGCACCACTTCGCTGGGCAGACGCACCGGTTTGTGAAACGCCACCTCCACTTCGTAGCCGCTGAGCGGCAGGTGCCCGCGCACTGCCGCCAGCGCCATGGCCTTGCTCCACATGCCGTGGGCGATGGCCTGGGGGAAGCCGAACAGCTTGGCCGTGGCCGCGCTGAGGTGGATCGGGTTGTAGTCGCCACACACCTTGGCGTAGCGCCGGCCGATGTCGCTGTCGGCGTACCAGCGCGTGAGTTCGCTCAGGGGCAGCGGCTGGGGGGCCTCTTCGGTGGCTGGCTCACTGGCAAGCTGCAGGCCGCGACACAGCATGCGGCTGCGCTCGGTCCAGATCAGCCCCAGGCCGTCTTCGGCTTCAGTGATCAGGTCGAAGGTCGCGCCTTTTTCATGGGCTTGCAGGTTTTCCACGAATACGCTGAAGCGCAGGCCGCTGACGCCCCCCAGCGGGCGTAGCACGCGAATGCGGTTGTTGATGTGCACCAGGCCCAGCAACGGGAACGGGAAGTCGGGCGCGGTCAGCAGTTGCAGTTGCAGGGCGAACGCCATGACATGCGGGAACGTTGCCGGCAGGTGGCTGTCGTCAGCGAAGTGACACAGCTTGCGGTACGCCTGCAGGCGCGCTGTATCGACTGCGATGGCGCAGTGCAGCCCCCCGCTGGGCAGCGGGTCGCCGCTGATCCTGCGTTTGCGCGCGGCCTTCAGGTACAGCCCGCTCAGCCCTGCGGTACGGCTCAGGTCGTGCCATTGTCGGTCCATGGTCACGCTCCCATCACGGCCTGGCCGCACACCCGCAGCACCTGGCCATTGACTGCGCCGCTGCCCGGTTGGCCCAGCCATGCCACGGCTTCGGCCACATCCTGCGGCAGCCCGCCCTGGCCCAGCGAACTCATGCGCCGCCCGGCTTCGCGCAGGGCGAACGGGATGGCAGCGGTCATGCGCGTTTCGATAAAGCCCGGCGCCACCGCATTGATGCTGATGCCGCGTTCGGCCAGGTGTGGCGCCCAGGCCTGGGCGAGGCCGATCAGGCCAGCCTTGCTGGCGGCATAGTTGGCCTGGCCACGGTTACCGGCGATGCCGCTGATCGAGGCCAGCAGCACGATGCGTGCGTTGTCGTGCAGGGCGCCGCCGTCGAGCAGGGCCTGGGTCAGCACCTGTGGTGCCTTGAGGTTGACCGCCAGCACCGCGTCCCAGTATTCGGGCGTCATGTTGGCCAGGGTCTTGTCGCGGGTGATGCCGGCGTTGTGCACCACGACATCGATGCCGTCGGGCAATGCTTCGAGCAGTTGCGCCGCGGCGTCGCTGGCGCAGATGTCCAGTGCCACGCTGCGCCCGCCCAGCCGCGCAGCCAGGGCATCAAGGTCGGCCTTGGCCTGGGGCACATCCAGCAGCACGACCTCGGCGCCATCCCGGGCCAGGGTTTCGGCAATGGCCGCGCCGATGCCGCGGGCCGCGCCGGTCACCAGCGCCTTGCGCCCGGCGAGGGGGCGAGACCAGTCCTGGACCTGGGCGCTGCAGGCGCCCAGGCGCAATACCTGGCCGCTGATGAAGGCACTTTTGGGCGACAGGAAAAACCGCAGGGCGCCTTCCAGTTGCTGCTCGCCGGCCTTGTCGACATACAGCAATTGCAGGGTGGCGCCGTTGCGCAGCTCTTTGGCCAGCGAACGGCTGAAGCCCTCCAGCGCGCGTTGGGCGACGCTGGCCAACGGATCGTCGAGGGCCTCGGGCGCGCGGCCCAGGATCACGATATGGGCACTGGCGGCCAGGCTGCGCAGCAGTGGCTGGAAGAACTCGCGCAGTTGCTTGAGTTGGTCGCTGTCGGCCAGGTGGCTGGCATCGAACACCACCGCCTTGAGCCTGGGCCCCAGCCCCGCGACCCCAGGCCGGCAGTGCCAGGCGCTCGTCGGCGTAGCTGTAGACTTCATCGGTCAGACGTTTGGCAAAACCGGCCACCTCTGCCACCAATGGCCCGCCACCGAGCAGCAGTGCGCCCTCGACCGGCCGCAGGCGC
>NZ_JAAHBU010000589.1 GCF_010671725.1 Pseudomonas brassicae | reverse complement strand
GCCTGGCGTGGGCAAGACCTACGCGATGCTGCAGGCCGCGCATGCCCAGGTGCGACAGGGCGTGAGGGTGCTGGCGGGCATCGTCGAGACGCATGGGCGCAGCGAAACCGAGGCGCTGCTCGGCGGGTTGGCGCAGCAACCACTGCTACGCGCCGAGTACCGTGGCGTGATGCTTGAGGAAATGGACCTGGACGGCCTGCTCAAGGCCGCTCCGCACCTGGCACTGGTGGACGAACTGGCCCACAGCAACGCCCCGGGCAGCCGCCATGCCAAGCGCTGGCAGGACGTGCAGGAGCTGTTGTCGGCTGGTATCGATGTATACACCACGGTCAACGTGCAGCACCTGGAAAGCCTCAATGACCAGGTGCGGGGCATCACCGGCGTACAGGTGCGCGAGACGTTGCCCGACTGGGTGCTGCAGGAAGCCTTCGAGCTGGTGTTGATCGACCTGCCACCGCGCGAGCTGCTTGAGCGCCTGCGCGATGGCAAGGTGTACGTGCCGGAGCAGGCGCGTGCGGCGATCGATGCGTTCTTCACCCAGACCAACCTCACCGCCCTGCGCGAACTGGCCATGCACACCGCTGCGGCCCAGGTCGACGCCGACCTCGCACATGGCTACCGCACCCTTGGCCAGGACGCCCCGGCAGTACGCGGACGGCTGCTGGTGGGCGTGGATGGCGATGCCCAGGCCGAGCGCCTGGTGCGCCACGCCAGCCGGGTGGCGCAGCGCCGCCATCTGCCGTGGAGCCTGGTGCATGTGGACAACGGCCGGCTGCGGGACGAAAACGCGCGTCAGCGCTTGCAGGCGGCCCAGCAACTGGCGGAGCGCCTGGTGGCGAGGTGGTGCTGCTGCGTGCCGGCGAGGTGGCCAACACCCTGATCCAGCATGCCCTGGAGCGACGCGCCAGCCTGGTACTGGTGGGGCAGTCGCGTGATCGCCTGCGCCGGCGCTGGTTTGGCGCGGGGGTGGCTGCGCGCCTGCTGCGCGAGGCACATGGGCTGGAAATCAACGTGCTGGACCGTGACGTCCAGCCCGCACCGGCGCGTGCCCAGGTGGCCGGGCCTGGGCCTGGCGCCACTACCTGCTGGCGCTGCTGGCGACCTTGCTGGCCAGTGCGTTGGCGTGGGGTGTGGCGGGGCTGCTGGCGCTGCCCAACATTTCCCTGGTGTTCCTGGCGGCAGTCCTGCTGGTGGCCGTGCGCAGCAGCCTGGGGCCGGCGCTGGTGTGCGCGGCCATGTCGTTCCTGGCCTATGATTTTCTGTTCATCCCGCCCAGCTTCTCGCTCAGCATCCAGCGCGAGGAAGACGTGCTGACGCTGGTGTTCTTCCTGCTCATGGCGGCGCTGACCGGCAACCTGGCCGCGCGCCAGCGTCGCCAGTTGCAGGCGCTGCGCGAGACCCAGGAGCAGACCGGGCAGTTGCTCGACCTGTCGCGCAAGCTCACGGCGGCCACCGACCGCCAGGCGGTGTTCAGCGCTGCCGGGCAGCACCTGGACGGCTGGAAAGATGTGCAGATGTGCCTGCTGGAGCGCGATGCCGAAGGCCAGTTGCAGGTCGCCAGCGGCGCTGCGCTGCAGTTCAGCACCAACGAGCGGGCTGCGGCCGACTGGGCCTGGCAGCACGATCAGGCCGCGGGCCTGGGCAGCGACACCTTGCCCAACGGGCGCTGGTGGTGGTGGCCGCTGTC
>NZ_JAAHBU010000588.1 GCF_010671725.1 Pseudomonas brassicae | reverse complement strand
CAGGGATATCACTGATCTGAGATGCATGGGTACCTGTGGGAGCTGGCTTGCAGCGAAGAGGCCAGTGGGATCAACGCAGGTTGTTGATGCACACCACCTTGGGCTGGGTCATCTCTTCGTACGCAAAGCGCACCCCTTCACGCCCCAGGCTGCCGTACTTGAATCCGCCAAACGGCATGGCATCGAAACGATAATCCGACGAATCATTGATCATCACCCCACCCGCCTCGATCCGCTTGGCCGCACTCAGCGCCTTGCCCAGGTCGTTGGTGAAGATTCCCGCATGCAGGCTGTAGTCCGGCGCATTGGCCAGGGCGATCGCCTGGTCGAACTCATCGAACGGCTCCAGCACCACCACCGGGGCAAACACCTCGTTGCACCACAGGCGGCTGGCATGATCGACCTGCTCCAGCACGGTCGCCGCATAGCACGCACCCTCGCGTACATGTCCGCACAACAGCCTGGCCCCCTGCACCAGCGCCTCGTCCACCACCGCCTGGGCATTCTTCGCCGCCTGCTCGGTGATCATCGGCCCCACGTCGGTTTCAGCCAGCGCCGGGTTGCCGCACACCAGCCGACTGCTCAAGGCCACGAAGCGCTCGCGAAACGCCGGGTAGATCGACGCCTGCACCAGCAGACGCTGGGTGCCGATGCAGTTCTGCCCGGCCGCCCAGAACGCCCCCGACACGCACGATTCCACCGTCGCCTCCAGGTCGCAATCCTCCAGCACGATCACCGGGGCATTGCCGCCCAGGTCCATCGCCAGTTTCTTGAGGCCCGCGCCACGGGCGATGTGCTCGCCCGTGACGAAGCCCCCGGTGAAGGAAATCATGCGCACCTCGCGGGCCGCCACCAGTGCCTTGCCCAGCTCCGCGCCGCCGGTAGCAACGGTGACCACCGACTCCGGCAGCCCGGCCGCCACCAGGCACTCGACCAGCTTGAGCGCCGACAGCGGCGCCAGCTCAGACGGCTTGAGGATCACCGCGTTGCCACCGGCAATCGCCGGGCCGAGCTTGTGTGCCACCAGGTTGAGCGGGTCATTGTAGGGCGTGATCGCAACGATCAGGCCCAGCGGCTCGCGGCTGAACCAGCCCTGGCGTGACTCGGAACCTTCGTAGGCGTCGAACGGCACCACTTCACCGCCATTGCGTCGCGCCTCTTCGGCCGACAGCTTCAAGGTGTTGACGCAACGTTTGACCTCTTTGCGCGCCTGCTGCAGGGTCTTGCCCGCTTCGGCGATGATCAGCGCGGCAAAGGCCCCGGCGTCCTCCTCGATCAGGCGTGCGGCCTGCTCCAGGATCTGTGCCCGGCGATAGCGCGGCAACGCGGCGCTGGCCTGCACGCCCAGGCGTCCCTGGGCCAGCAACTGCGGCACCTGCGCGGCCGGCATGTCGGGCACCGAGTCGATCAGGCTGGCATCGAACGGGTTGAGCACGTCGATCTGTTGTCCCACGATGGCCATGGCCAGGCGCGATACGTTCATGGCTGCTCTCCTATTGGCCGGTCTTGGCGGTGTGGATGGCGATGATGTCCGACAGCAGCGCGAAGGCGGTTTCGATACGCCCCGCCCCTGGGCCGGACACGGTCACTGCGCCCAGCAGCTCGGTGTCGAACGACACCGCATTGATCGCCTCCGAGATACCTGCCAGCGGGTGCTCGGCCTTGAGCAGGCGAGGTTCGACGCTGGCGTGGATCGAGCCGTCGGCCGAGCGCTGCGCGGCACCGATCAGCTTCCAGCGCGCGCCATCGCGTTGGGCGGCGTCGATATCGGCCGCACTCAGGCCGCTGATACCCTTGCAGCTCACATCGTTGACGCCCAGGTGTGCGCCCAGCAGTTCATTGGCCAGGATCACGACCTTGAGGCGCACGTCGAAGCCTTCGACGTCGGCCGTCGGGTCGGCTTCGGCGTAGCCCAGCGCCTGCGCCTTGCTGACCGCCTCGGCAAAGCCCAGGCCTTCTTCCATGCGGGTCAGGACGAAGTTGGAGGTGCCGTTGAGGATGCCCTCGAAGCCCTTGATCCGGCTGCCGGCCAGGGCCTGTTTGGCCAGGCGGATCACCGGGGTGCCGCTCATTACCGCGCCTTCGTACTCGAAGCGTACGCCGTGGGCGTCGGCCAGGGCCTTGAGCTCGGCGGCGTGCAGGGCAATCGGGCCCTTGTTGGTGGTGACCAGGTGCTTGCCGGCCTGCAGGGCCCAGCGGCAGAACGAGGTGGCGGGCTCGCCGTCGACCGGGTTGGTGAAGGTGGCTTCGGCGACGATGTCGGCGCCGGAGTGCTTGATCACCTCTTCGTTCATGGCGTCGGCGCTGCCACCGGGCAGTTGGGCAAAGGCGCCCTTGGCAGCCGGCAGGCGCACCAGGGTGGCCGCATCGAGGCCGTCGCGGCCGATGATCGAGCCCAGGAACAGGTCGGTGACGCCGACGATCTTGAGGCTGAAACCGAGGGTGGCCTGCCAGCTCGGGTTGCTGTCGGCGATCAGTTGGGCCAGGCCGCGATTGACGCCGCCAAAGCCGACGAGGGCGATCTTGTATTCAGTCATTGTTGTTTTCTCCGATATCGAGCCAGGGTTGCTTGGGGCTAGAGTAGGAGCGCAGCGGTGGCAGTGAAATATGCCGGTTTGCTCTATTTTGTGGCCATTTTGACCAGGCTTGC
>NZ_JAAHBU010000587.1 GCF_010671725.1 Pseudomonas brassicae | reverse complement strand
AGGCTGGCAAGGCTTGCGCCGTCACGCATGATCTTCGGGCGGATGAACACCATCAGGTTCTGCTTCACGCCCTGGCTGCCGGACGAGCGAAACAGCCGGCCGATGCCTGGAATGTCACCCAGCAACGGTACCTTCTGATTGCTCTCGGTCACCTGATCGCTGATCAGCCCACCGAGGATCACCAGGCCGTTGTCCTCGACCATGACCTTGGTCTTGATCTCGCGCTTGTTGGTGATCACGTCACTGGCCGAGGCGGTGTCGGCGATCGATGACACCTCCTGCACGATGTCCAGGCGCACGGTGTTGTCGCTGTTGATCTGCGGCTTGATGCGCAGCTTGACGCCCACTTCCTTGCGCTCGATGGTCTGGTAGGGGTTGGTGTTGTCCTGGGTCACGGAGCCGGTGACGAAAGGCACTTCCTGGCCGACCAGGATCGACGCCTCGGCGTTGTCCAGGGTCAGCAGGGTGGGCGTGGACAGCAGGTTGAAGCCGCTGTTGCTCTTGAGTGCATTGACCAGCATGGCGAAGTTGAACCCGCCACCGAAGTTGCCGATGCCGGCGGTCACGCCGTTGACGCCGGACAGCAGCTTGCCTAGCGCGGCGTTGTCGCCACCGGCTACCGCACCGGCAATGCCGGTGATGCTGGCGCCACCGGTACCGAAGTTGACCGCGCCGGCGCCGAACTTCTCGTCGGCGAACAGCCACTGCACGCCCAGCTCCTGGGCGCGCGAATCGGACACCTCGGCGATGATCGCCTCGACCACCACCTGGGCACGGCGGATGTCCAGTTGCTCGACGATGTTGCGGTAGGCCGCCAGCTCGCTGTCGGGGCCGACCATGACCACCGCGTTGGTGCCCTCTTCATACTCCAGGCGAATGCCCGACAGGTTGACCGGGGCCGACGCCTTGGCGTCCTTGTCGCCTTCGGGCACTGGCGCTGCCGCCTCCTGGCTGAGGCTCGCAGCACCTTGACCACCTCGGCGGCGTTGGCATGGCGCAGGTAGATCACCTGGGTGTTGGAACTGCGCAACGCATCGCCCGGACGATCCAGTTGCGCCAGCAACGCACGTACCCGTTCGCGGCTGTCGGCACTGCCGCGCACCAGCAAGGCGTTGCTGCGCGGGTCGGCGACCACCTGAGCGCTGTCGGCGCCCTGCTCGCGGGCCAGCAGGCGGCTGATCAACTGGCTGGTGTCGCTGG
>NZ_JAAHBU010000586.1 GCF_010671725.1 Pseudomonas brassicae | reverse complement strand
CCGCCTGCAACGAATGATCAAAGTTTCAGAGGACCGTTCCATGAGCAACGTCGACCACGCCGAAATCGCCAAGTTTGAAGCTTTGGCCCACCGCTGGTGGGACCGCGAAAGCGAGTTCAAACCCCTGCACGACATCAATCCGCTGCGCGTCAACTGGATCGACGAGCGCGTCAAGCTGGCCGGCAAGAAGGTGCTGGACGTCGGTTGCGGCGGCGGCATTCTCAGCGAAGCCATGGCCCAGCGCGGTGCCACCGTCACCGGTATCGACATGGGCGAAGCACCGCTGGCCGTGGCGCGCCTGCACCAGCTGGAATCGGGTGTAGAGGTCGAGTACCGGCAGATCACCGCCGAAGCCCTGGCCGAAGAGATGCCCGAGCAGTTCGATGTGGTCACCTGCCTGGAAATGCTCGAACACGTGCCCGACCCGTCGTCGGTGATCCGCGCCTGCTACCGCATGGTCAAGCCGGGCGGCCAGGTGTTCTTCTCCACCATCAACCGCAACCCCAAGGCCTACCTGTTCGCCATCATCGGTGCGGAATACATCATGAAGCTGCTGCCACGCGGCACCCATGACTTCAAGAAATTCATCCGCCCGTCCGAACTCGGCGCCTGGAGCCGCGATGCCGGCCTGAGCGTCAAGGACATCATCGGCCTGACCTATAACCCGCTGACCAAGCACTACAAGCTGGCCAGCGACGTGGACGTCAACTACATGATCCAGACCCTGCGCGAGGAATAAGCATGCGTTTGCGAGCAGTACTTTTCGACATGGACGGCACCCTGCTCGACACGGCGCCGGATTTCATCGCCATCTGCCAGGCCATGCGGGCCGAGCGTGGCTTGCCGGCGATCGACGACGAGCGGATTCGTGAAGTGATCTCGGGCGGTGCGCGCGCAATGATTGCCGCCGCCTTCGCCACGGAGCCGGGGGCGCCCGACTTCGAGCCACTGCGCCTGGAGTTCCTGGAGCGCTACCAGACCGACTGCGCGGTACACAGCAAGCTGTTCGACGGCATGGCCGAGCTGCTGGCCGACATCGAGAAAGGCAACCTGCTGTGGGGCGTGGTCACCAACAAGCCGGTGCGTTTCGCCGAGCCGATCATGCAACAGCTGGGCCTGGCGCAACGCTCTGCCCTGTTGATCTGCCCTGATCACGTGAAAAACAGCAAGCCTGACCCCGAGCCGTTGATCCTGGCCTGCAAGACCCTCAACCTGGACCCGGCCAGCGTGCTGTTCGTCGGCGACGACCTGCGCGACATCGAGTCGGGCCGCGATGCCGGCACCCGCACGGCAGCGGTGCGCTATGGCTATATTCATCCAGAGGACAACCCCAACAACTGGGGCGCGGACGTGGTGGTCGATCATCCGCTGGAGCTGCGCAGGGTGCTCGACAGCGCCCTGTGTGGCTGCTGATCGCGGTAACGCCTTAGAAAGCTTCGCTGGCAAGCCAGCTCCCACAGGTACCCCGCGGCTTTCAAGCGCAGAGCGTTTCCTGTGGGAGCTGGCTTGCCAGCGAATGAAGTCACCACCCTTGTCGAGGTACCCCCAATGTTCGATTACACCGCCCGCCCCGACCTGCTCAAAGGCCGGGTCATCCTGGTCAC
>NZ_JAAHBU010000585.1 GCF_010671725.1 Pseudomonas brassicae | reverse complement strand
TCATCAGGCTAATCACGGTTTTTGACCCGGCTTTTTGCCGGGTCTTTTTTTTGCTCTCAGCTATGAAGGCGGGTGTTGCTTGAATGACCGCCGATGATAGCAAATGAGTGTCTCAGAATGTAACCCCGAGCCGCGGTCTTTGCCGATTCAGCACTTGAGAATCAATCTCATGTAGATTAAGCTGTCGCAGCGTCAAGGAAGACGCCCCCTTTGTCTCAGTCGTTTATTTCTGCAAGGAGCTCGTAGCATGGCCCGTCTGTCGCTGCCCCTTGAACACCCCCACCAGCACGTCGACCTTGGCGAAGATGCGCTGCTGATGCGCTTGAAAAAGTTACCTCGCCGGGCGCAGCAGGTGTTTCTGCTCAACCGCCTCGACCAGCGCTCTTTCGCCAGCATTGCCGAGCACCTGGACATCACCGCCAACGCCGTGGAACGGCACATGAGCCAGGTACTGCAAGCCGCCCTGCCCGGTCGCTCGCTGTCTTGCGGCGCGGCAGTGCAATGGTACGTACGCCTGCAGAGCCCGCACATCACCGCCAGCGAGCGGATTGATTTTCGCCGCTGGCTCGACGCAGCGCCCGATCACCTGCAGGCCTTCCACGCCACCGAACTGCGCTGGCGCAACCTGTTGGCACCGGCCCGCCTGCTGGGTGAGGGGGCATGGTACCGCCAGCCCTGGGCCGGGATTTCGCTGGGTGGCTGTTCGGTTGCAGTGGGGCTGGGGCTCGCTGCGGCACTGGCAATCGGTTTCTGGTCCTGATACAGGCGTGTAGAGTGGTTGGTACAACATCTCTACAGGAGCCTGGCCATGACTGTGACGCTGTCCCCCCTGCACATCGACTGCGCGTTCGATGCCGGTAACATCGACGTCATCGACGCCAGCGATCCGTCCCATGTGCGCCTGAACATTCGCCCCGACACCTGCAGCGAACATTTTCAGTGGTTTCACTTCAAGACCGAGGGGCTCACACCGGGGCACTCCCACGCCTTCAGCCTGGAGAATGCCGGCCAGTCGTCCTATAACGACGCCTGGAGCGGATACCAGGCCGTAGCCTCCTACGATCAACAGCACTGGTTTCGCATCCCGACCCGGTTCGACGGCCGTGCCCTGCACTTTACCCTGCAGGCAGCCGAGCCCAACGCCTGGTTTGCCTATTTCCAGCCCTACCCGCGGGCGCGCCACAACCAACTGATCGAGCGCGCCAGTGCCTTGCCTGGCATCGTGCTGCTGGCCACCGGGCGCAGCGTCGAGGGGCGCGATATACCCTTGCTGCGGGCCGGCGAGCCGGCACCGGGCAAGCGCAAGCTGTGGGTGATTGCCCAGCAGCACCCGGGCGAGCACATGGCGCAGTGGTTCATGGAGGGGCTGATCGAGCGCCTGGAGCGCAACGATGCCACGGTACAGGGCCTGCTGGCGGTCGCCGAGCTGTACCTGATCCCGAACATGAACCCCGATGGCGCCTTTCGTGGCCACTTGCGCACCAATGCCAAGGGCAAGGACCTCAATCGCGCCTGGCAGCACGCCAGTGTCGAGCAGACGCCTGAAGTGCTGTTTGCCCAGCAGCAGATGAAGTTGCACGGGGTGGACCTGTTTCTCGATGCCCATGGCGACGAGGAAATACCGCACGTCTTTACCGCAGGCTGTGAAGGCAACCCGGGGTATACGCCGCGCATTGCCGCCCTTGAAGCGCGTTTTCGCAGCACCTTGTGCGAACTGACAGCGGACTTTCAGACCGCCAAGGGTTACCCGCTCAGTGCGCCCGGGCAAGCCAACATGACCCTGGCCTGCAATGCGGTGGGCCAGTTGTACGACTGCCTGTCGCTGACGCTGGAGATGCCGTTCAAGGACCATGACGATGCACCCGATGCAGTCACGGGCTGGTCGGGGAAACGCTCCAAGGCGCTGGGCAGTGCCGTGCTCGACACCTTTGCGCGCATCGTTGGCGAACTGCGCTGAGGCCTGCTGTCGCAGCCCTTCGCCGGCTTGCCAGCGAAGGGCCACCTCAGTTCATGAAGTGGCCGCCACCCGCACGCAATCCTCCGGCCCCAGCAAACGCCCATCCGCTGCCCGCAACTGCAACGGCCCCACCGGCGCACCGTGCTGACGGTCCACCAGCACCGAATGCCGCTCTCCTGGCGGGTAGAAATAGGCCTCGCCCCATTGGCGCAAGCCAACGATCAGGGGAAACAGCCCGCGCCCCTTTTCAGTCAGTACGTACTCCTGGTAGGCACTGCCATCCGACGCCGGCACCAACCGCAGAATCTGATGTTCGACCAACTGGCGCAGCCGCGCCGCGAGGATGTTCTTGGCCATCCCCAGGTTGCGCTGGAACTCGCCAAAACGCGTAAGCCCATCGAACGCATCGCGAACGATCAGCAGCGACCACCAGTCACCAATCGCATCAAGCGAGCGGGCCACCGGACATTCGGCATCTTGCAGGCGGGTTCGCTGGACCACGGGATGACCTCGGCATGCACAGGGAAAGTGGTTGCAATATAAAACCGGCACCCGCAGGATTCAACTGGTTTCATAATGCAACCAAAAGGACACCTGCATGCCTGCCCTCTCTGCGCCGCGCCTCTCACCCTGGATCGCCCTGCTGTTTTCAACCGCCGGTGCGCTGGCAGTGGCCAACGTCTACTACGCCCAACCGCTGCTTGACGCCATGGCCCGCGAGTTTGCCATCGCCCCGGCCATGATCGGCCTGGTGGTAACCCTGACCCAGGTGGGTTACGGCGTGGGGCTGGTCCTGCTGGTACCGCTGGGCGACCTGTTCGACCGTCGCCGGCTGATCGTGACCCACTCGATACTCTCAGTGCTGACCTTGCTGATGATTGCCATGGCGTCCAGTAGCGTCTGGTTGCTGGCCGGCATGGCGCTTACCGGCCTGCTGGCGGTGGTGGCACAGTTGCTGGTAGCGCATGCCGCCAGCGTGGCGGGCGACAGCGAACGCGGCCATGTCGTGGGGATCGTCACCAGCGGGATCGTCATTGGCATCCTGCTCGCGCGCACCCTCTCGGGCGCCATGGCAGACCTGGCCGGCTGGCGCTCGGTCTACGTCCTGTCCGCCGCGTTGACCCTGCTGCTGACGGTGCTGCTGTGGCGTGTACTGCCTGTACAGCGCAGCGCCCCCTCAGGCCTGGGCTATGCACAGTTGCTGGGATCGTTGTGGTGCTTGCTGCGCGAGCAAGCGATGTTGCGCCAGCGCGCGGTGCTGGCCCTGCTCAGCTTCGCCTCGGCCATGGTGCTGTGGACGCCGCTGGTATTGCCGCTGAGCGCCGCGCCGCTATCGTTGTCGGCTACCGAGGTCGGCCTGTTCGGCCTGGCC
>NZ_JAAHBU010000584.1 GCF_010671725.1 Pseudomonas brassicae | reverse complement strand
GCTTAGCCAAGTGCCGATAGATTTTTTCTTAAACCAAGAGAGCGTCTTGGTTCTTTATCGTGAAACGAACGATGGTAGTGAGGCCAGACTAGAAAGCGATGACAGGATTCTTCCATGTGCCTCCAGTGCCGGGTATGAATTCCTCGATGACAGCGGTGCTGCACTGAGTCTCGCCGAAGAGTCAAAAAGTCGCAAATAGGCAAAGTGGTCAGTGTGCAGATCCCATCACTTAACCATTCATCACCGCTTCCTTTATGCCTGCAAATGAGTTGTTCATACGCCTCGGGCACAGCATGCCCCTGATGTTCCGTAGCGGTACTGCGCTAAAGCGGTTTGAAGATTATGAAGGGGGCAGGTACACGAGCCCCTGAAGGTATCGAGTCACCAGCCAAGGTTTTAGGGCGTACGATGCGGACCAATCTCATAGCACCTTTGAAGAATTTCGCCCATTTGTATCGGCTCGCGTTGGAATCGGAAGCAGTATCTTTTCCAGATCCATCAGTGGCCGTTCAAGTGCTTACGCGTCTGCGAGAAAATACTCTGAGCGATGATGATATTGATCTATTGCTCTGCCTTGCCCACGACATCTCAATTGGCTCGAAATCAAAGTCGTTACCGGTCGGGCTCACGCTCCCGTTTATTACCAAAGCGTGTTCGTGGATGAGGTACAGGATTTTACCGAGCAACAGATTTACCTAATGACGTCTCTGGCTGATCCAGAGTACAGCGCGATTACTGTCGTAGGTGACCGATCACAGCAGCTCCTGCGCAATGATCCGATGCGTATTGACGACTGCTTCCCCGTAGGGCAACGGCCAGAATTTATTCGATTGGAAGAAAACTTACGTCAGAGAAATCGGCCGTCGCTCGCCGCATTTACTAAGACCTTGCGGCAATTATTCGAGCAGGGGGGCGGCGTGGACGAGCAATTGTTGAATGAAGGTCTGCTAAACCTCCAGGATGACGATCAAGGTGCCTACACACTGAAGAGAATGTCATCCCGTAAAGATGAGTTCGAATATCTCAGCGAGGTCATCGCTAGCATTCCTGAAGATCAGACAGTCGCTATTGTGCTGCCAGATCAAGACGCCGCCCGTGAGTTGCACAGCTACTGCGAGCAACGTCTTGTGGGCAGTTTCCGCAGGATGAGCATGTCGGAGCACATCGATCTTGAGAAAAAATACCTAGTGCATTTCACGTCTGTTTTAAACGTGAAGGGACTTGAGTTTGATGTGGTCTTGCTTCCGATGATTGATAGCTATGACCTTGCTCAGCCTATTTTCAGAAACCGTTTGTACGTTGGCTGTACACGAGCGAGAAAACGGTTGGTGATGAGCCGGCTGTAGCGGCTATCTAGGTAGCCAATTCTGAAAATTTGGAGGGGTAGTTGTGGATATAGTGATCGAATACGAGCCGGAATGAGCTAATTGTGTTTCGTTCTTTACTGGCGTCGAAGGACAGTAGGAGCAGATAAGGTGGACCAAAGGAGGTGTTTGAAGATGTTGGAGAGCCGTAGAGCTAATCAAGCATGGCGATTGGTGTTCAGGGCTCACAGGTATTAATTTTTTGTCTCGCTGTCGATAGGCCACTATAGTGCGCGAGCGGTGTATCGTGGCGCATGAATAGCTTCGGCCATGCTCGCCGTAGAACTCAGCCAGGAAGGCTGAGAGCCAAGGAAATTAGGTGATTGGGTCCGTTGATGATTGCTGATATTGAGAAATTTCTGAGATCGAACCCTGGCGCAATGGCAAAAGAAATAGCACGCCATTTCGATACGCAGAAGTCTGTAGTTAACCCTATCCTCTACGGACAACGTGAAATTTTTATTCAGGACGAAAAGAGCTGCTGGTCCTTGGTAAATCCTGGAAAGCTGACAATCGCTCTTAAATCGGGAGCTTGGGTCGGAAGCGCGTCCTTTGAAGAGTCCTTGGCGGTCACTGGCTCACCATTGGATCTCGATTGCTCGGTGATCGAATTTGTGGTGCCCACTGGCTGCAAAATCATGATTGACGCTGCTGCACGTATTTTGGCGTTGTGTAATCAATTGGTGATGCTGAAGAAGTCGGTATCGATTGATTTTAGCGCTTGCAAGACAACGCTTACTTACTTCAATCGCCTAGGGTTCTTTGATCATCGTAAGCGTCCGGCCAAGTCACCTTCCGAAGTCCAGCATTAAGGGCGATGGTGTCCGCGTATTTTTAAGCGGACGCGATCACCCCTATTGCCAGGATTTCCATGCGCCAACGAAGCTCTTATCCGAAACCGTTCAAAGCCCAGGTCGTTCAGGAATGCCTGCAACCTGGCG
>NZ_JAAHBU010000583.1 GCF_010671725.1 Pseudomonas brassicae | reverse complement strand
GTAGTCGCAAAAATATAAAAAGGTTTCGGTTGTAGGCTGTATTGCCAGTATCAACCAGGCCTCGTTGGCCACGCATATGGGGTAGCGCAAACAGTGTCTTGTAGGACTTGATGTATCCGATGCGCAAAAGGATTTTCTGCATTTTCACAAGATTCTTAATCATGTCCCCGGCGATGGGTTCGATAGGTCGTGTTTCCGTTCGACGATAACCGAACAGGTGCTTGCTGCTTTTGGCGTTGCTAAAGTTTAGCCATTCACCACAAGCGCTTAAGCACTTGTCGGCTTTGAGTGTGTAAAGCTCACTAACGCGTCGGGCCATTAATGCGCCAATGGTCAGCTGGATTCCACCCATGTACGTAGCAAGAAGGTCGTAAAGGCCTACATTATTTCGGAGCTTGTCAAAGTACTCCTGTTTATTTCCTTTGATCGACTCGCGCAGGGTCTTGGTGTCGATGATTCGAGAACTCAACGATAATTGAGTGACGCCTAGGTTTACCAGATAGGGGCCAACAATTTTTTTGTACTTCATTTTCGGATAAGGTAGAGGGGGCGATGCCGCGCTTTTGACACTCCAGTGCAACTCGGCAAAAGCCCTTGATGATCTCAGTGCCATGTTCAATATGAAACTCGATCGCATGTCGCAGCGATGTGAATACGGTATCCGATGGCACCGTTCTAAACCTTCCCTTTGTGCCAAGTTTCGGCGTATACGCGTCAGCCTCAACCAGGCCTGTAATCTTCGGCGCGGGAAGTCCGATCTCGTGCAGGGTTCCAAGGTTGTAAAGGCTTGACCGATAGGCGAAATATGTTTGGTCACGCATCAGGGAGTTGGCGGCGGTATGCGCCGGCACGCCAGGATATTCA
>NZ_JAAHBU010000582.1 GCF_010671725.1 Pseudomonas brassicae | reverse complement strand
GTTTCTTGAAGTGCTGGGTAATGCATAAGAGGAGTGGCACCAGACAAAACGTCCGTAAGGTTATTCGATTCGACACGCTGAAGAATCAGGGCGGACAGGAGGTTGCCGGCCTCATTGAGCTTTGTCTTGATCTAAAGTTAGTAAAAACGGGGAGATACCATTCGCCAGCATCATTTTAGACAGTATTTGATGCTTATCAATCTCGGCTTCTCGGTTTGTAAAGCCGGTAGTAAATTTACTCAGCTGCGTAATTTGGTCTAATAGAGCGAACTCGTGAGACTGTTCCATTGTAATTTTAAGATCAAACGCGTCACTCTTCGTCAAATAGGGTACGGGCACCATTTGACCTTTATCAGTGGCTATGATTTTGGCTTTAGCTTCCATGTATTCGCTGAGCTTCTCTAAAGACTGTTGAGCATAATCATACCGGGATGCCCATTCACTTACGTCTATCTCAAGCTCGCGGTTCAAAAGGTCAACCCGATCCCGAAGTCGGCGAGCCTCCTTTTGCCGACCCTCATCCTCTGCATCTATGCAGGCATCATTGAGTCGGGCAATCTCCAATCCTTTCTTGCGGATCGTGTACGCCAAGTTGTTCACAGCAGTATCTGCCCGAGGAGATGGGCAGGGCCAGTGATCCAAAATCTGCATAGACCACAACGCTGCCC
>NZ_JAAHBU010000581.1 GCF_010671725.1 Pseudomonas brassicae | reverse complement strand
TTATCTGTACGGTTTGCACGCAAGCACCCCGCTGTTCAAAGGTGCTGCCGGGCATCTTAGGAAGCGCAGTGGGCTGCCCCCATGCTGCTTTGGTGGTCGCGTGCTACTCCCTTGGTAGTAGGGCTTGTGGGGCAGTGCCAAATCATGCGCCGGCTGGGAGATTTTCCCGGCCAGGGCGGGAGTTTTTCCGTATCACCGCAGGCGTCGGCGTTCCAGTCTATGCAGGCCAAAACCTCCACTGGGAACACCCACCATGACAATAAGATCGTTACCCGCCGCGCTTTCCCCTCTGTCTCTGGCCGTACAGACCGTCCTGCTGGTCGGCGCCATGGCCCTGGCCCCAGCCGCCTCGGCCAAGCCTGTGACCTGGGAAGACATCGCCAACGACCACCTCAATACGCAGAACGTGCTGCAGTACGGCATGGGCACCAACGCCCAGCGCTGGAGCCCGCTGGCCCAGGTCAACGACAAGAACGTGTTCAAGCTGACCCCGGCCTGGTCGTACTCGTTTGGCGATGAAAAA
>NZ_JAAHBU010000580.1 GCF_010671725.1 Pseudomonas brassicae | reverse complement strand
AGGCCTGCCTGCGCGCGCGCCAGCGCCTGCACGCGCCGGCCGGCCTGCTGCACAACATGGACCGTGCCCGCCGTGCGCTGAACCTGCAGGCCATGGCCGACTGCGGCGAAACCCGCCTGCACCTGCTGCATGCCCTCAGCGGCCTGCGCCTGGCGCTGCTGCCGGGGGTCGAAGTGCTGCTGCAGCCGTCTGACGACCAACCGCAACTGCCCTATGGCATCGATGGAGCCCCCCCTGTGATCGGTGAAGTGGATATCAGCGGGGTGTTCCTGCCCACGCTGCTGGTGATGATGGTGTTCACCTACCTGCTGTTCCTGGGGGTGCATGCGTTGCTCACGCGGGTGCACTTCTACCGCCTGGTCTGGCACCGGGCGCTGTTCAACGTTGCTCTGTATGCCGTGCTGCTGGGCACGCTCGACCACTTTTGCCGAAGCCTGATGCTGCCATGAAAAAACCGTTGCTGACCCTGGGCCGCGTGGTCCTGACCCTGCTGGTCGTCACCCTGGCCACCGTGCTGGTGTGGCAGATGGTGCTGTATTACATGTTCGCACCCTGGACCCGCGACGGGCACATCCGTGCCGACGTGATCCAGATCGCGCCCGATGTGTCCGGGCTGATCCAGCAGGTGGCGGTGCGCGACAACCAGGTGGTCAAGCGCGGCGACGTGCTGTTCAGCATCGACCAGGACCGCTTCCACCTGGCCCTGCGCCAGGCCCAGGCGACCCTGGCCGAACGCAGCGAAACCCTGGCCCAGGCCCAGCGCGAGGCGCGACGCAACCGTGGCCTGGGCAACCTGGTGGCGCAGGAGCAGCTTGAAGCCAGCCAGTCGCGCCAGGCCCGTGCGCAGTCGGCACTGGCCGAGGCGCAGGTGGCGGTGGATGCGGCCCAGCTCAACCTGGACCGTTCGGTGGTGCGCAGCCCGGTCGATGGCTACCTCAACGACCGCGCCCCGCGCGCCCATGAGTTCGTCACTGCCGGGCGCCCGGTGCTGTCGGTGGTCGACAGCGATTCGTACCACGTCGATGGCTATTTCGAAGAGACCAAGCTGGCCGGCATCCAGATCGGCCAGGCCGTGGACATCCGCGTGATGGGCGACAACGCGCGCTTGCGCGGCCGGGTGCAGAGCATTGCGGCCGGCATCGAAGACCGTGACCGCAGCAGCGGCGCCAACCTGCTGCCCAACGTCAACCCGGCGTTCAGCTGGGTGCGCCTGGCGCAGCGGATTCCGGTGCGCATTGCCTTCGACGAGGTGCCGGCCGACTTTCGCATGATCGCCGGGCGTACCGCCACGGTGTCGATCATCGAGGGTACGGCGCAATGAAACGCCTGGCGCTGGTAGGCGCGGGGTTGCTGCTGTCGGCGTGCCAGATGGTCGGGCCGAACTACAGCGTGCCCAAGGGCGCGGCAGTGAACCGCGCCGACCTGCAGGGTGCACTGCGCAGCGACGCCGACAGCGTGGTCTCGGCGCCGGTGCCCGCCGACTGGTGGCACCTGTACCAGGACCCGCGGCTTGATGCACTGGTGACCCAGGCGCTGGCAGCCAATACCGAACTGCGCGTAGCGGCGGCGAACATTGCGCGGGCGCGGGCCCAGGTCGAGGAAGCCGAGGCCCAGGGCGGCTTCAATGGTGGGGTCAAGCTTGGCGCACAGCGCTTGCAGGAGTCGGGCGAAGCCTTCCTGCAGCCGGACAAGGTGCCGGTGGCGAACATTGGCGAAGCGATCCTCAGCGCCTCGTACCAGTTCGACCTGTGGGGCACGCTCAAGCGTGGCGTCGAGGCCGCACAAGCGCATGCCGACGCCACCCAGGCCGCGGCGGACACTGCGCGCATCACCCTGGTGGCTGAGGTGGTGCGAGCCTACACCCAGGTGTGCGCGGCCAACGAGGAATACCACATTGCGCGACAGTCGCTGGACCTGCAGCAACAGAGCGTGACCCTCACCCAGCGCCTGCGCGATGCCGGGCGTGGCGATGAGACCCAGGTCACGCGCACGCAGACCCAGTTCAAATCGTTGCGCGCCGAGCTGCCGCGTTACCAAGCCATGCGCGAGGCGGGGTTGTACACCTTGTCGATGCTGTTGGCCAAGCCGGTCGAGCAGCTACCGGCGGGCACTGCGCAGTGCGCCGAGCTGCCGCACCTGGCGCAGTTGCTGCCGGTGGGCGATGGTGCCGCACTGCTCAAGCGCCGGCCCGACGTCCGCCAGGCCGAACGCAGCCTGGCGGCGGCCACCGCGAGCATCGGCGTGGCCACCGGGCAGTTGTACCCGGGACAT
>NZ_JAAHBU010000058.1 GCF_010671725.1 Pseudomonas brassicae | reverse complement strand
GCGCCAGCACTGGAACCGGTTGTTGCCGGCGCGGGGTATCGAAAACCTCTGCTACGTGGCGGCGGTCAACCGCGTGGGCAGCGACGGCAAGGGCTTTGGCTACAGTGGCGACAGCCAGGTGCTGGACTTCCAGGGCGAAAGCCTGCTGAGCGCGGGGGAGGCGGACGGTGTGTTCACCGTGGTGCTGAGTGCGGCGGACCTGGCGGCTTACCGCACGCGGTTCCCGGCCAACCTGGACGCCGACACCTTCGATCTGCACTGACGGTTTATGGGCTGTTTGCGCAGCCCTTCGCTGGCAAGCCAGCTCCCACAGGGTTCTGCGGTGTTCACAAAACCCTGTGGGAGCTGGCTTGCCAGCGAAGAGGCCCTAAAGGCTAGTACACATCCCGCCGGTACCGCCCAAGCTCGATCAACTGCTCAAGCTCTTCAGCCCCCAGCACTTCGGCCAGCACCGCATCCACCCCCGCCGCCATACCCTGCAAACTGCCGCAGATGTAGATCGATGCGCCCTCGGCCAGCCAGCGGCGCAGCTCATCGGCCTGTTCGCGCAGCCGATCCTGTACATACACCTTGTGTGCCTGATCGCGCGAAAATGCCAGGTCCAGTCGCGCCAGCTCACCACCTGCCAGCCAGCCCTGCAGTTCCTCCTCGCACAGGAAGTCATGTGCCCGGTTGCGCTCGCCAAACAGTAGCCAGTTGCGCTGTTCGCCGTCCGCGATGCGCGCCCTCAGCAGGCTGCGTAGCCCGGCAAGGCCGGTGCCGTTGCCAATCAGGATCATCGGCAGCGGTGCGCTCGGCAAATGAAAACCGCTGTTGCGCCGCAACCGCACGCTCACACGTGCCCCCAGCGCCAGGTGCTCGGTCAACCAGCCCGACCCCAGCCCCAGGCTGCCATCCGGATGACGCTCCTGGCGCACGATCAGTTCCAGCACGCCATCGCTGGCGATCGAGGCAATCGAGTATTCCCGCGCTGCGACCGGGATCAACGCCTCCACCAATGCCTGTGCATGCAAGCCGATCAGGTGCCCACGGCTGGCCGGCAGCAGGTGCCCGGCCAGGGCCTGGTCCAGACGTTCGTCCAGGCCGTCTACACGCACCGGGGTGTGGGCTTCAAGGCCAAGGCCGTCGAGCCATGCGTTTACCGTCGCGGCGCCATTGCGCGGCAACACATCCACCAGGTCACCCGCGCTCCAGCGTTCTGGCTGTGGCGGCTGCAGGCCCAGCAGGTAGACCGGCGCGCCCTGGCTGCCGGGGTTGAGCAGCTCGCGTCGCACCAGTCGCCATGCGCTGAACTGTGGGGGTTGCCAGGCGGACAGCGGGGCTGCGCCGGTGAGTGCCGCCAATTGCTGCTGCCATTGCTGCAAGGCCACCGGGTCGGCATTGTCGACCTCCACCGCAGAGAAGCTGGCCGTGGCACCACGGGCTTCGAGCCAGTGCTGCAAGCGGCGGGCGAAGCCGCAGAAGTGCGCGTATTGCCGGTCACCCAGCGCCAGCAGGGCATAGTCCAGGTTGCCCAGCGCCCACGGCTGGCCAAGCACCTTGCGCTCGAAGCCACGGGCGCTGTCCGGTGCCTCGCCATCGCCAAAGGTGCTGACCACGAACAGCGCACGTTGTGCCTGTTGCAGGTCGGTCTCGGTCAAGCTGGCCAGGGGCTGCACGCGCACCGCGAAGCCAGCGGCCTGCAACTGGCCCGCGCTCTGCCAGGCCAGTTGTTCGGCCAAGCCGCTCTGGCTGGCAAACCCCACCAGCCAACCGCTGGCGCTGTCGTCGGCAGGGCTCAGGCCCTTGCGCGCCTGGCGCACCTGGCGCTGCTTGCGCCGGCGGTCCAGGTACAGTAGCCAGCCGGTGACAAAGAACAGCGGCATGCTCAGGCTGGCGATGGTCACGATGATGCGACCGGTCAGCCCGAAGTAGCTGCCTACATGCAAGGCATACACGCTGGCCAGCAACTGCGCCTTGAAGGATTTGTCGGCGTAGCGCTCATGCTTGCTTGCCACGCCGGTTGCAGGGTCCAGCGTCAGCGTGTTGAGCGCGCGCTCGTGCTCGGCATCGTCGAGCAGGTAGAACAGCGTCGCCGGTTGCCCGCCGGTCGGTGGCAGGCGCAGGTTGTAGGTGGTCAGGCCGGGCCCTGCGGCTGCTTGCAGGTTGGTCCAGATGGCGGCGTAGTCCACCACCAGCGGCGGTGCATTCTTGCCGGGGGCTGAGGTGCGGGCATGGCGCTCGCCGCGCTTGCGCTGCTCACCCGCCGCGGGGCTGTCTGCCAGCAGCTTGTTCAGACCTTCGCGATACCACTCGTACGACCAGAACAACCCGGTCAGGGCAAACAGCAGGTAGAACAGCAGGCACCAGGTACCGGCCACTGCGTGCAGGTCCCAGTTGAATGCGCGACCTTTCTTCGCCCAGTCCAGTGTCAGCCACGCCCGCCAGTTCAGCGCCTGGCGCGGCCAGCGCAGGTACAGCCCCGACAGGCAGAAGAAAATCAGCATCAGGGTGCAGGCGCCGGTGATCTGCCGGCCGGTATCCCCCATGGCGAGGAAGCGGTGCAATTGCAGCATCAGGTCGAAAAAGCCCTGGCCGCTGACCTCCGGCTGCAGCGCGCCGGTATACGGGTCGACATAGCGCAGCTTGCCGCGGCGTTCGCCGGGCGGCGGGGTGAAGAAGACACGCGCGGCGTCGTCGCTGCGCACGTTCACCCACAGCATAGTGACTTTGTCGCCCTGTTCGGCCTCGACCCGGCGCACCAGCTCGGCAGGTGGCAGCACGCCCGTGTCCTGCACTTGCACCTTGAGCACATCAGGGTTGAACAGGCGCAACAGTTCGTCCTGGAACGAATACGTCGCCCCGGTGATGCCCATCAGGGCCAGCACCAGCCCGGCAGTGATGCCAAACAACCAATGCAATTGAAACAGGCTTTTCTTCACCACATCGACCACCTTGTATTGCCGGGTACGTGAACGCGCCGCGCATTATGCCTTGATACACAAAGGCCCCGATCACCGAAGTGAGCGGGGCCTGGCCAGCCAGCTGCCGTCAGAAGTGCAAGCTGGTGGTGAGCAGGGCGGTGCGCCCCGCGGCCTGGTTGGCGTAATGCGCCGTGTAGGCCTTGTCGTAGTAGACCTCGTTGGTGAGGTTCTGCACGTTCAGTTGCAGGTCGATGTTGCGGGTCAGCTTGTAGCTGGCCATGGCGTCGTAGCGCCAGTATGAATCGACCATCACGCTGTTGGTGGTGTTGCCGAACACATCGTCGACGTAGAAGGCGCCGCCGCCGACGGTAAGCTTGGGCGTGACGTTGTAGGTGGTCCACAGCGTCAGGCTGTTGTTCGGTGTATTGGGCATCTGGTTGCCGTCGTTGTAGCCGTCGATGACCACGCCGCCTACCGATTGGGCGCCGCCGTCGATCAGCTTGGCATCCATGTAGGTGTAGCCGGCGAAGACCTGCCAGGCATTGGTCAGTTTGCCGCTGGCGGTCAGTTCCAGGCCATCGACGCGGCTGGTGCCGACGTTCTGGTAGGTGTTGGCATCCACCAGTACACGGGCGTTTTCCTTTTCGGTACGGAAGATCGCAGCGGTCAGGTTCAGGCGCTGGTCCAGCAGGTCCCACTTGGTACCGATTTCGTAGTTGGTGGTTTCTTCGGCTTTCAGTTCGCTGCGGGTGGTGGCCGTCAGCAACGGGTTACCGTCACTGCCTTCGCCTAATGAGGCGCCGGCCGGAGTGGCCGAGGTGGCATAGGAAACGTACACGCTGGCGTTGTCGGTCGGCTTCCAGGTCAGGCCAAGCTGGCCGGTCAGGAACTCGCTGGTGTTTTCGCTCTTGAAGCTGGTGGCGCCGCTGGCCGCCTTGGTCTTGGCCTGGGTGTCGAAATGGTCGTAGCGCAGGCCCATGCTCAGCAGCCAGGCGGGGTCAGCTCCAGGGTGTCGGTCAGGTACAGGGCGCGGGTGCTGCTGGTGGTGTCGGCGCCGGCATTGGTACGTGCCACGCTGCCATCCCAGGCCTCGTTCGGGTTCGGCTTGGGCAACGAGGTACACACGCCCGAGATAGCGCCCACGGCCGTGCTGCACTGGTCCGCTCTGAACCCGGTGATGTCGTAGCCTTCCTTGGTCGAGGCTTCGCGGCTGAGCTCGATGCCGGTGGAGAAGGTGTTCTTGAAGCCACCGATGTACACCTCACCGAACAGGTCGGTCTGGTTGGTGGTAGTGCGGGTATTGGCCACACGGTTGTTCGGGCGACGCCACACTTCACCGGCGAGAATGTTGCCCTTGCTGTCATCGGGCTGGCTGTAGATGAAGTCTTGCAGGGTGTTGCCGTGGCGCAGGGTGTTCTTGATCGTCAGCGCATCGTTCAGGTCATGCTCGATGGCGAGGGTGGCGATGTCGGCGCGGGTCTTGTAGAAGTCGCGGTCGACCAGGCCGTAGTAGTTGCTGCTGCGCCCGCCGTCGGTAGGCTTGTCCGGATGGGCCGAGGTGCGCGTGGCGAGGCCGCCCGACTTCAGGCTGTAGGGGATGCCCGAGTCCGGCAGGTCGTCGCTTTCGACGTGGTAGTAGTCCAGGCTCAGGCGGGTCGGGGTGCCCAGGCCGAACACCAGCGAGGGGGCCACGCCCCAACGGTCGTAGTTGACCTGGTCGCGGCCGGCCACGTTGCTCTCGTGGCTCATCAGGTTGAGGCGAAACGCCGCGGTGTCGAGGAACTGGTAGTTGCCATCGAAGGTGTAGCGCTGGGTCTGGTCCGAGCCCCAGGTGAAGGCAGCGTCGGTGCTGTTGCCCAGGTGGGCTTTCTTGCTCACCAGGTTGATGGTGCCACCGGCCGCGCCGCGACCGCCGATGGTCGAGTTCGCGCCCTTGGCCACTTCCACCGATTCGATGGCGAAGATTTCGCGGGTCTGCGAGCCAATGTCACGTACGCCGTCCAGGTACATCGAGCCTTGCGAGTCGAAGCCACGAATGAACGGGCGATCGCCCGACGGGTTGCCGCCTTCGCCGGCGCCCATGGTGATGCCCGGTACGGTGCGCAAGGCATCCTGCAGGTTCAGCGCATTGGTGTCCTTGATGACTTGCTGCGGCACCACGGTAACGCTGCGCGGGATGTCCACCAGTGGCGCGGTGTACTTCTGCGAGGCGGCCTTGTCCACCCTGTAGTCGGTGCTGGCCTGTTCGGCCTGGCCTTCGATGCTGGTGGCGTCCAGGGCAATCGAACCGCTTTTGCTCGGTGCGGCCTCGGCGGCGTAGGCCAGGGGGGCAGCGGAGGTGGCGCTGAGCGCAACACCGATGGCGCAGGTGAGCAGGCGAGGTGAGCTGACAGCGGTAGGCACGTAGTGGCGCGACATTGGAGGTCCCCGAGGTGTGAAGGCGCCGAAATATAATGTAAACAAATATGAGTAACAATTGAGAAGGATTGCTATTCGTGCTGAATTTACATTCTTTACACCTTGCCCCTCCGGTTTGTGCTTGCTGAAACGTCGCACCCGACTGACCGGGCTTGTGCTGCATCAATAAGAATCAATACCATTGGCATCTTTTCTGCCAACTGCGGTGCGTGCGCCATGCTTTTACACATTCCCGGCCTGTTTACCCGCGACGAGGTACTGCGTATCCGTCAGGCGCTGGAGCACGCCGACTGGGCCGACGGCAAGGTCACGGCGGGCTTTCAGTCGGCCAAGGCCAAGCACAACCTGCAGTTGCCCGAGGCGCACCCGCTGGCCAAGGAGATCGGTGCGGCGATGCTCGAACGCCTGTGGAGCAACCCGCAGTTCATGTCGGCGGCGCTGCCGTTCAAGGTGTTTCCGCCGCTGGTCAACTGCTACCGCGAAGGTGGCAGTTTCGGTTTCCACATCGACAACGCCATTCGCCAGCCGCGTGGCAGCCACGAGCGGGTGCGCACCGACCTGTCGTCGACGCTGTTCTTCAGCGACCCTGACGAGTACGACGGCGGTGAGCTGGAAATCCACGACACCTACGGCTTGCAGCAGGTCAAGCTGGCGGCGGGCGACCTGGTGCTGTACCCCGGCACCAGCCTGCACAAGGTCAACCCGGTGACCCGTGGTGCCCGCTATGCGGCGTTCTTCTGGACCCAGAGCATGGTGCGCGAGGACAGCCAGCGGGCGCTGCTGTTCGAGATGGACAACGCCATCCAGCAGCTTACGGTGGATGTGCCGGAGCACCCTGCGCTGATCCAGCTCACTGGCACCTACCACAACCTGTTGCGCCGCTGGGCCGAGGTCTGAGCCGTGACCTTCAGCCTGCGCCGTGAAGAAGTGCTCGATACCGACCAGCTCCATCAACTGATCGAGCACAGCCCGGGCACGGCCGCCCAGGCCCTGCTGGTGGCGGCGGGGCGGCATGTCGTCGAAGCCCAACTGCTGCTGGGGCAGATCCTGCTCGACGGACGTGGCATCGAGAAGGACCCGGCGCTGGCGCGCACCTGGTTCGCCATTGCCGCCCGCCAGGGCAGCGCAATGGGCCACAACATGCTTGGGCGCTGCCTTGAACACGGCTGGGGTGGGGCGGCCGATGCCGCTGCCGCCGCCCGGCATTATCGTGCTGCGGCTACGGCCAGGCTGGACTGGGGCCTGTACAACCTGGGCAACCTGCTGGCCACCGGGCGTGGGGTGGCGGCCAACCAGGCTGAGGCGCTGGCCTGCTACGAGCAGGCGGCGCGCCTTGGGCATGTCAAGTCGATGAACCTGTTCGGCCGCTACCTGGAGCAGGGCATCGCCACTGCGGCCAGCCCCGCGCGTGCATTGCGCTGGTATCGGCGCTCGGCGCAGGCGGGGGATTTTCGCGGGATGTTCAGCCTGGCGCTGGTGCTGGTCGAGCGCGGCGACCTGGCCGAGGCCATGCCTTGGCTGGAGCGTGCGCGGGCCGAGGGCAACCTGAATTTTCTGCGTAGCGCATTGGCGACCCTGCGCAGTGCCGGGCCGGCCCTGGCAGAGCAGGCGCAGTCCTACACCAGGGCACTTGAACAGCACCCAGGCTGAAGGCATTGGCTGCGAGGAAATGGTTCAGCGTTCATTCGCAGGTCGCCCTGCTGCAAGCTGGCCATGACTTCTCGCACCCTTTACTGCAGCCCACCATCATTTGCGCGAGAAGTGGATGGGGGCAGGAGTGACCGCGATGTTTCCAACCGAAATGAGCACAGCCTTCACGGCGCAACTGATGTACATCTCCAGCAGCGGCGAACTTGAACCGGTGATGATGATCGGCCAGACCGAAGGCAATTACTGGACGGGGGTGTCGCTGGCCGACACCGGCTGGTTGTGCCTGCCCGAGCAGAGCAAGCGCCATACCGCCGTGCCGCTGAGCCTGCGTTTTGACTTTATCGAGCAGACCGACGACCGCACCCATTTCCGGATCAGTTGCGCTACGGATTTCAAGGGCTACCGCGGTACCCATCTGAATACCAGTAGCAATGGCTTTCTGGGCCTGTATCAAGCGTTCGCGCCGGAGGCGTTCTGGAAAACCGAGGAGGTTGCCGTCTTCGCCGGCTTTGGTGACCTTCGCCCTGCATTCCACCTGCGTGATCACATGGGAATGCTGGTGCGCAAAAAATTTGAGGATGGGATCAGGTACCTGGTTGCAGGCGGCGAGACCAAGCCCCTTGTGTTCACCCTGGACGACTACCGACAGGTATGACCGGCGGTTCACTTCATCGAGAGAAGGGCAAGACCATGGGCCAAACATACGTTTTTGAGCAACAACACTCATTCATCGCCAGTGCGCTTTATTTTGACGGCTACACCAGGTTGGAGCGCATTCACGTATCGGCGGGGGCAAACCCGCTGTATCAGGGGTGGTTGTTCGTGGGCGAGAACGGTCGTCGCGTGCCGAACCTGCGGTTCTGGTTCGGCTGCTACCGGGCCGGCGACGTACGCGAATACCGCATTCGGGCTTACCAGCCCGTCCAGCCAGGCAGTTGCAGTTCCTACCACGGTTCTTGCCTGGACGTCAGTCGCAACGGCTACCTCGGTTTTTATGGCGCTACCGATGTGAGGCCTGGCTGGCAGTTGACCAATGATGGAGGTGCTTATGAGGTCACTCGCAGCGGTCAGCATGACCGCTTGAAAATCCTCACGCAGCGCAAGCAGAACTGGCTGCTTAACAGCCCGTGGTGTTCGTTGGGCGACGGCATCGACTTTTACATGTCGATGAAGGTCGACAAGGTTGGTGTTGCCGAGTTTTGAAGGGCCGTTACGCCGGGTATGACTGAAAACGCCTTGCGGCCCCGTCCCTGGTTACAGGTAATAGGCTTTGAGCGGCGGGAAGCCGTTGAACTCCACCGCGCTGTAGCTGGTGGTGTAGGCGCCGGTCGACAGCCAGTACAGGCGGTCACCGATGGCCAGGTTCAGTGGCAGGCCGTACTTGTAGTGCTCGTACATGATGTCGGCGCTGTCACAGGTAGGGCCGGCGATGACCACTTCTTCCATCTCGCCTTTCTTCTCGGTCCAGATCGGGAACTTGATGGACTCGTCCATGGTTTCGATCAGGCCGGAGAACTTGCCCACGTCGGTGTACACCCAGCGCTCTACCGCGGTACGCGATTTACGCGCGACCAGTACCACTTCGCTGACCAGGATGCCGGCGTTGGCGATCAGCGAACGGCCAGGCTCCAGGATGATTTCCGGCAGGTCGTCACCGAAGTCTTCCTTGAGGAAGCGGATGATCTCTTCGGCATAGGTTTCCAGGCTGTTGGTACGGGTGATGTAGTTGGCCGGGAAGCCCCCACCCATGTTGATCAGCTTGAGCACGATGCCGTCTTCTTCCTTCAGGCGCTCGAAGATCACCTTGACCTTGGCGATGGCCGCGTCCCATACGCTGATGTCGCGCTGCTGCGAGCCCACGTGGAAGGAAATGCCGTACGGCACCAGGCCCAGGTCACGGGCCAGGATCAGCAGGTCCATGGCCATGTCGGTCTGGCAGCCGAACTTGCGCGACAGTGGCCAGTCGGCGGTGGTGGAGCCTTCGGTGAGGATGCGCACGTAGACCTTGGAACCCGGCGCAGCTTTGGCTATGTTGCGCAGGTCGGCTTCGGAGTCGGTGGCATACAGACGCACGCCCTTCTCGTAGAAGTAGCGGATGTCCTTGGATTTCTTGATGGTGTTGCCGTAGCTGATGCGATCGGCGCTCACGCCCTGGTTCATCACCTTGTCCAGTTCGTAGATCGAGGCGATGTCGAAGTTCGAGCCTTTTTCCTTGAGCAGGTCGATGATCTCGACGGCCGGGTTGGCCTTGACGGCGTAGTACACCTTGGCGAACTCGAAGCCGGCGCGCAGATCGTCATAGGCCTGGCTGATCATGGCGGTGTCGATGAGTACGAACGGGGTTTCTTGCTTGTCGGCGAACGCCTTCATTTTGTTGAAGGTATCGCGCGCGAAGTAGTCTTCGACCTGGATCGACATGCTGGGGGACTCCTGGGCAAACTGAATAAATAAGTGGCTGCAGCTGAGCGCCCTCCGTATCCCCACTTTGGTTCGCCTACTTCCCAAGGCATGTCGCCGAAAGCAAAAAGGTCAACCGTGCCGCTGAGCCGGCATTGCGGGTGACCTTGCTGTCTCGTCGTCAGTACTTGAGCCGGATGGATCGTTTCCAGCATGGACGCTCGGCGCGAACTTTAGGACCTGAGGGGTTCAAGATCAACAAAAAATCTCGCGTTTTTTCATCGGTCTGACGCACGTTGCAGGCACCACTCTTTGTAACCGACCCAGATGACGGTCAGATGTTCCCGAAGAATTGCGAAGCGTTAAAAATACCTGCACGTTCGACGCTGTTGTGCGCCAGTTCAGATAAAACAACGTTGGCGTCAACATCGGCGACGTTGGCGTCGAAAAGTCCCGTAAGCCAATTTTTTCGACTGTTCCCCAGCCTTGGAGGGTGGCTTGGCGCAGGCTTGGCTGTGCATATTTTTTTCCGCCTGCTGTCGGCGCTGTTTCCAGCGCGAACAAGGGGCGTTGCCAGCCTTGTTCGGCGCTAGACCGCAGTGCAGCGATCAGGCCACCGCTTCAGCCGGCGACACGATGCTGGTCTTCATGCCGCGCGAACGCCCCGAGCTCAGGTACGCCGCAATCGACTCCTGGGTCACCTCGCCCAGGAACACGTTCTCGGCATCCAGCACCGGCAACCACGAACGGTTGAACTCGTACATGCGCGACAGCAGGATGCGCAAATGCTCGTCGTGCGCGGCGGTGGCGTTGAACGCCCGCAGGAAGTCGCTGCAGGTGCCCTGCTGACGGTGCAGGTCACGCCGGCGCACATACCCCATGGCCTTGTTCTGGCCGTCGGTCACCACCACGTAGCGGCGGTCATGCTCGTCCATCAGCTCCAGGGCATCGGCCACCGGCGTCTCCGGGCTCAGCGACGGGGCGTTGTCGGCGGCGTCTTCGGCGCGCACCAGCAACAGGCGCTTGAGGGTGCTGTCCTGGCCCACGAAGTTGCTCACGAAATCATCCGCCGGGTGCGCCAGCAGCGTGTCGGGGTGGTCGATCTGGATCAGTTTGCCGGCACGGAAAATCGCAATCTTGTCGCCCAGCTTGATCGCCTCGTCGATGTCGTGGCTGACCATTATCACGGTCTTGTTCAGCGCGCGCTGCATCTCGAAGAACTCGTTCTGGATCATCTCGCGGTTGATCGGATCGACCGCGCCGAACGGCTCGTCCATCAGCAGCAGCGGCGCATCGGCCGCCAGCGCGCGGATCACACCGATACGCTGCTGCTGGCCACCCGACAGCTCGCGCGGGTAACGGTGCAGGTACTGCTTGGGCTCGAGCTTGATCATGCTCATCAGCTCGCGGGCACGCTCGTGGCACTTCTGTTTGTCCCAGCCGAGCAGGCGCGGCACCACGGTGATGTTCTCTTCGATGGTCATGTTGGGGAACAGGCCGATCTGCTGGATCACATAGCCGATGTTGCGACGCAGGGTCACCTCATCCAGGCCCGTAGTGTCTTCGCCATTGATCAGTACCTTGCCCGAGGTGGGCGCGATCAGGCGGTTGATCATTTTCAAGGTGGTGCTCTTGCCGCACCCGGACGGGCCGAGGAACACGCAGATCTCGCCTTCGTTGACCGTCAGGCTTACCGAGTCGACGGCTTTTACTGCCTTGCCGTTGCTGTGGAAGGTCTTGCACAGGTTTTGAAGTTCGATCATTTGAGCAGTCCTTTTGGAGTCAGCGAGCGTTGCAGGGCTTGCAGCAGCAGGTCGGCGAAGATGGCCAGCAGGCTCACCAGCACGGCACCGACCAGCAGCATCGACATGTCGCTGCGGCTGATGGAGGTCAGGATAAGTACGCCAAGGCCACCGGCACCGATGGTCGCGGCAATGGTCATCACGCCGATGTTCATCACCACGGCGGTGCGCACACCGGCCAGGATCACCGGCACCGCAATCGGCAGCTCGACCATGCGCAGGCGCTGGCCGAAGGTCATGCCGATGCCGCGTGCGGCCTCGCGAATGCCGGGCTCCACGTTGGTCAGGGCCAGGTAGGTGTTGCGCAGGATCGGCAACAGTGAATAGAGGAACACCGCGGTGATCGCCGGCAGCGGCCCCAGGCCCTGGCCGAACTTGGAGTAGAACGGCAGCAGCAGGCCGAACAGGGCGATCGAGGGGATGGTCAGCAGCACCGTGGCACTGGCCTGCAGCGGGCCGGCCAGCACTGGAAAACGCGTCATCAGGATGCCCAGCGGCACACCGATGACGATTGCCAGGGTGACTGCGATGCCGACCAGGGTGATGTGCTCCCAGGTCAGCTGCAGCACCTGGGCCCAGTCAAGGTGAGCGAAGGTATCAAGCAGGCTCATGGTTGCTCCTCGGCAGGTGGATGCTGGCGCAGGTAGGCCGCGGCGACCTTGTTCGGGCTCTGGTGTTCCACGTCGACCTTGGCATTGAGCTGGCGCATGGTCTGGTCATCCAGTTGTTCGGCCAGCGGCTTGAGCAGCCCGGCGAGTTGCGGGTGGGCGTCGAGCACGGCCTGGCGCACCACCGGTGCTGCGGTGTAGTCGGGGAAGTAGTGCAGGTCGTCTTCCAGCAGCTTGAGGTCGAAGGCGTTCAGTCGGCCGTCGGTGGTGTACACCAGGCCGCTGAACACCTGGCCATTGCGCAACGCGGTGTAGACCAGGCCGGCGTCCATCTGGCGAATGTCGCGGCGGGTGAACTGCAGGTCGTAGGTCGTGGTCAGGCCCACCAGCCCGTCGGGGCGGTTGGCGAACTCGGTGTCCAGCGCCAGCACATGTCCGCGCTTGGGCTCGTCGCGCAGCACCTGGTTGAGCTGGCTGATGCTGTTCACCTGCGGGTACTGCTCGGCGATGTTGCGCGGCAGGGCCAGGGCGTAGGTGTTGCTGAATTTCGACGGCGTCAGCCACACCAGGCCTTTTTTCGCGTCCAACTGCTTGACCCGGGCATAGGTGGCCTCGGGGCTGTCCATGCGTTCATCGATATGGTTGTAGGACACCAGTGACACGCCGGTGTATTCCCACACCATGTCCAACTGGCCGGTTTCCTGTGCGCTGCGTGCCAGGGTACTGCCCAGCCCGCCAGTGATGCGCACATCGAAGCCATGGGTGCGCAGGTACTGCGCGGTGATTTCGGCCAGCACGGTCTGTTCGGTGAACACCCGTGCGCCGAGGCGGATCAGCGGTTTTTCCGCCGCCTGGGCGAATCCTGCGAACAGCAGGGCCGCGCCCAGCAACAAGGCGATTCTTTTCATGAAGGTTCCTTCGCTTAGTTGGCCAGGCCGCGTTCAAGCCAGCGGCGACTGCACTGGCTGACCAGCGCATCGAGCAGCAGTGCCAGCGCGGCCGTGCAGGCGGCGCCCAGCAGCAGTTGCGGCTGATTGTTCAGGGCAATGCCGGGGAAGATCAGGCTGCCCAGGCTGTTGGCGCCGATCAGAAACGACAGCGGCGCGGTGCCCACATTGATCGCCAGTGCCACGCGCACGCCGCCGACGATGATCGGTACGGCGTTGGGCAGTTCGACCCGCCAGAGTGTCTGGCGCGGGGTCATGCCAATACCGGTGGCGGCTTCCTTGAGCGAGGCGGGGACGTTTTTCAGGCCTTCGTAAGTGTTGCGCACGATAGGCAGCAGCGAGGCGAGAAACAGCGCGAAGATCGCAGGGCCGGCGCCGATGCCCAGAAAACTCAGGGCGATGGCCAGTACAGCGAGGGGCGGGACGGTGTTGCCAATGTTGAACAGCTGCATGAAGCGTTCGGCGCGGTCGACCCGCTGCGGTCGACTCAAGGCAATGCCGGCGGGAATACCCACGGCCAGCGCCGCCACCATCGAACACGCCACGAGCATCAGGTGTGCTTGCAGGTAGAACCACAGATCGGCGCGGTAGTGCGCGATCGTATCGATGCCGATCCAGTGGATCAGCAGGGCCAGGATGACGAGTGCGGCGACCCATCCCAACAGCCCCTTGCCATAGCGATTAGCCACAGGCGGACTCCTTTTCTCTGACGGCGGGCACACTCCCGTGGCGGCTGCCATTCCAGGCAGCAGGCAGTGTGATCGCGATAAGCAGCGTGTCGCTCGGGGGGAGCGGAGCACGCCATAAGCGCAGCCTCGTCAGGCGCGTGTTGCCGGTGATACCTACCCTGACGAACGGTCAAAAACCGTATACGTAACATGACGTAACAGGGGAGTGGACGTCTGCGCAGTCGCAAAGGTTCCCCTCCGATACGGCATCTGGCCAGCGCTGCCCCACCGAATGGGGGATTTTCCTGGCGTTCTTTTTTGATGGTTGGGGATTAGCCTGCAGACGCTGGCGACCAGGAGGTTGCCACGGCTCGCCTGGCGGGCTTTGTGCCATTCAAGGAGATAAAACCCATGCTGACATTCAATTACGACCGTTCGTTCGTCGCTTTCGCCAAGTGCACCACTCCAGGGTACGAGGGCTATCTGGATTGCGCAGAGCTCGCGATGAAAAGTGGCGCGCCCATGCGTCGCGCTGCCGACTGGGTGACGGTCACCTCGTTTCTGGGCGAGGAACCTCACCGCTTCTGGTTCAGGTGTTTCGAGGATGGCGAGGGTGGCCAGTACTACGATATCCAGTCCTGGAGCCGCAAGACCGGACGTGACCGCAATCCATCGATGCACCACACCGCAATGACCAACAGCGGTTATATGGCCTTGTACGACGCGGCCAACGCGCTCGACCAGTTGTGGCAGGTAAAAATATTCGACGGCGAAGCCGTCCACCCGCTTCCCGACCCGCTTGCACTGGGCGAGATTGCGTCGGTTGAGATCATCACGCCCCAGAACGCGTCGGTGTGCCTCTACAAACGTGAGGAGGTGGGCCATCTTTGGCACTGCTTTGTGGCGAACAGTGGCGGGCCGGTACTGACGCTGACGCTGGAGATTGTCGATCTGGGCGAAGAGCTGCTCGACGATCATTGACAGGTCGTCCATCGTGTCAGGATCGGGCGCTCATCCGGGCGGCCCGGTCTGCTACAGCAGGCGTGCCGGCACCGCCTCTCATACATTCGGCCAGTGCGATCGACCCAGTGGTTCAGCTTGGGGCCGAGTTTGGGCTATAATCGGCGCCCTTTTTTGAATCCCCAGCCAGGCGATTTCCCATGACCCATCAGGCCGCCGAAGTCGCGAAACGCCGCACCTTCGCCATCATTTCCCACCCGGATGCGGGTAAGACCACCATCACCGAGAAGCTCCTGCTGATGGGCAAGGCGATTTCGGTCGCCGGTACGGTGAAATCGCGAAAGTCCGACCGCCATGCCACCTCCGACTGGATGGAAATGGAGAAGCAGCGCGGCATCTCCATCACCACCTCGGTGATGCAGTTCCCGTATCGCGACCACATGGTCAACCTGCTCGATACCCCGGGCCACGAAGACTTCTCCGAAGACACCTACCGCACCCTCACCGCAGTGGACTCGGCGCTGATGGTGCTCGACGGCGGTAAAGGCGTCGAGCCACGCACCATCGCGCTGATGGACGTGTGCCGTCTGCGTGATACGCCGATCGTCAGCTTCATCAACAAACTCGACCGCGACATCCGCGACCCGATCGAGCTGCTCGACGAAATCGAAGCCGTACTCAAGATCAAGGCTGCGCCGATCACCTGGCCGATCGGTTGCTACCGCGATTTCAAGGGCGTGTATCACCTGGCCGGCGACTACATCATTGTCTACACCCCGGGCCACGGCCACGAGCGTACCGAGGTGAAGATCATCGAGAAACTCGACTCCGATGAAGCCCGTGCGCACCTGGGCGACGAGTACCATCGCTTCCTCGACCAGCTTGAGCTGGTGCAGGGCGCCTGCCACGAATTCAACCAGGACGAGTTCATCAATGGTCAGCTGACCCCGGTGTTCTTCGGTACCGCACTGGGCAACTTCGGTGTCGACCACGTGCTTGACGCGGTCGTCGACTGGGCGCCACGCCCGCTGCCGCGGGTGGCCAACGAGCGTACCGTGGAGCCGACCGAAGAGAAGTTCAGCGGCTTCGTGTTCAAGATCCAGGCGAACATGGACCCCAAGCACCGCGACCGCATCGCGTTCATGCGCATCTGCTCGGGCAAGTACGAAAAGGGCATGAAGATGCGCCATGTGCGCACCGGCAAGGACCTGCGTATCGGTGACGCGCTGACCTTCTTCTCGTCCGAGCGCGAGCAGCTCGAAGAGGCGTTTGCCGGCGACATCATCGGCCTGCACAACCACGGCACCATCCAGATCGGCGACACCTTCACCGAGGGCGAGAGCCTGGGCTTCACCGGTATCCCGCATTTTGCGCCGGAGCTGTTCCGCCGCGTGCGCCTGAAAGACCCGCTCAAGTCCAAGCAACTGCGCCAGGGCCTGCAGCAGCTGGCCGAAGAAGGCGCCACCCAGGTGTTCTTCCCCGAGCGCAGCAACGACATCATCCTCGGCGCGGTCGGTGTGCTGCAGTTCGATGTGGTCGCCAGCCGCCTGAAGGAAGAGTACAAGGTCGAGTGTGGCTACGAGCCGATCACCGTTTGGTCGGCACGCTGGATCAGCTGCGATGACAAGAAGAAACTCGAGGAATTCAGCAACAAGGCGGTGGAAAACCTGGCCATCGACGGCGGCGGTCACCTGACCTACCTGGCGCGACCCGGGTCAACCTGGCGTTGATGGAAGAGCGCTGGCCGGACGTGAAATTCCGCGCTACCCGCGAACACCACTGAGTCATCGCGCCACCCCCGAACGCCCGCGCATCGCTTGATGCGCGGGCGTTTTTCGTTTCAGGCCTGCACTGGCGCAGCGCTGTGGGAGGCCTGGCCCAGGCGGTAGATCAGCAGCGTCAACGAGTCGGCATTCTTGAGCATGATGCTGGAGCGTACCTGGGCGTCGTTCAGGAAGCGCTCGCGTGCCAGTGCCAGGTCATCGGTGCCGGCGAGCTTGCGGATGATGCTCAGGCCCTTGTTGTCGTCACGGGTGATATCGCGGCGGCCACCGTCGCGGCTGTGCACCATGAACAGGCGCCGCGCGGGGGCCCGGTGGGTAAACATTTCGTCGTGCTGGCGCTTGAGCCAGTCGTGCCGGTCACCGGGCATGAGCTGATCGGCAAAGGGCGCCGAGGCCTCGATGTAGCGCATGTCACGGGTGTCATAGGCGATATGCGAGAACTCGTGGATCAGGCAGTTGGCCCGCCCGATGGCATCGGCCTCACGCCAGGAGAAGTCGGGCTTGAAGTCGAATTTGTCGATGAAGCTGTAATCGAAGTAGCTGTCCAGAATGAATATCTGCTTCAGCGGATCGTGGGGCGAGGTGAAGGCGATGCCGGCGTAATTGCCGATGTTGCTGGCCAGGATGTAGCGCTGTGAGCTGGCAGGCGAGTAGGTGGGCGAGGCCATCATGCTCAGGATCTTTTCCACAGGCTTGCGCACCCGTTGCAGCAGCGCCTCGTCAGGCGCCGCGACGCCGAAGAAGTCGCACAGGATCTCGCGGGTCTGCACGGCCATGTGTTCCACCGGGTGGGCCTGGTGCAGGTTGTCCAGGCAGGTGCCCAGGTAGCCCAGCGCCTGGCGGTGGGCCCGGCGCAGCAGGCTGGCGCGCCCTGGCATGCGTTGGCGAATCTCGCGCATGCCGACGGCGCGGATGATCAGGTCATTGCCGGTCATGGCGCGGCGCGTGGCCCACCGCCGAGCCTGCCGAGCACGCCGCCACCGAGCAGGGTCAGTGATTGCTGCGGGTCGAGTTGCCAAGGGCCGGTGCCCGTGCGGCGCAGGCTCGGGCCTGGTTCGTCGACCTCCACGGCGCTCAGGTGCCAGCGCGCGTCCAGCTGCCGGGTGCGATAGACCTTGCCGTCCAGCACCACGAAGTGCTCGCTGCCATCGACACTGGTGTAGATCTGCTCGTCTGCCGTCAGCCCCTCCAGAGCTTGATGCGGTACTTCATAGCCGGCCAGTTGCTGGTGTGCCGACTGGCTCAGGCGCTGCCAGAATTCATTCTCGCTGGCGGGCAGTGCCGGCACCTGCGCTGCCCGCAGGCCATGGCCGATCAGCACGCTCTGGAGCAGCACGCAGGACAGCTGCGAGAGTTGCTGGGACCAGCCGTGCCGAGTGGCATCGTCGATGATCTGCATGGCCGCCAGCTCGCTTTGCCAGGCCGCGAGCAACAACCCGATGCGGCCGGGCACGAACATCGTGAGCTGGTTCCACAGCAGGCCGAGCACGCTCTTCAGGGTGCCCCAGCGGGCCTGTGCGCTGGTGACCAGTTGCGCCCGGGCCATGCCCTGCAGCAGGCTCAGGTTGGCCTCGAACAGGTAGCGCAGCGCATTGCCCGCAACCGGGCGATGGGCCAGGGCCACGGGTTGTTGAGGATACAGCGGCAACTCGAAGTCGAACTCGGCGCTGTAGGGCAGGTGCGCCTGGGTGAAGCCGCCGTGGTCATAGCGTGTGCGCAGGTCGTCGTCCAGGCGCGCCAGCACCCGCGCCTGCAGGGCCGGCTCGGTCCTGAGCTGGTGCAGCAGGTCGGCCGGGCTGCTGAACATCTGGAACATGCCGTCGGCCTCGTACGGGATGTACATCACCACCGGGCCAGGTGTCGGGCCCTGGTGCATGAACAGGTAGATGCCGGGCACCGTATCGGGTGGCATGTCGCTGTCGGCAATCAGTTCCAGTGGCAGCAACTGCGCTGCCGGCGCGGGTTGCAGGCCGCGCGCAGTGGCGTCTGGCTGCTCGAGCACCGCACGGATGCAGTCGACCGCAGTCGCGCTCAGTTCGCCCTTGAGGCGTGCACGCCATGCCGCTTCGAGCAATTGCCCAGGCAGTTGCCGGCAGAACAGCACCAGGCGCTTGGGGTAGTCGGGGTGGCTCGGGGCCAGGCGTTGTTCGAGCAATTGCTGGTAACCGGCACCCAGGTCCAGCTCGCGCACCAGCGCGTGCAGGTATGCGGCATCGATACGTGCCGGCAGCGTCATGTCGCCCTTGAGTTCGATGGCGGTGATGGCGTGATCCCAGTCGCGGTAGTGGTTCAGTGCGTATTCGATCAGGGTCTGCCGATGGCGCACGCTTGCGGCGCCGTCGCCGGAGGGCACCTCGCCGGGCGGCGGCAGCGCGGTGATCCAGCGGGTGGTAGTGACGAACAGTTCGTCGGCGGGGTAGCGACCGGCCGCAAAGTCCTGGTCCAGGCGTGCCTGACGCGGCCCCTGGCGTAGTCGGGAATAGACGGCAGGTCGAACAGGTAGTCCTGCTGCGATGGGCTCTGCAACAGGTTGCCGGCCAAGGCCTGCAGGTAGCCGTACTGCTCGACGGCGCTCGCCTGGCTGAGCCAGCTGGGCAGTGCGGCGCGCAGGCGCAGCGCATCGGCCTGGCGCTGCAGGCGGCGCACGTGGCGCAGGTTGCCCGAGGCATCGAGCGTGCTGCGCAGCAGGTCGGGCAGGCTGGCGGCGGGTATGCCGCGCCGGATCAACTGATCGAACGCGTGCAGGGTGGCGTCTGCAC
>NZ_JAAHBU010000579.1 GCF_010671725.1 Pseudomonas brassicae | reverse complement strand
ATCGTCAAGAACCGCTGCAAGTCGGGTGATCACTACTGGGTGAACGCCTATGTGACACCGGTCTTCGAGAACAACCAGGTGGTCGGCTACGAATCGGTGCGGGTCAAACCCAGCGCCGAGCAGATCCGTCGCGCCGAAGAGCTGTACCAGCGCATCAACCAAGGCAAGCCGGCGATCCCGCGCCGCGACCGCTGGTTGCCGGTACTGCAGGACTGGCTGCCATTCATCCTGGTCAGCCAGGTAGGTTTCCTGATCGGTAGCTGGCTTGGCCACTCGTGGGGCTTTGCAGTGGCGGCCGGCCTGTCGGTGCCACTGGGCCTGCTCGGCCTGAGCTGGCAACAGCGCGGCCTCAAGCGCCTGCTGCGCCTGGCCGAACAGACCACCTCCGACCCGCTGATCGCACAGATGTACACCGACAGCCGCGGCGTGCAGGCACGCCTGGAAATGGCCATGCTGAGCCAGGATGCCCGCCTCAAGACCTGCCTGACCCGCTTGCAGGACACTGCCGAACACCTCAACGAGCAGGCACGCCAGTCCGACGCCCTGGCCCACAACAGCTCCTCGGGCCTGGAGCGCCAGCGGGTCGAAACCGAGCAGGTCGCCGCCGCTGTCAACCAGATGGCCGCCACCACCCAGGAAGTGGCCAACCACGTGCAGCGCACCGCCGATGCTACCCAGGAAGCCAACCGCCTGACCGGCCGCGGACGCGACATTGCCGGCGAAACCCGCGAGGCGATTCAGCGCTTGTCCACCGCCGTTGGCGAGACCGGCCTGACCGTGACCCAACTGGCCCGCGACAGCGACGAGATCGGTGGCGTGGTCGATGTGATCAAGGGCATTGCCGACCAGACCAACCTGCTGGCGCTCAA
>NZ_JAAHBU010000578.1 GCF_010671725.1 Pseudomonas brassicae | reverse complement strand
AAGCGCAGGGCTGTTGGTCAAGGTGGTATTCGCTCTCGCTCAGGCGCATTCGTGCGTCGAGCGCCTTTTTTGACAGCAAGGCCAGAAGCTGTGGTTCTTCGACGAAGCGATGCTCCGGATAACGCAGACGAAGCAGGAAGTACCGATAGAGATCACGTTCGCGGGCAATGTTCATGATGTCTGCTTCCTGCTTGAAAATGCTCAGCCGTCGAATGAGTTGGGCAGCGTCGAACTGCCGCACCAGTTCGGGCTGCTCCCGTTCAAGGCGTTGGGTGGCGTACTGCATGAACCAGGTTGAATTTGCGTGGTTAAGCGCAGCTTCCTCATAGGCGTCAAGTTGTAGCTCGGCGCCTTGTGCGTCGAGACCGGGGAAGGAGTTATGCAGCGTTAGCCACTGATCGGGGCTTGCTTGGCTACGCCAGATCAATGATTCGATCGGCCCCAGAAGCTGTGCAAGGCGTGAGTCATTCAACGCGAGGGACAGCTCCTCCAACTGGCGCAGCATGCCCAGATGAAAGCGCACAGGATTGCCCTGTGCCGTCGTGATAGTCGAAGGGCGGGTCAGGTGATCAAGCAGGGTGTGCTTGTCGGCCGACGCAGTCAGGATCAGGCCCGCAAAGGCGGGTGCCCATGTACCAAGATAAGCGTCAAACAGTGCCTTGCTCAGTGGTACCAGCAGGGGGCCCTGACGGAAATCCGGAACGCCGTATTCGAGTGCTTTTCCACGCCATAGCCAGCAATGGTTGCGACGGGCATTGAGTGCTACAACTTCCTCCTCCAAGGATTGACTGAAGCCGCCATTGATCAGTAACCAGTATTGTTCCTGTCGGGCGGAACATGGAAATACAGGCTTTTGTGTGTATTCAAGCAGTCCTTTGCGCAGCATTTAACTGGCACCCCTTGCTGCACAGTTGCAGGGTTCGCGAAAACACGTGCCATCTGCACGTCTGCCGCAAATCTGATC
>NZ_JAAHBU010000577.1 GCF_010671725.1 Pseudomonas brassicae | reverse complement strand
CCCAGGTACCATTGCACCCCCAGGTTCATGCCGTCGGTAAGGCTGACTTCCAGAATCCGCGTCTCGATCTGCACCTGCAATGGCGGGTTGTCCAGGCGCCGGATCGCCGCCTGGATTTCCTGCCACTGGGTCGGCCGGCAACGCACCAGCAGCTGGTTGCTGCTCTGCTGCGCAGTGATGCGCACCTGGTTTTCGGCCGGCGTACCGCCCGGCGTGGCCGCACCACCCGGGGGGGGCGCCAGCGTCGTCGAACAAGGCCTCGTCCTCGGTTTCACTGACGCGCGGTTCCATGGCCATTTCCTGCGCCCCGCCGGTCGACAGGCCACTGCCCAGGCTGCCCATGCCGCCCTGTGCGCTGGTGCCTGGCGCTTTACCGCCCGACGACAACGTCAGGGTACGCAATCCTGGCGCCACCTGCCCGCGCCCCGACTGGCCAACCGGCTCGTTGGCGTAGATCTGGCGCAGGTAGCGCGCCAGGTCGCTGGCCTTCATGTTGCGCACGTCGTACACGTACATCTGCGGCTCGTAGCCACCGCCCTGGTCGATGGTATCGATCCAGCGCCCGACCTCGTTGAGGTATTCGGGCTGCGAGGAAATCGCCACGATGGCGTTGGTCCGCTCGATCGGCAGGAAGCGCACCATGCCCGCCAGCGGCGTGTTGCTGCGCGGCCCGAACAGTTGATTGAGCTCAGGCATCAGCTCGGCGACATTGGCGCGCTCCAGGCCGTAAACACCGATCGACATGCCCTTGAGCCAGTTGAGGTCGAAGGTGTCGATGGTGTCCTGGTAATTGCTCAGCTCATCGGGGGTACCGGCCATGACCAGTGCGTTGCGCGCCGGGTCCACCAGCAGGAAGGCGTTCTCGCGGGCAAACGGCGTGAGCAGCTTGCGCATCTCCACCGCCGAGATGTAGTCGAGGGTGAACAGCCGCGCGCTCAGCCCACCCCCCGGCGCGGGAATGCGCCGCTGCGGGGTGAGCTGCCCGGCCACGGCCTGCCCGGCCGGCACCACCAGGTAGCGCTCGCCCTGGCGCACCAGCGCGTTGCCGGTCCACGACAGCAGGGTTTCCAGAATCGACAGCGCCTGGCCCTTGTCCACCGGCTTGGCG
>NZ_JAAHBU010000576.1 GCF_010671725.1 Pseudomonas brassicae | reverse complement strand
TTGCCAGCGAAGGGCACGACGCGGTGTCAGGCCCTTACCATTGTGCCCGCAGCAACTCGCGCACCCGGCTCGACGCCGCCCGGTTGCTGGCCCCAAGGCGACCGCGCAGATCGCTGCCGCCCGTTCGTACATCACGTACCGCCTGCAACACGCAGTCGCGCACGCGCTGCACATCCTCTGCCGTGGGCGTCTCGATGCGCTCCACCTCCAGCGTCTCCCACAGCAGGCCAAGGCTGGCATAGCTGTCGATGTCATACGCCATCGGCGCCACGCTGGCCGCCAGGGCTTCAAGCTCCTCGACGCTGCGCAAGGTGACCCGCGCCGCCGAAGCCTTGCCCATCGCGTGCACCATCACCTCAGGGTCGCGCAGGGCGATCAGCCGATTGGCCTGATACCCATGCGCCAGAAACGCCCCGGACATCGCCTTGCCCACCAGCAGACCAATCACCGGGTGCCCGCCAGCCGCGCCCGTGCATAGCTGTCGACCGCCCCAGCCAGTGCCTGATGAATGCCCAGCGCCTCCTCGCGCCGCCCATAGGCCTGGCTTGGCACGTCGACGATCGCCACCAGCGCCCGCTTGTGTGGTTGCGCTCGGTCGGCTTCGATCGCCTGATCCACGGCTTGTGCCAGCCCCCAGCCTTCGAGCAGGCCGACCTCGCCGTCGCGGGCACGGACGAAGCGGTTATGCGCGTCCGGTACCACGCACAGCAGGCGCGCCGGCTGATCGCCAAGCGGTACATCGGCGACCTTCAGCGAGGCGGGCAAGCCAGGCAGTGTCGGGGCGTTGTCGCTCAGGGCCGCGAACCAGTTCAGGCCACGCAGGGAAGGGGTGCTCATGGGCGTTCTCCTTGATAGGCGGTGCGCACCGCCGCCGGGGTGATCTGAGGTTCGGCGTCCAGCTGCGCCAGGCGCGTGATGAACCAGGCGTGGCGTTGACTGCGGTGGGTGGCAGGCAGCCCCAGGGCGAACAGTTCGACCACCTGATCCCGGATCTGCGTCACCTCGTCAGCTACATAGCGGTCTACCAAGGCGCTGGCAAAGCGCTGCTCGCCGCCAGTCAGGCTCCAGATAAATGGCCGGTCGCGCGCGTCATATTCATCGATACCCGCCTCCTGCTCGATTACCTGCGGGCCATTGAGGCCCAGGCGTGCCTCGCGGGTGGCGACCAGGTAACTGCACAGGCCAGCGGCAATCGACATGCCGCCAAAGCAGCCGACGCTGCCGGCGATCACGCCCACCACAGGCTGGTATTGACGCAGGTCGACGATCGCCGCCTGGATCTCGGCAATTGCTGCCAGCCCCAGGTTGGCCTCCTGCAGGCGCACGCCACCGGTTTCCAGCAACAGCAGTGCGCGGGTGGGGATGCCGTTGCGGTTGTCCTCGGCGGCCAGTTCCAGTGCGCCAGCGATCTTTGCGCCGCCCACTTCGCCCAGGCTGCCGCCCTGGAACCCGCCTTCGATGGCGGCGATCACCACCGGCTCGCCGGCCAGGCTGCCCTTGGCGATCACCACGCCGTCGTCGGCCTGGGGCACCACGCCCTGGCGCTCAAGCCAGGGTGATATCAGGCCGTCGAACGGCCCGATCAGTTCACGAAAGCTGCCCGCGTCAAGCAATGCCCGGGCACGCTGGCGCGCCCCCAGTTCGACGAAGCTGCGCTGCTGCAGCAGGTGGGTACTGTGCTCAGTCATGGCCGATCTCCTCGAAGCCTTGTTCCAGGCGCAGGCGTACCACACCCGGGGTGGCGCCGAAGTCATGAATGCGGATGCTCATGGCCGCCGGGGTACGGCCCTCGAACAGGCGGGTGAACAGGTGTTCCCAGCGTGCTGCGCTGCCGTTCACCGAGGTCAGCACCTGGATCGACAGGGTGCCGGCCACGTTGGGCTCCACCAGGACTTCCAGATCACCCGAGCTGACGCAGCCGACCAGGGTGCGGCCGCGGGCGGGCAGCCCGGCGGCGAATTCGAAATTCAGGGTTTCCATCAGTTGTCTTCCTCGGTGAAGCCGTGGTTTTGCTCCAGGCGATCGATCAGCAGGCAGGCGGCGAGCAGGTCGGCCGCGCCCCCTGGCGAGGCGTTCAGGGCCAGCAGTTGCTGGTCCAGCGCCAGCAAGCGACGCCGGCCGGCCAGGCTGGCGCTGCCGCCGTGGTCGAGTACCGCCT
>NZ_JAAHBU010000575.1 GCF_010671725.1 Pseudomonas brassicae | reverse complement strand
CGACCATGGACCCGCGTAGTGAAGTGTTGCTCCGTCAGGCCGAGCTGTTCCAAGGCTCCCTGATACTGGCCGGTCTGCCCGCCGACGACCTGCTCGGCAGCCTGCCGGCGGCCCACGGCTGGAGCTGGCACGCAGGCGACCAGGCAGCGCTGCAAGCACGCTTTGCCGGGCGCAGCCATTACACGGTGGAGGTGCCGCCGGTCAGCTTCGACAGCGCGGTGCTGTTCCTGCCCAAGTCGCGCGACCTGGCCAACTACCTGCTCAACGCCCTGGCCTCGCGCCTGGGTGGGCGCACACTGTACCTGGTCGGCGAGAAGCGCGGCGGCATCGAGGGCGCGGCCAAGCAACTGCATGCCTTCGGCAAGCCGCGCAAGCTCGACAGCGCACGCCACTGCCAGCTGTGGCAGGTGAGCATCGACACGCCGCCGCAGGCGCAGCCACTGGAAAGCCTCGCGCAACGCTTCGAACTGCCGCTGGCCGAAGGCCCGTTGCAGATCGTCAGCCTGCCGGGTGTGTTCAGCC
>NZ_JAAHBU010000574.1 GCF_010671725.1 Pseudomonas brassicae | reverse complement strand
GCTTGCCAGCGAAGGCGTCGACACCGATCTCAGGGAGCAGTACATGTCAGCACCAACCCCCGTCACCGGCCTGATCCTCTCTGGCGGTGGCGCCCGTGCCGCCTATCAGGTCGGCGTACTGGCGGGCATCGCCGACCTGTTGCCAGCCGGCGCCGCCAATCCGTTCCCGGTGATCGTCGGCACGTCGGCCGGGGCCATCAATGCGGTGACCCTGGCCAGCGGTGCGCTGCATTTCGCCGATGCCATCCGCCGCCTCACCGGCTTCTGGCAAGGCTTTCGCAGCCACCAGGTGCTGCGCAGCGACTGGCCGGGGGTGATCCGCCAGGCCAGTCGCTTTGTCGGCCACAGCCTGCTGGGGCTCGGCGCGCAGGTGCCGGTGGCGCTGCTCGACAGCTCGCCGCTGCGCAAGCTGCTCAACCAGCACCTGGACATGGATGGCATCGGCCACGCCATCGAACAGCAGCACCTGCGTGCGTGGCGGTCACGGCGTTCGGCTACGAGTCTGGCCAGGCCGTGACCTTCTATCAGGGCAAGGGCGCCATCGAGCCCTGGCTGCGCCACCGGCGTATCGGCCTGCCGACCCGCCTGAGCGTCGAGCACCTGCTGGCCAGTTCGGCTATCCCGTTGCTGTTTGCGCCGATCAAGCTGGGTGAAGAGTTCTATGGCGACGGCGCGGTCCGCCAGTCGGCGCCGATCAGCCCGGCGCTGCACCTGGGCGCCAACCGCGTGCTGGTGGTGGGGGTCAGTGGCAACCCGCACCGCCCCACACCCGGCACCGCGCAGGCGCGTGTGTTCAGCGGCAAGCACCCGAGCCTGGCGCAGATCGGCGGGCACCTGCTCAACAGCACGTTCATCGACAGCCTGGAAGACGACCTGGAACTGCTGCAGCGGCTCAACCACCTCAGCCACCTGCTGCCCTCGGACCTGCAACCGCGGCGCCTGGGGCTGGCCCCGGTCGAGGTACTGGTGGTGGCGCCAGCCAACCGCTGGACGAAATCGCCGCCCGCCACCGGCGCGAACTGCCGGCCGCACTGCGCATGTTCCTGCGCGGGCCGGCGCGACCAAGACCAGCGGCGCCGGGGTGCTCAGCTATTGCTGTTCGAGGCCGGTTACTGCAGCGAACTGATCGAACTGGGCCGGCG
>NZ_JAAHBU010000573.1 GCF_010671725.1 Pseudomonas brassicae | reverse complement strand
TGGCTCAGGCCGAGGCTGTCGAGCAGGCCGGCGTTGCCGGCACCCGCGCTGAGCACGATGCGCTGGGCGCGGATGTCGCGGCCATCGACGTTCAGGCCGACCAGCTCATCGCCTTCGCGCAGCGGTTCGATGCGTTCGCCGGCCAGCAGGCTGTCGCCGGCCAGGTCGGCCAGGCGCTGCAGCAGGCTCGGCACATCGACCACCAGCTCGGCCAGGCGGTACACCTTGCCCTTGAAGGCGCGGTCTTGCAGGGCCGGCGGCAACTGGTCGCCCTTGACCTGGTCGACGCGGCCGCGCACGCCTTGCTGGCGAAGAAGCTGGTGAGGTTGCCGGCCAGGGTGCCGGGCGACCACAGGTAATGCGCTTCGGACAGTAGGCGTACACCGGACAGGTCCAGCTCGCCAGCGCCCGCCAGCGCCTCGCGCCAGCGCCGCGGCATGTCGGCGATGGCTTCGGAGGCGCCGGTGAGGGCGCCATGCAGGGCGTACTTGGCGCCACCATGGATGATGCCCTGGGACTTGAGGGTCTGCTCGCCGCCGAGGCTGGCCCGTTCCACCAGCACCGTCGAATAGCCCAGGCGACGCAGGCGGGCGTTGAGCCAGAGGCCAGCGACCCCTGCGCGACGATCAGCACGTCGGTGGAAATAACGGTTGGCATGCACTCACCTCACAAGCAAAGACAGGAGCGCAGTATACAGCCTGTGAGCATTCCTACCCGGTCGCGGATCAATGCCCGGTGGTTTTCGAGAACAGCTGGATCACCACCACGCCACCGACGATCATGGCCATGCCGAGCAGCGCCGGCAGGTCCAGCTTCTGCCCGTAGATCACCAGCGCCGCAATGCTGATCAGCACGATGCCCAGGCCTGACCACACCGCGTAGGCGATGCCCACCGGCACCGTGCGCACCACCAGCGTCAGCATCCAGAAAGCGATGGCGTAGCCGCCCACCATCAGCGCCAGCGGCAGGGGCGTGCTGAACCCCTTGACTGCCTTCATGGACGCGGTGGCGATGACTTCGGCGCAAATGGCGATGGCCAGGTAGATGTAGGGGTTCATTGGGGAGTCCTCCGTTGGGTCACGCATTCTAGAGGATGGCCGCATGGGGTAAAGTCATTACCTGCCTACCAGCAGCAGAGGGTGGAACTGGTCAGCGAATGGCGCCCGCCGGCGCTGGTGGTGGAGTTGGCGTGGCGCCGCGACGAGCCGTTGGGGTCAGCCGCACGCTGGCTGGCCGAACGCTTCGCAGTGCACTTGCGAGCGATTGGCTAGTACACTTCGGCGCCATGAACAGAACCCTATATACCCTGCTGTTTCACCTGGGCCTGCCGCTGGTTGCGCTGCGCCTGTACCTGCGGTCGCGCAAGGCACCGGCGTATGCCCGGCGCATCGGCGAGCGCTTCGGCCTGAACCTGCCGGCGTTGCAGCCGGGGGGCATCTGGGTGCATGCGGTGTCGGTGGGCGAGAGCATTGCTGCGGCGCCGATGATTCGTGCGCTGCTGCAACGTTATCCACAGCTGCCGATCACCGTCACCTGCATGACACCGACCGGCTCGGAGCGCATCCAGGCACTGTTCGGCGACGAGCCGCGTATCCAGCACTGCTACCTGCCGTATGACCTGCCCTGGGCAGCGGCGCGTTTTCTGCAGCGTGCGCGCCCGCAGTTGGCGGTGATCATGGAGACCGAGCTGTGGCCCAACCATATTCATCAATGCGCCCGGCGCGGCATTCCGGTGGCGTTGGCCAATGCGCGCTTGTCGGCACGTTCGGCCAAGGGCTACGCGCGGTTTGCCGGGCTGACCCGGCCGATGCTGGCTGAAATGAGCCTGATTGCGGTGCAGACCGAGACCGAGGCCGAGCGCTTTCGCCAGTTGGGTGCGCGGCCTGAATGCGTGCAGGTGACGGGCTCGATCAAGTTCGACCTGACCATCGATGCGCAATTGCCCGTGCGTGCCAGGGCGCTGCGTGAACAATGGCAGGCGCTGCAGCGGCCGGTGTGGATCGCGGCGAGCACCCACGAGGGCGAGGACGAGGTGATCCTGGCAGCGCACCGGCAGTTGCTGGCGCATCATTCGGATGCGTTGCTGATCCTGGTGCCGCGCCATCCGGAGCGTTTCGACAGCGTGCATGCGCTGTGTGCGGGGCAGTTCACCACGGTGCGCCGCGCGGCCGGGGCGCCGGTGACGGCGGATGACCAAGTGCTGCTGGGCGACACCATGGGCGAGCTGCTGTTTCTGTATGCGGTGGCGGATATCGCTTTTGTCGGCGGCAGCCTGGTGCCCAATGGCGGGCACAACCTGCTGGAGCCGGCGGCGCTGGCCAGGCCGGTGCTGAGTGGGCCGCACCTGTTCAACTTTCTCGAAATCGCTTTGATGCTGCGCGAGGGTGGGGCGTTGTGCGAGGTGGACGATGCGCAGGGGCTGGCGACCGAAGTGCGCCGCTTGATCGAGCTGCCGCGGGACGCGCTGAAGATGGGTGAGGCGGGGGTGGCGGTGATGCGGGCCAATCAGGGGGCGTTGAAGCGCTTGCTGGATGGGCTGGGGACTCTGCTGAGGCTGTGATGGCCTCT
>NZ_JAAHBU010000572.1 GCF_010671725.1 Pseudomonas brassicae | reverse complement strand
ATGACCGCGCTGATCGAGAACATGGCGCTCAGCTCGTTCTGCGAGGCGGTCAAACTCGATCACCTGCTGTTCAAGCTGATGGTCTATCTGCGCCTGTTCAATCAGGACACCAACCTTGAGTTGTCGGACCACAGGCATTGTCGCCTGGGCAAGTGGTACCTGATGCCCGAGACCCAGCAGATCTATCAGCACGACCGCGCCTTTGCCCAGTTGGACGATCCGCACCGCATCTGTCACGAGTCGGCCAGCCAGGCACTGCAACAGGCGCAGCGCAGCGAATGGAACGGTGTGGTGGCGTCGCTCGATGCCATGGAAACCGCCAGCCTCAAGGTCAATCAGGTTCTGGTGACCCTAGCCCATCGGGGTGACTGACCCGTGCAATGCTCAGCCTTCGGCCTGCCCGGCAAACCACCGCAGCACTCGCGCACAGGCTGGGTGGGCCGTGGCTGAAGGCTGCAGGCACAAGGCATAGACACCACCGGTGCTGAACGGCTGTCCGAACGGGATCATCAGCTCGCCGCGTTCGATCGAC
>NZ_JAAHBU010000571.1 GCF_010671725.1 Pseudomonas brassicae | reverse complement strand
GCCCCCACGAATCTTGAGCAAATCGTCCCTTCTTTTGGTAGCCTCAGGCCACTACAAAACCTTCGATAACGAGCACTGCGCCATGGAAGACCAAGCCACCCTGTACTGCCTTGCACTGCTAGGAACCGTCCCTGGAGGCCAGGCCGAGGAGCTCAAGCAAGAGATCGCAGTCCGGTTGAAAGGCCTGGGTCTTGAGCTTGGCAAGGACGTGAGCTTGTTCGAGGGCGACCTTGTCCATTTCAAGCCAGCCATTGACCGGTGTAGCGCGGCCTTGTGCTTCAGTGCACAGAGCGGCGGTAACCCTCATAACGAGGCCGCCGTCGGCCAACTGATCAAGCGCAGGATCCCCCTGATCCCCGTAGCAATATGCAAGGACAACTTCTCGGCTGAATTCCCAGGAAAACTGGGCGGCCTCAATGGCCTGGAAATGAAAGCCGGCCTGGGCAGTCTTGCTATGGCTTTGTTGGAGGGCGCATCACTGCTACCTAAGCAGCGCCGGGTGTTCCTCAGCTACCGCCGCGTCGAGTCGACCAATGCTGCCCTGCAGCTCTACGCAGCCCTTTCAGCCCGCCAGTACGACGTGTTCCTCGACACGCATGACATTCTCCCTGGCGAGCACTTCCAGGAGGTGCTGTGGCAGCGCCTGTGCGACGCGGACGTGATCGTGTATTTGGATACAAAGGAATACTTCGACAGCCGTTGGACGAAGCAAGAGTTCGCGAAGGCCACCATGCGTGGCTTGTGCGTGTTGCGGGTAGGTTGGCCAGGGGTGGACTCTAAGGCGGAGCAAACGGCCTGTGGTGAAGTCCATCTGTCCAAGGAGTCCCTGAATTCCCTCGACCAGCTCGTAGACGCCAAGCTCAACGAGGTAATGGACATGGTTGAGATGCTGCGGACGAAAAGTGTTGCGCAACGTTACTCCCGTCTCATCGGCAAGCTTCGTAACTCGATCGAGGAGTACGACGGGGAAATCGTGGGGTACTCGGTACGGCGGAGTGTGATCGTGAAAATCGCCGGCAAAAGGATTGTGGCTTACCCCGAGATGGGGGTTCCTACAAGCCATGCGCTGCATGAGGCGACACTAGATTTCCACATGCTGCCTGTCGCCGTTGTTTACAACCAGGCGGGGATCAAGGATCGGAGGTGGAGAGCACATATGGAGTGGCTGAACGAGTCGGTCACAGAGCAGGTGCGGTTGATCTCAACCGATGATGCTTGCTCGGAGTTCATTGAATGGCCTGAGACACATAACGTGGCTTGATCGAAAAGCTGTGGATTTGACCAGCTTTGGTCGTTCAAGCCTATGATGACTCATGACCAATCAGAATTTATCGGAAACCCTATATGAGCAGTATCTTTCTATCCGCCAGCGTTCCAAATATCGAGAGCCCCTATTACCAAAGGTGTGATCCGGTGCTGATCCAGGCCGCCTTGCGTTCATTCCTGTTCACGGTGATTGGCCGTAAGCACTTGGTTTTCGGTGGGCACCCGTCCATTTCGCCTTTGATCCTGGCTGTATGCGAAGATCTTGGCATCACCAATCGGAATGCGGTAACGATTTTCCAGAGCAAGCAATTTGCGGGCGTCATCCCTGAAGATAATAGAAAGTTCGCCAATTTCATCGAAACACCCGTTGGCAGTAATCTCGACCAAAGTCTTTCCATCATGAGAAAGGAGATGTTTACTACTTATCGCTATGACGCAGCGGTATTTATTGGTGGTAAAGAAGGCATCGTGACGGAATACGAACTTTTCAAGAAGCTCTGCCCGGACGCTAAAATTCTTGCGCTGAAAAGCCCAGGTGGCGCAGCGGCGGAGATTCAGAACATGCCTGCCAATGAAGATGATGAGCTGCTCGATTATGTGCGCGCATTCTCGGCTGGGCTTGGGCTTCATCATAAGCTGGATCGCCAACCTACTGCCCCGAAACTACGTAGTCACGGGACGTCTTCATCAGGGATTTAAGTAATGCATTATGGATTTAACCTTACCCTAGACCGCAAGGATGTGCTCGTTTCGAAGGCGATCGTTGACGCACACACCAAGAGTGTAAATGCCCAAAGGGTCGATCTGGGCAAGTACCTTATGAACGATGGTAATAGCATCGATGCAGATCTGATTGCTGAACACCTATTTCCTAAAGTGAATTGCGATGTTTTATATCCCATTCCTACAATGACCAGGATATGGCAATTCAGCTAGCCCACGAGCTGGAGAAGAAAGGCGTTAATGCTTTCGTGGATTCGGTTGTTTGGGGGTCGTCATACGAATTGCTTAGTGTTATTGATAATAAATATTCAAAGTCTGACGACGGCCAGCACTTTGACTATCAAAAACGAAATCGTTCAACTGCGCATGTCCACATGATCTTGGCCACAGCCTTGCAAAAAATGA
>NZ_JAAHBU010000570.1 GCF_010671725.1 Pseudomonas brassicae | reverse complement strand
TGCCAGCGAAGGGCTGCGCAGCAGCCCCTACCCAAATATCAAGCTGAACCGCGTAGGCCCCTGCGGCGCGCTGCTCACCTCGACCCGCCCGCCATGCACCTGCATGATCGATTGCACGATGGCCAGCCCCAGCCCCGTGCCGCCGTCCAGCCGCGAACGCCCACAGCCCACCCGGTAGAAGCGCTCGAACAGGTGCGGCCAATGCACCGCCTCGATCCCCGGCCCTTCATTGCGCACCCAGCACTGCACCCCGTGCGCACCTGACTCGATACCGATCTCCACGCGCCGGCCCTCGGGGCTGTGCCGTATTGCATTGCTCAACAGGTTCGAGAGTGCCCGCTGCACCATCAGCCGGTCGCCCTGCACACTGCCCCAGCCCGTCACCTCTAGCGTGACGTCCTTGCATTCGGCACTGGGCGCAAACAATTCCACCACCCGCTGCGCTTCATCGGCCAGCGCCACCGGCTGCAGCATCAGTTGCTGACGCGGCTGATCGACCTGAGCCAGGAACAGCATGTCGGTGATGATGCGGTTCAGGCGCGTCAGTTCCTCGATGCTGTCCTCCAGCGCGACCCGGTAGTCGTCTGCCGTGCGCACCCGCGACAAGGTCACCTGGCCTTGCCCATCAGGTTGCTGATCGGCGTGCGCAGCTCATGCGCCAGGTCGTCGGAGAACTGCGACAGGCGCTGCACCCCGCCATCCAGTCGATCGAGCATCACGTTGATGCCGCGTGCCAGCGTACTCAGCTCGTGCGGCAACTTGTCTTCGGGCAAGCGGTGGCTCAGGTCCTGCGCGGACACCTGGGCGGCGATGCGCCGGAACCTGCGCAGCGGCAGCAAGCCGCGCTGCACCAGCTTCCAGGCGCCGATGCCAATCAGCAGCAACAGCAACGGCAAGGCCAGCAAGGTCGAACGCAGATAGGCCTGCAGCAACCCGAGGTCATCGGCCCGGTTGAGGGTCAGCAGCACCCGTACCGGCGTGCCGTCGCGCAGCGTCATCAGGCGTGCGGCTGTCATCAGCCGAGCTTCGCCGCTGTCCTGCCATTCACTGAAGCCCAGCGCGGTGCCCATGCTGATACGCCGTAGTGGCGCCGCCTCCACGGCTGGCCCCAGGCTCAACAGCGCGGGGTGGCGGCTGGTCTGGGCAATGATGTTCAGGCTCAGGTCGTCATGCCCCATCACCAGGTCGAGCAACGGGTGCGCCCGTGCGCCCAGGTCGCTGGCTCTCAGGTCCACGCCCAGGCTGTGCTCGATCTGCTCCATCTTGCGTGCCAGCACCTTGCGTGCGCGGTTGTCCAGCTCGTGGTCCAGTGCCAGCACCGCGAGGCCAGCCAGCAGCAGCACCAGCGCCGCGCCCATCAGGCTGACGCTCAGGCCCAGGCGCAGCGACAGCCGCACTGGCTTCATTCGCGTGCTTCCAGTACGTAGCCCACGCCGCGCAAGGTGTGGATCAGCTTGTCGTCGAAGGGGTCGTCGATCTTGGCGCGTAAACGCCGGATCGACACTTCCACCACGTTGGTGTCGCAATCGAAGTTCATGTCCCACACCAGCGAGATGATCTGCGTGCGTGACAGCACTTCGCCGCTCTGGCGCATCAGCAGGTGCAGCAGGGCGAATTCCTTGGCGGT
>NZ_JAAHBU010000057.1 GCF_010671725.1 Pseudomonas brassicae | reverse complement strand
AGGTTGCGTACCTCATCGGCCACCACGGCAAAGCCGCGGCCGGCTTCACCGGCACGGGCCGCTTCGATGGCGGCGTTGAGTGCCAGCAGGTTGGTCTGTTGCGAGATGCTGGTGATCACTTCGAGAATCTGACCGATGTTGACGGTCTTGCTGTTGAGCGTCTCGATGTGCGAGCTGGAGGTGCAGATCAGGTCCGACAGCTTGTTCATCGCCTGGATGCTGCGATCGACCACCTGCTGGCCTTCCTCGGCCAGGTGCCGTGCCGAGCTTGCCTGTTGCGAGGCTTGCGCGGCGTTGTGGGCGATTTCCTGGGCCGCGGCACCGAGCTGGTTGATCGCGGCGGCCACGCTGTTGGTGCGGTTGGACTGCTCGTCGGAGTTGACCATCGAGGAGTTCGAGGCACTGACCACACGCAAGGCCACTTCGTTGACCTGCTGGGTGGCCGAGGACACTTCGCGGATCGAGGTATGGATACGTTCGACGAAGCGGTTGAAGGCGCTGCCCAGGGTGCCGAATTCGTCGTGGCTGTGAATTGCCAGGCGCTTGGTCAGGTCGCCTTCACCTTCGGCGATGTCTTCCATGGCGCGGGTCATGATGTGCAGCGGTTGCAGCAGCAGGCGGATGAGCATGCCGAGCAGGGCGATGATGATCACCACGGCTACCAGCGTGGCAACTACCGCAGAGGTGCGGAACTTGCTCAGCATTGCATAGGCTTTGTCTTTATCGATCGACAGACCGATGTACCAGTTGGCCGAAGGCAAGCCCTTGACCGGGGCAAAGCTGAGGATGCGGGTCTGGCCGTTGATCTGGATTTCGCTCATTTCCTTGGTCAGGCGCGGCGTGTTCTGCGGGTACAGATCCGACAGCGACTTCATTACCAGCTCTTTGTCCGGATGCACCAGGATCTTGCCCTGGTCGTTGACCAGGAAGGCGTAGCCCATGCCACCGAAGTTCAGCGAGTTGATGATCTTGACCAGGCCATCCAGATCCATGTCGCCGCCAACCACGCCGATATCCCGCGAAGCAGTGGCGATCATCGAAATCACCATCTTGCCGGTACTGGCATCGACGTAGGGTTCGGTCAGGATCGCGCCGTTGGCGGCCAGGCCATCCTTGTACCAGGGGCGTACGCGCGGGTCGTAGCCATCGGGCATCTTGGTCAGCGGACGGATCGTGAAGTCGCCGTTGACGTGGCCCATGTACACGGTCAGGAAACTCGACACCAGCGCTTGCTGGCCGAGCAGGGTGCCGGCGCTGGCAGGGGCCGAGGCAATGTTCTGTGCCAGGTTTTGCACCAGTAGCAGGCGCCCGTCGAACAGGTTCTTGATGTTGGTCGACGCGGAGTCACCCATTTCGCCAAGATAGTTTTCCAGATTCTCGCGAATCGCATTACGCTGCAGGTAATCGTTGTAGAGAGTAAACAGGGCAAAGGCAGTGAGTACAATCAGTGAGGCGGCCAGCAGGATCTTGTGGCTGAATCGGAGGCTTTTGTTCATGGCGTATTGGGTCCGCTAAGGTCTTTAAATCCGGGTCGTTCGCACAAAGCGCAGCATGAAAGCAGTGCAGTTCCCATGTCCTTGTCGGGCTTTTCCTGTCTTTCTGAGTGAACTATCACTATTTGGTATCGGCCGCCTACTACCAAAGCTTAAACAGAGGGTGAAAAAACATGCCTGACTCTTCACAGTTCGTACTCGGCGCTGACCTGGCCGGGCAACCGGTGGCCCAGGCCTTGCGCCTGGCCAACCGTCATGGCCTGGTGGCGGGCGCTACCGGCACTGGCAAGACCGTGACCCTGCAGCACCTGGCCGAGGCCTTCAGCGATGCGGGCGTGGCGGTGTTTGCCGCCGACGTCAAAGGTGACCTGTGCGGCCTGGGCGCGGTGGGCCACCCGCAGGGCAAGGTGGCCGAGCGGATCGCCGGTATGCCCTGGCTTGATCACCGACCGCAGGCGTACCCGGTGACGCTGTGGGACGTGCATGGCCAGTCGGGTCATCCGCTGCGCACCACCCTGAGTGAAATGGGCCCGTTGCTGCTGGGCAACCTGTTGGAGCTCAACGACAGCCAGCAGGCGGCGTTGTATGCCGCGTTCAAGGTGGCGGATCGCGAAGGGTTGTTGCTGCTGGACATCAAGGACCTCAAGGCCCTGCTCGGGCACCTGAAGGACAACCCCGAGGTGCTGGGCGATGACAGTGCCTTGATGACCAGTGGTTCCAGCCAGGCCCTGTTGCGGCGTCTGGCCACGTTGGAGCAGCAGGGGGCCGAGGCGTTGTTTGGTGAACCGGCGTTGCAGTTGCAGGACATCTTGCAGCCGGCGGCGGATGGGCGTGGGCGCATTCACCTGCTGGATGCCAGCCGCCTGGTGCATGAGGCGCCGAAGGTGTACGCGACGTTCCTGTTGTGGTTGCTGGCCGAGTTGTTCGAGCAGTTGCCCGAGCGCGGGGATGCTGACAAACCGTTGTTGGCGTTGTTCTTCGACGAGGCGCACCTGTTGTTCAGCGGCACGCCCAAGGCGTTGCAGGACCGCTTGGAGCAGGTGGTGCGGCTGATTCGTTCCAAGGGCGTGGGGGTGTACTTCGTCACCCAGTCGCCGGGCGATCTGCCGGACGATGTGCTTGCGCAGTTGGGTTTGCGTATCCAGCATGGATTGCGCGCGTTCACGGCCAAGGAGCAGAAATCCCTGCGGGCGGTGGCCGATGGTTTTCGGCCGAACCCGGCGTTCGATACCTTGTCGGTGCTGACGAGCTCGGGATTGGCGAGGCGTTGGTGGGGACCTTGCAGGAGAAGGGTACGCCGGGGATGGTCGAGCGGGTGCTGATTGCCCCGCCGCAGTCGCGGATCGGGCCGTTGAGCGAGGTGGAGCGCAGGGCGTTGATTGCGGCGTCGCCGTTGCTGGGGTGTTACGACAAGCCGATTGATCGCGAGTCGGCTTACGAGATGCTCATGGCTCGCAAGGGTGAAGCGCCGGCGGTGCAGCCGCAGCAGGCGCCGTCTGAAGAGAGCTTTGCCGACAAGGCGGGGGATTTTCTGCAGAGCGCGGCGGGCAGGCGATCAAGTCGGCGGTGCGTCAGGCGGCGAATCAGTTTGGGCGGCAGTTGGTGCGTGGGTTGATGGGGTCGTTGCTGGGCGGTAGCAAGCGCCGTTGAGCGGCGGCTGCCGCTGATCTTGATCTTGATCTTGATCTTGATCTTGATCTTGCTGTTGATCTTGATCTGCTGCCCCTTGCAGAGGCCGAGT
>NZ_JAAHBU010000569.1 GCF_010671725.1 Pseudomonas brassicae | reverse complement strand
GGCCGCGGCGTGGGCATGGACGTGGTCAAGACCAAGATTTCCCAGCTCAACGGCTCGATCAACATCTATTCGACCAAGGGCCAGGGTTCGAAGATCGTCATCAAGGTGCCGTTGACCCTGGCGATCATGCCGACCCTGATGGTCATGCTCGGCAACCAGGCCTTCGCCTTCCCGCTGGTCAACGTCAACGAAATCTTCCACCTGGACCTGTCGCGCACCAACGTGGTCGACGGTCAGGAAGTGGTGATCGTGCGGGACAAGGCCTTGCCGTTGTTCTACCTCAAACGCTGGCTGGTCAGCTCGGCGGCTCATGAAGAGCAGCGCGAAGGCCACGTGGTGATCCTGTCGGTAGGTACCCAGCGCATCGGCTTCGTGGTCGACCAACTGGTGGGCCAGGAAGAGGTGGTCATCAAGCCGTTGGGCAAGATGCTGCAGGGCACCCCGGGCATGTCGGGCGCCACCATTACCGGTGACGGGCGCATTGCGCTGATTCTCGACGTGCCGAGCATGCTCAAGCGTTACGCCGCACGGCGTATCTGATCCCGGTGGCGCGGCCACGTGGTCGCGCCCCGTAATGGAGTGTTTATGGCAGTCAAGGTCCTGGTGGTGGATGATTCCGGTTTTTTCCGCCGCCGTGTCTCGGAAATTCTTTCAGCGGACCCGACTATCCAGGTGGTCGGTACCGCGACCAACGGCAAGGAAGCGATCGATCAGGCGCTGTCGCTCAAGCCCGACGTCATCACCATGGACTATGAAATGCCCATGATGGATGGCATCACCGCCGTGCGTCACATCATGCAGCGGTGCCCGACCCCGGTGCTGATGTTCTCGTCGCTCACCCACGAAGGCGCGCGGGTCACCCTCGACGCACTGGATGCCGGTGCGGTCGACTACCTGCCGAAAAACTTCGAAGACATCTCGCGCAACCCCGAGAAGGTCAAGCAGATGCTGTGTGAAAAGGTGCATACCATCTCGCGCAGCAACCGGCGGTTCAGTGCCTATGCCAGCCCGGCGCCGAGTACGCCGGCAGCGGCTGTCGCACCGAGTGCCAGCAGCCTGTCCAGCCCGAGCCCGGCGCGCACCGTGGCGCCTGCGCCTGCAGCG
>NZ_JAAHBU010000568.1 GCF_010671725.1 Pseudomonas brassicae | reverse complement strand
CCTGTAGGAGCTGGCTTGCCAGCGAATGGGGTCATGAGGTGGGCAAGTCGATCACGAACCGTGTCCACCCCTGTGCCGATTCTGCCCGTATCGTCCCGCCGTGCGCCTGCACGATCGAGCAGGTGATCGCCAGCCCCAACCCCGCATGCTCGCTGCTGCCTTCGCGGCGCGCCGGGTCGGCCCGGTAAAAACGGTCGAACAAGCGCGGCAACAGCTGCGCATTGATCGCGGCCCCGCGATTGGCCACCTCCATGCGAACGCCGTTGTCATCCTGCGCAAGCACGATGTGAATCTCGCCCTGTGCCGGGGTAAAGCGCAGCGCGTTGTCGAGCAGATTGGACAGGGCGCGGCGCAGCATGTGGCGGTCTCCGGTGAGCGCCGCGTGGCCCTTGCGGTGCAGGCTGATGTGCGCGTCCTCGGCCAGCGCCGCGTAATAGTCGAGCAGGGCATCCGCCTCCTGCTCCAGCGCCAGCGGCTCGCGGTTGGGCATCAGTAGGCCATGGTCGGCCTTGGCCAGGTACAGCATGTCGTTGACCAGTTGTGCCATCCATTGCAGTTCCTCCAGGTTGCCGTGCAGGGCTTCGCGGTACTCGTCGAGGCTACGCGGACGGGTCAGGGTCACCTGGGTGTGCGTCAGCAGGTTGGACAGCGGCGTGCGCAGCTCATGGGCAATGTCGGCCGAGAACGCCGACAGGCGCTGAAATGCATCGTCCAGGCGTTGCAGCATGGCGTTCACGGTGCTGGCCAGCTCTGCCAGCTCCAGTGGCATCTGCTCGTGGGGCAGGCGTGTGGTCAGTGAGCGCGCAGAGACGCTGGCCGCCACTTCACCCATGCGTCGCAACGGGCGCAGGCCACTGCGCGCGGCCCAGGCGCCGAGCAGTGCGGTGGCCAGTGCGGACAGGCCGACCGTCAGCCATATCAGGCGTTGCATGCGCTGCAGGAAGTGCTGGTGGTGGGTGATGTCGAGCAACAGCGTAAGCTGCGGCGCGTCGCTGCGCGTATCGCTCAACGGCACGTACAGGCTGCGAAAGGCTGCGCCCTCGGCATGCAGCGTGCGCAAGCCTGGCGTCGTCGGCGAGGCGGGCAGGCCGGGGCGGCTGTCGAACCAGAGCTGCCCGTCGCTGCCGTGAATGCGCAGCGCCAGGTCGGCCTGATGGCTCAACTCGGTACGCAAGGCAGGCAGGTGCGGCTCAAGGCTGGCGCGGTCATGCACGCCGTCGAGCAACCGGTGCAGCAGCGAGGCGCGGCTGTCGAGCAGTTGCTGGTCCAGTTCGATGAAGTGGGATTCACTGGCGCGACTGAACAGCACGCCTGCCACCAGCGACACCGCTGCCGTACAGGCGGCGAACAGCAGGGCCAGGCGGCCACCCAGGGAAAGCCTGCGCATCACGTCGGGCGCTCTTCGAGCACATAGCCCATGCCGCGTACCGTGTGGATCAGCTTGTGGTCGTGGGCGTCGTCGACCTTCAGGCGTAAGCGGCGGATGGCCACCTCGATCACGTTGGTATCGCTGTCGAAGTTCATGTCCCACACCTGCGAGGCGATCAGCGACTTGGGCAGCACCTCGCCCTGGCGGCGCAGCAGCAGTTCGAGCAGGGCGAATTCCTTGGCGGTAAGGTCGATGCGCGCGCCCGCTCGCTCGACACGCCGCCGAATCAGGTCCAGGCGCAGGTCGGCCAGGTTCAACGTGGTTTCCTGGGCTGGGCTCGTGCCCCGGCGCAGCAGGGTACGAACCCGTGCCAGCAGCTCGGAAAACGCAAAGGGCTTGATCAGGTAGTCGTCTGCACCCAGCTCCAAGCCATGCACGCGGTCTTCCACTGTGTCGCGGGCGGTGAGGAACAGCACGGGTATTTCCAGCCGGCCTCGCGCACGGCCTGCAGGATCTGCCAGCCATCGCGCCCCGGCAACATCACGTCGAGAATAAGCAGGTCGTAGTTGCCGTTCAGGGCCAGGTGCTGGCCGGTGTCACCGTCGGTGGCGAGCTCGGTGCTGAAGCCGGCTTCGTTCAGGCCCTGGCGCAGGTACAGGCCGGTCTTGGGCTGGTCTTCGACGATCAACAGTTTCATGGGGCTCTCGGGGCGATGGGGGTCGGCGTTATACCGTGCGCCAGCGGGCGCAGGGTGAAGCTGACAAAGTTGTAATGTGTGCGTCAGGTCGTTGCCAGCGGCGGTTTTCTACAGTGCCAGGCATGTGGATGCAACAGCATAGAGGATGCACGATGAAACACTTGATGATCGCGGGCGCGTTGGCGCTGTCGAGCATGCCGCTGCTGGCCGCGCCTGGGCATGATTATGCCTTCGGCGCACCGGCCGCTGCGGCACAGGCCACGCGCACGGTCGAGGTGGTGATGGGCGACATGTATTTCGAACCGCGGGCACTCACGGTCAAGGCCGGCGAAACGGTGCGCTTCGTGCTGCTCAACCAGGGCCAGGTGGCCCATGAGTTCAACCTGGGCGATGCGGCCATGCACGCCCGCCACCAGCAGCAGATGGCCGCGATGCAGGGCCAGATGGACCACTCGGCCATGGGGCATGGAGGTATGGATCACGCTGCGATGGGGCACGGTGGCATGCGCCACGACGACCCGAACATGCTCATGGTCGCGCCCGGCCAGCGCGCCGAATTGACCTGGACGTTCAGCCAATCGACGCCGATCCAGTTCGCTTGCAACGTGCCGGGCCACTACCAGGCCGGGATGGTGGGCACACTGACCATCGCGCAATGACCAACGCAAGGCTCAAACCCGATAAACTAGGGCAATTTCGTCCTTCAGGTTTGAGCCATGCATCCCGCCGCCGAACATTCCCCGCTGGGCAAGTCCAGCGAATACGTTTCCACCTACACGCCATCGCTGCTGTTCCCGATCCCGCGTGCCGCCAAATGGGCCGAGCTTGGCGTCAGCGCGCAGACGCTGCCGTGGCAGGGCGTGGACTTCTGGAACTGCTTCGAGCTGTCCTGGCTGCTGCCCTCGGGCAAGCCGGTGGTGGCCATCGGTGAATTCGCCATCCCTGCCGATTCGCCGGCCATCATCGAATCCAAATCGTTCAAGCTGTACCTGAACTCGTTGAACCAGACCGTTTTCGAGTCGACGCAAGCGCTTGAGGCGTGCCTGGTTCAAGACCTCTCGGCGGCGGCCGGCAAGCCGGTGGGCGTGCGTATCCGCAGCCTGAGCGAGGTTGAGCGCGAGGGTGTGGTGGCGTTGCCTGGCGTGTGTATCGACGACCTCGATGTAAGCATCAGCAACTACGAGCAGCCGCAGCCCGCGTTGCTGCGTTGCGACACTGCGCAGGTGGTCGAGCAAACCCTGCACAGCCATCTGCTCAAATCCAACTGCCCGGTTACCGGTCAGCCGGACTGGGGCAGTGTCACCGTGCAGTACCGTGGCGCGGCACTGGACCCTGCTAGCCTGCTGACCTACCTGATCAGCTTCCGTCAGCACGCCGACTTCCACGAACAATGCGTGGAGCGGATCTACCTTGACCTCAAGAACCTGCTCAAGCCGGAAACCCTCACGGTGTATGCACGTTACGTGCGCCGGGGCGGGTTGGACATCAACCCTTACCGCAGCACCGAAGCGGTGACCCTGAGCAACGGTCGGCTGGTGCGCCAGTAACGAAAAAGCCCCGTCCGGTGTGACGGGGCTTTTTTTGACGGGGCGGTGTTCAGATGCCCATGCTTTGCAGGCTCTGAACGATATTGCGCAGGGTGGCGGTGAGGCCCGGGTGCTCCACTTCGAAGCGCTCCACGGCAAGGTTGACGCCGTCGACCAGGTTGTTGTCCGGGGTTACAGCCTCCAGTTCGATTTTCGCTTGAATCTGCGCCATCAATTCGTGCAGGTCTTCGCGCTCTTTTTCCGAAAGCGGCGGATTCTGCTCCAATTGCTCGCGCAGGGCGTCGAGTTGCGCTTGCAGGTCGCGGGCAGGCATGGGTGATCTCCCTCTATGAATAGGCACAGTCATGGACCCCGCCGCCAGGCGAAAGGTCCATGCCTTGTGCTTGAGATTAATCCACCTGACGCTGCTTTGCATGACCTTGGTCAACGGTCCTGTGTCAGGGCTTTTCACCCTTGAGCCGTCGTTGGGCAATATCCCCCAGGCAATCGGCCAGCTGTTCCAGCTGATCGATCACCGAATGCACGCCCAGGCTGAACAATTGCAGCGTAGCCTTGGTGCGCTTGTGTTCGCGTTCGCGCTCCCCCAGCGTCTGCCATTGCGCCACCGACATCCCGCACAGCGAGCCGCACGCGGCAAGGCCCACCGTCCACAGGCCGGCATTCAGGCCGGCCTGTAACAGGCGCGGCTCGCCGCTGACCAACACGCAGCCGTCCAACTGCGCGATGTTGAGGTGCATCAAGGCCTGCCAGCAGGCGTCGGGGGCGGGCCACGGTGCGTGGTGGCCGGCGGTGGGGGCTGCCAGTTCCGGCGGCAGCGCCTGGCTCAGGTAGCGGGCAAGCGCGGCGGGCGCTTCGTCAAGCCAGGCACACGGCACCCCCTGTTCCTGGAGCCAGTGCAGGGCTTGCAGCGCGCCAGGCGTCGGGTGCACCGGTTCGCTGCTGGTGGCCTGGCAGCGCGCGCCAAAATCGACCAGGCAACCGCGCAAGCCGAACAGCACGGCAGTGAAGGCGGGGGAGTGGGGCATGGCGACATCCCTGAAATAACCAGCAAGGCTAGCGCCTGAACATGACCGCATGGTGACGGTTTGATGACCGCGTGCGGGCCCTTCACAAATTAGCGATGCAGGTTCTGCGAAGCTGCCTAATCTGGGTGGGAGGCTTTATACTTGTTTCCTTTTAGCTGCCGCAGGCCCTGGTGCCGTGGCAGCACAGTGATTGTCTAGGAGATACCTTATGCGTGGGATCGGTGCTGGCGTGATCGATCGTGTGACCCGGGCCTGTGTCTGCGCGAGCCTGTTGCTGGCGCCGGTGGCGGCTCAGGCGGCGACCGAAGAGGATCCGTGGGAAAGCATCAACCGTCCGATCTTCCGGTTCAACGACACCGTTGATACCTACGCGCTCAAGCCGCTGGCGCAGGGCTACCAGTGGGTGACCCCGCAATTTCTGGAAGATGGCATCCACAACATGTTCCGCAACGTCGGCGACGTGACCAACCTGGCCAACAATGTGCTGCAGCTCAAGCCGCACGCAGCAGGCGTGGATACAGCACGACTGATCGTCAACACCACCTTCGGCCTTGCCGGCTTCTTCGATGTGGGCACCCGCATGGGCCTGCAGCGCAGCGACGAAGACTTCGGCCAGACCCTCGGCTACTGGGGCCTGCAGAGCGGCCCGTACGTGATGCTGCCGCTGCTCGGCCCGAGCACCGTGCGCGATGCACTGGCCAAGTACCCCGACAGTTATACCGAACCCTACCGCTACATCAACCATGTGCCCACGCGCAACACCGCACTTGCCGTGGATGTGGTCGATACCCGGGCCAGCCTGCTGTCGGCCGAAAAGATGATTCGCGGCGACAAGTACAGCTTCATTCGCAACGCCTACCTGCAGAACCGCGAGTTCAAGGTCAAGGACGGCGAAGTGAAAGATGATTTCTGATCGACTGTGATCTTCGATAGAAAATGGCCAGTGCCTTTCGGGTTCTGGCCGCACATTTTCGGCAGCGTACCTGATATTTCTGTCAGTACTCGGCGAGTTGTAGAGTGCTCATAATGAGGTAAACCCCAACAAGAGCGTACTCGCCATGCGTATTGAACGTTTAGTAGGATTTGCCGTGCTGGCTGGTTTCTTCACCAGCGCTCAGGCCGTCTCGGTAATCTGCCCCAACCCGGGGCGCATTCAGCAAGGCACTGACTTCAGCTACTCGGCTACCGCACCGAACGGGAGGGCCTGGCATGGCGAGCAGGTGGGTACCGCCAAGGTTGATCCGACTACTTACACGTTTAAGGGGGCCTCTATCGCTGCGACTACGATCGCCTGTCACTACAAAGGTGAAGACGGTGCCGCGCTGACTCTGAAACTTAGCGCCGAGCGTGTCGAACCAGGCAGTCAAGATAAGTGGGGAGACGGCAACTGCGACAGCAACAAGCCTACCGTATGCGCGTTCACGTTCCCGTAGACTGCGTTTGAAAATCACTGGTTCGGATTGCGCTCATCAGGTCATTTTGATGATGCGCAACCCTAGTTTTTGTTCGTTTTGCGGTTGGTCGGCGATCCATACCACCTGAACCTCAGCTTCCAGTGCTGCGAGGGAAGTATGCTCGGAGTCGATACGCACCTGCAGTTTGTCGCCGACCTGAAAGCGGTTCGGCGCCTTGATCTGCATGCCACTGCTGGACAGGTCCAGGCACGTGGCCGCAATCACCTGTTCGGCACTGATCAGGGTGACCTCGGTGTCCACGCGCATCCTGATGAAATCACGCTTCTCGGCGTAGTCCGCGTGCTTCTGGCTCATGCCTGCATCCTTCCATTGAGTTGCGTTCGAAGGGGTTTTTATAACTCCCGGTGATTTGCGCTGTAAAGTGCGCAAGCGACCATCGGCGCATGCTTGAAACCCCTGGCGGATGGGAGTACCGTCTGCGCCTTACAGGGCACCTCTGATATTTGCCGGGCAGGCCTTTTTGTCCTACACCTCAAATACAAGAGTGGCTAGAAGTGAATCCAGTAAGCGGGCCTAGTGCTACCTGGCCGCCTACGCCAACCTATTTCTGGCGCCGTTTGCCCACATGCAGAAAACCAGTGCAACGCTGCTGATAATCGATGATGACGACGTAGTGCGTGCGAGCCTTGCCGCCTATCTGGAAGACAGCGGCTTCAGCGTCCTGCAGGCCAGCAACGGCCAGCAGGGTCTTCATGTCTTCGAGCAGGATCAGCCCGATCTCGTGATCTGCGATCTGCGCATGCCGCAAATGGGCGGCCTGGAGCTGATTCGCCAGGTTACCGAGCGGGCCCCCGACCTGCCGGTGATCGTGGTCTCTGGCGCAGGCGTGATGAACGATGCCGTCGAGGCCTTGCGCCTGGGCGCAGCCGATTACCTGATCAAGCCCCTGGAAGATCTGGCGGTGCTCGAGCATTCGGTACGCCGTGCGCTGGACCGTGCGCACCTGGTACTGGAAAACCAGCGCTACCGCGAAAAGCTCGAAACCGCAACCGCGAACTGGAAGCCAGCCTGCACCTGCTGCAGGAAGATCAGACTGCCGGGCGGCAGGTGCAGATGAACATGCTGCCAGAGAGCCCCTGGACGGTTTCAGACCTGCGCTTCGAGCACCAGATCATCCCTTCGTTGTACCTGTCCGGTGACTTCACCGACTATTTCCGCGTGGATGAGCGTCGCGTCGCGTTTTACTTGGCTGACGTCTCCGGGCATGGTGCGTCATCGGCGTTCGTGACGGTGCTGCTGAAGTTCATGACCACGCGCCTGCTGTTCGAATTCAAGCGCAGCGGCACCTTGCGTGATTTCAAGCCTTCGGAAGTGCTCGGCCACATCAACCGTGGCCTGATCAACTGCAAGCTGGGCAAGCATGTGACCATGGTGGGTGGCGTGATCGACGAAGACACCGGCCTGATGACCTACAGCATCGGCGGGCACCTGCCATTGCCCGTGCTGTATACGCCAGAGCATTGTGGCTACCTCGAAGGCCGCGGCTTGCCGGTGGGCTTGTTCGACGAGGCGACCTACCAGGACCATGTGATGGAGTTGCCGCCGCGGTTCAGCCTGACATTGCTGTCTGATGGCATTCTGGACCTTTTGCCCGGCGACACACTCAAAGATAAAGAGGCGGCCTTGCCTGAAATCGTCAAGGCTGCGGGTGGCAGCCTGGATGGGCTGCGCCAACGATTCGAATTGGCTACGCTTGGGGAGATGCCGGATGATATCGCCCTAATGGTGTTGAGCAGGAACCTTCAATGAGTACTGGACGAATCCAGTTCGCCGAGCAGAACGGTACCTTCGTTCTGAAGTTTGTCGGTGAAGTGCGCCTGACCCTGTGTTCGGCGCTGGACGCAACGATCGAAAAGATTTTCACGGCGCTGAATTTTTCGGCGATCGTCATCGATCTTACGGAAACCAACAGCATCGACAGCACCACGCTTGGTCTGCTGGCCAAGCTGTCGATTCTGTCGCGGCAGAAGGTCGGGCTGTTGCCGACGGTGGTTACCACCCACCCCGACATCACGCGGCTGTTGCAGTCGATGGGTTTCGATCAGGTGTTCAACATCGTTGATCGTCCGATCCCCTGTCCTGAATGCCTGACAGACCTGCCTTCCCAGGACCAGAACGAAGAGGTGGTGCGGGCCAAGGTGCTGGAGGCCCACAAGATCCTCATGGGCCTGAACGATTCCAACCGCGAAGCCTTTCACGATCTGGTCAACGCCCTGGAGCGCACCTGATTCCTGCCTGCGGCGCTCCCCGGCGAGCGCCTGGCCATGCCCTTACTGCTCAGGCCCGCGAGGAAACTCGGTGGGGGCTGCGCCGTTGGCATTCAGCTGGAGGATACGCTCCGGCTGGCCCTGCTCATTGAAAAACACCTGACCCAGGCCGGCGCTGTTCCATAGCCGTTCGCCGGCCTTGCTGTGGGCGGGTGTGCGCGGCACCACCTGCATCAGGCGCCGCTTGGTGAACCAGTTGAGCGGTGAGCGCGGTGCGTACAGCCAGCGGTTCAGGCGATCGAACACGTCGAGCAGGCGCCTGGGGAACTCGTTCTTGATGCCGCTGCTGGTGATCTGCCACAGGTGAGGTGCACTGCGTCGGTGGCGGATCAGCACTTCGTAGACAAACGAGTAGTGCACGTCCCCGGAGAGGATCACGTAATGCCCCGGCGTGCGCGAGTGGCGGAAGATGTTGAGGATCACCTGCGCTGCGCCACGGTGGGCCATCCAGTTCTCGGCATCTACCAGCAGTGGGTAACCGCACCAGCTGAATACCCGCTGGATGCTCTCGATCAGCTTGACGCCGAAGATCGGGGCCGGTGAGACGATGATTGCCGAGGGGTGGTCCAGCAGTGCCTGTTGCAGTTCGCACAGTGCCTCCCAGTCGAGCAGGCCGGACGGTCTTTGCAGGTTGCTCTCGCTGCGCCAGCGGCGGGTGCGGGTGTCGAGCACCAGCAGCGCAGGTTGGGTCGGCAGTGCGAATTGCCAGTCCTGAAAGCGCAGTAGCGCCTTGATCAGCCGGTCCTGCGTCGGGCGGTCGAGATAGCCGTCGCCATCGGCACTTTGGCTGAGGGCCTGGCAAAGTTGCAGCAGGTCGCCAAACACATCGGGGTTGTTGCCCCAGCCCTGGCACAGCAGGTAGCCGATCAGGGCATTGCCGATGATGCGCCGCGAGAAGGGATGACCGTAGGCGGTTTCTTCCCACTGCGCCGAAAGGTTCCAGTCGTCGGTGATGTCATGGTCATCGAAGATCATCAGGCTGGGCAGATGCGCCAGCACCCGCGCGACGCCGCCCAGGCCTTCGACAAAACCCTGCAGCAGTTGCTGTTCGTGTCGATAGCGCGCCTGCCGTTCAGGCGTAAGCCCCGGCGGCATGCTGGTGTCGATGTGCGCCCACGATACGGGTGACCATACCAGCAGGTACATCGCCATGACTTCGGCCAGCGTCACCAGATGGTTGTCGGCGTTGCTGCTGGTGA
>NZ_JAAHBU010000567.1 GCF_010671725.1 Pseudomonas brassicae | reverse complement strand
GGTGACGCTGAAGGTAGAAGGGCAGAGCGAGCTGATCGAGGCGGAAGTGGTCAAGGATCACGACAGCCTGACCAACCTGGCGCGTGGCGAAACGTTGTTCTTCAAACCGAAGGTGTGGCAGAAGGTCGGCAACATCTGAGGCCTCTCGGGCCTCTTCGCTGGCAAGCCAGCTCCCACAGGGTTATCACTCAGCCTGAGAGCAGTGGGGTAACTGTGGGAGCTGGCTTGCCAGCGAATGGGCCGCGCAGCGGCCCCTGGGCCTCACCACACCCCGATCTTCACCAGGCTATCCGCCTGCGGCTCCCCATACCGGAACCGCTCCCCGCGCCGCTCGATCTGCGCATGGCTGATCGTGGTCCTGCGCTTGAGCCCGCGCAGCCACTGCAGCAGATGCCCCTGATGCACCTCGCGCACGCCGGCATGCGCCGGGTCATCGCCCAGGTCATGCAACTCCTGCGGGTCCTCCTGCAGATCGAACAGCTGCGCCCTGAACCCGTCATACGCGATGTACTTGAAGCGCTCGCTGCGCACCATGGTCATGCGGCAGCGGTCGATCGGCTGCCCCAGCCGTTCACGCGCCGGCGTCTGGAACGCATAGTCATACTCGGCAATCGCGTACTCGCGCCAGCCCTGCGTCGTGCCGTGCAACAGCGGTATCCACGAGCGCCCCTCCAACCGATGCTCCGCCCCCGGCAACCCCAGCGCCTCCAGAAACGTCGGCAGTGCATCGATGGTTTCCACCAGGCGTTCATCCACTGAGCCCCGGCTGCCATCGGCCTCGACGCGTGGGTCGCGCACGATCAACGGCACGCCCACCGCCTGCTCCAGCAGGAACTCCTTTTCACCCAGCCCGTGGTCACCCAGAAAGTCCCCATGATCGCTCGTGAACACGATCAGCGTGTCATCCCAGCGCCCACTGCCTTGCAGTACGTCGAACAGCCGCCCGAGCTGATCGTCGACCTGCTTGATCAGCCCCATGTAGGTCGGGATCACCTTCAGGCGCACCTGCTCGCGGGAGAAGTTCACGCTCTCCTGGTGCTGGCGGAATGCGCCATACACCGGGTGATCGCTGCGGTCGCCCGACACCACCGGCACTACCTGGCTGGCGTCATACAGCGCGTGGTACGGCGCCGGCGCAATGTACGGCCAGTGCGGCTTGATGTACGACAGGTGCAGGCACCACGGCTGTTCACCCTGTTCGGTGATGAAGTCGATGGCGCGGTCGGTGGTGTAGACCGTCTCGGAGTGCTGCGCGGGCAGCCGCGTGGGCAGGTCGGCGTTGCGCATGTGCCAGCCACTGAGCACCTCGCCGTCAGCGCCCTGGGCCGCGTTGGCCCAGTCATGCCAGGGGTTTTCGCCGTCATAGCCGAGCGCGCGCAGGTAGTGGGTGTACGGCGCACTTTCACGCTTGTCGGCAAACAACGGGTCGTCCGGGTAGATCCCGTCATGGCGTACATACGCCTCGAACCCCACCTCGTCGAGCTGCTGCGCGGTGTCGGGGGCGATGCCCAGCTGGCGCTGGGCCTCAAGGTTCGGCGTGGCGTGGGTCTTGCCCACCAGCGCGGTGCGGATGCCGGCCGGGCGCAGGTAGTCGCCCAGGGTCAGTTCCTCCAGCGGCAGCGGCACGCCATTCCACGCCACCTGATGGCTGCTCACATAGCGCCCGGTGTACGCCGACATGCGCGACGGCCCGCAGATGGTGCCCTGGGTATAGGCGCGGCTGAAACGCACCCCGGCGGCCGCCAGGCGGTCGATGTTGGGCGTGTGCAGGTGCGGGTGGCCATAGCACGACAGGTAATCGCGACGCAGTTGGTCGCACATGATGTACAGCACGTTGCGCACGGGGGCAGGTTGGGTCATGGCGCTCACCGGTTGAAAGTCTGGTGAGTGATTTCGCCCTGCCGGCCCCGCGCCGACAAGCGCATTTGCCGAATACCTTCGATGCAGGGCGCGCAACGCGTCAGATGGCCAGGCGCTCCAGGTTGCACAGGTCCTGGTCGGCCTGATCGGTGTCGACGATCTGCGCGATCATTGCCTCGGCCAGCGGCGACAGGCGCTGGCGTGCGCGGCTGACGATGCCGTAGCGGGTGTACAGCTCTTCACAGTCGTCGCGCAGGCCGTCGATGCTCAGGCGCACCAGTTGGCTGGCCGCCCCGTGCCAGGCATCGCTGTTGGCGCTGCAGATGCCGATGGCGTCCGAGTTCAACACCACGCCCAGCAGGCTGTGGCCGTTCTCGCATTCGACATTGGCGGCAAAGTCCGGTTGGCCGCTGAGGTCGCTGACCACCTTGCGCAGGTTGGGCGGGCGCAGCGTGACCGCCAGTGGGTAGCGCAGCAGTTGCTCGGCGCTGACACTGGCCTGCTGCGCCAGCGGGTGCGCGGCGCGGCAGCAGAAGTGCCAGCGGCGCGGGCGCAGGCGCACGGTGTGGTAGGCCGGGTCGGCCTCGAAGCGGCGCGTGTCGGCCACGAAGAACTCGAACTCTTCGGCCAGCAGGCGCGTGTTCAGGCTGTGCCAGTCATCCACCTGAAACTTCACCCGCGCCTTGGGGTAGCGCCCGATGAACGCGCCAATGGCCCGCGGCACCAGCCCGGCGGCTGGCGCCGGGCCGCAGCCAAAGCGCAGCTCGCCGGCCTCCAGGCCATTGAACTGGCTGATCTCGTTGCTCAGTTGATGCGCGCCGCTGACCAGCCGGCGTGCGTGTTCAAGCACCACAAGGCCTTGCTTGGTCGGCGCCAGCTCCTTGCTCGATCGGTTCACCAGCAGGCAGCCGGCGCTGTGTTCCAGCGCCTGGATGCTGCGGCTGAAGGCCGATTGCGACAGGTTTACCGCACTCGCCGCGGCAACGAAGCTGCGGTGCTCGGCAAGGGCGATCAGGTGGCGAAGCTGGCGTAGGTCGATATGCATTTTTCACATGAAAAGTATCGGGCAAATGCATTTGCTCTGCCTCGGCTGCAGTCCTTATAAAGGCAATCTCTTATGCAGTAAACATATGTGAAATCATAAATAAATAACTTTAAGGAATATAAATTCCTTGCCCAGGAGCCGCCCATGAGCCTGACCCACCCCGCCGCCCCCTTGTCTTCCCGACGGCTCCAGCGGTTGCCGCTGGCCCTGCTGCTGGCCGGCAGTGCGCACTGGCTGCCCGCCCAGGCCGCCGCGGACACCGCACCTGCGGCCAAGGCAGACAGCCAGCTCAAGACGGTCACCGTGACCGCGCGCCGGCGTGAGGAAAGCGCCCAGGACGTGCCCACGCCCATGAGCGTACTCGACGGCCAGGCCCTGGAAAGCCAGCGCGTGTACCGCATCCAGGACCTGCAGCAACTGGTGCCCAGCGTCAACGTGGCCTACATGCATGCGCGCCAGTCCAGTGTGTCGATTCGCGGCCTGGGCAACAACCCGGCCAGCGACGGGCTGGAGGGCAGCGTGGGGCTGTACCTGGACAACGTCTACCTGGGCCGGCCGGGCATGGCCGTGTTCGACCTCATGGACATCGAGCAGCTTGAAGTACTGCGCGGCCCGCAGGGCACCCTGTTCGGCAAGAACACCACCGCCGGGGTCATCAACATCAGTACCCGCGCGCCCAGCTTCACACCCGAGCGCAGCATCGAGACTTCGGTGGGCGAGGACGGCTATTTCCAGACCAAGGGCACGATTTCCGGCCCGCTGAACGAGACCCTCGCCGGACGCTTCTCGGCCTACCGCACGCGCAGCGACGGCGACATCAAGAACGAGCACGACGGCCACACCCTCAACGGCGGCGCGCGCCAGGGCTTTCGCGGGCAATTGCTGTACAAGCCCAGCGAGCAGTTCAACCTGCGCTGGATCGGCGACTACAACGAAGAAGACTCCAGCGCCGGCACCCGCGTGCTGTACAGTACCGGCCCGACCATCAACGGCGTCAACCGCTATGAAGCCCGTGCGGCCGCCGCCGGTGCCACGCTGGTCGACGGCAGCCACCGCAAGGTCAACCTGGACGACGACCAGCAGGTCACGGTGTTCCAGGGCGGCACCTCGCTGGAAGCCAACTGGACCCTGGGCAACGACTTCACCCTGACCTCGATCAGCAGCTACCGCTGGTGGGACTTCACCCCGCGCAACGACGATGGTCTGGACGTGCCGGCCGCCTACAACGCCGGCGTCTCGGTGCAAGACAAGCAGTACTCGCAGGAATTTCGCCTGGCCTCGCCCACTGGCGGGTTCTTCGACTATGTGCTCGGCGCCTACTACTTCGGCTCCGACCTGGACAACAAATCGTTCAACCACTACGGCCCGCAGGCCGACCTGTGGAACGGCACGCCGGCCGGCGCGCTGGCCAATGTCACCACCCTGGGCAAGGGGCACATCAAAACCGACAGCTTTGCCCTGTTTGCCCAGGGCACCTGGCACCTCACCCCGCGCCTGGACTTCACCGCCGGGGTGCGCGGCACCTACGAGCAGAAAAAGTGCCTGGGTCAGCCGCGCCGCGCCCGTCGGCGGCACCGCCGTCAACCGGCGCGGCG
>NZ_JAAHBU010000566.1 GCF_010671725.1 Pseudomonas brassicae | reverse complement strand
CCGCAGCTCCCACATTTGCTGCAACGTACCATGGCCTGCAGGATCTCCGTTGTCAGCCTTGTTGGTCCGGCCTTGGATCTGTGGGGCGGCGCACATGCCGCCCACACCCGCAGCATCACCTACCTCAGATCAAACCGGTCCAGGTTCATCACCTTGGTCCACGCCGCCACAAAGTCACGCACGAACCGCTCCTGCGCATCCGCACTGGCATACACCTCGGCCAACGCACGCAACTGCGCATTCGAACCAAACACCAGATCAACCCGGGTGCCCGTCCATTTCACCGCGCCCGTGGTGCGATCACGACCCTCGAACACGTCGTTGGCCTCGGACACCGGCTTCCACTCCACACCCATGTCGAGCAAGTTGGCAAAGAAGTCATTGGTCAACACCTGCGGCCGCTGCGTGAACACGCCATGGGTAACACCACCCGTGTTGGCACCCAACACCCGCAAGCCCCCCACCAGCACGGTCATCTGCGGTGCGGTCAAGGTCAGCAACTGCGCCTTGTCGATCAACAGCGCCTCCGGCGACACACGGTAGCGGCCCTTCAGGTAGTTGCGGAACCCATCGGCTATCGGCTCCAGAAAACCGAACGACTCCACGTCGGTCTGCGCCTGGCTCGCATCCGTACGCCCCGGCGTAAACGGCACGGTCACGCTATGCCCGGCGTTTTTCGCCGCCTGCTCCACACCCGCACTCCCCGCCAACACGATCAGGTCCGCCAACGAGATTTTCTTGCCACCGGCCTGCGCCGCATTGAAGTCGCGCTGCACACCTTCAAGAGTACTCAGCACGGTCGCCAGCTGGTCCGGCTGATTGACCTGCCAGAACGTCTGCGGGGCCAGGCGCAAGCGGCCACCATTGGCCCCGCCGCGTTTGTCCGAGCCCCGAAAGGTCGAGGCCGCCGCCCAGGCAGTCGACACCAGCTGTGCCACCGACAAGCCCGACGCCAGCACCTTGGCCTTGAGCGCAGCCACATCGCTGTCATCAACCAGCGCATGGTCGACAGCAGGTAGGGGGTCTTGCCACAGCAGTTCCTCGTCCGGCAGTTCCGGCCCCAGGTAGCGCGAGAGCGGGCCCATGTCGCGGTGAATCAGCTTGTACCAGGCGCGCGCGAAGGCATCGCTCAATTCGTCGGGGTTGGCCAGGAAGCGCCGCGAGATCTTCTCGTAGATCGGGTCGAAGCGCAGCGACAGGTCGGTGGTGAGCATGGTCGGGTTGCGCCGCCTCGACGGGTCGTGCGCATCCGGGATGATACCTGCCCCCGCACCGTCCTTCGGCGTCCACTGGTTGGCCCCAGCCGGGCTTTTGCTCAGTTCCCACTCGAAGCCGAACAGGTTTTCCAGGTAGTTGTTGCTCCAGCGCGTGGGGGTCGTGGTCCAGGTGACTTCCAGGCCACTGGTGATGGTGTCGGCGCCCTTGCCGCTGCCAAAGCTGTTCTTCCAGCCCAGCCCCTGCTCTTCCAGCCCCGCCGCTTCCGGCTCGGCACCGACATTGTCGGCCGGGCCGGCGCCGTGGGTCTTGCCAAAGGCATGCCCGCCGGCAATCAACGCCACCGTCTCCTCGTCGTTCATGGCCATGCGCGCAAAGGTCTCGCGAATGTCCTTTGCCGCCGCGAGCGGGTCCGGGTTGCCTTCCGGGCCTTCGGGGTTCACGTAGATCAGGCCCATCTGCACCGCCGCCAGGGGGGGTTTCCAGGTTGCGCCCCTGGTCGGTACGGCTCTGCTCGTTACCATGCTGCTCAGGCTCGGCCACCAGCGTGCCTTCGCCCGGTGGCTGCATGGCCTCGGGGTCCTTGCCGTAGCGCGAGTCACCGCCCAGCCACTTGTTCTCCGCGCCCCAGTAGACATCCTCGTCCGGCTCCCACACATCGGGGCGACCACCCGAGAAACCAAAGGTCTTGAAGCCCATCGACTCCAACGCGACGTTGCCGGTGAGCACGATCAGGTCGGCCCACGAAATCGACTGGCCATACTTCTGCTTGATCGGCCACAGCAAGCGGCGCGCCTTGTCCAGGCTGACGTTGTCGGGCCAGCTGTTGAGCGGCGCGAAGCGCTGCTGGCCGGAGCCCGCCCCGCCACGTCCGTCACCGGTGCGGTAGGTGCCGGCGCTGTGCCAGGCCATGCGGATGAACAGCGGGCCATAATGGCCGAAGTCGGCGGGCCACCAGTCCTGCGAGTCGGTCATCAGCGCGTGCAGGTCTTGCTTGAGGGCCTGGAAATCGAGGCGCTTGAACGCCTGGGCGTAGTCGAAACCCTGATCCAGCGGATCAGACAACGACGAATGCTGGTGGAGGATCTTCAGGTTCAACTGGTTCGGCCACCAGTCACGGTTCGTCGTGCCACCGCCAGCGGCGTGATTGAACGGGCATTTCGATTCAGTTGCCATGGGAGCGCTACCTTTGGTCGGGTTCATGTCGCCAGGCGGCTCCCTCGGCCCCCTCCAACAGGTGACCCACGGCAGGCCCGGCACAACGCGTGCTTGTCTCTTCATCAGGCGGACTGACTGCCAGCGTTTGCCAGCACCGAATTAAGGCTAGCCCCCACCTCCGGCTACGGCAAATAGCCGCAGTATTGGTAGGTGATAGCCATAATCTCTTATACGAAACCCGTATGCGGGGGGAAGGTAGACCATGGCTCGCGGGCCTTCCCGCCGATGCACCAGGCCTGGCGCGAGCCCCCCCTGCACGGGAGGTCCGCCGATGGACAAACGCCCGCGTTGCACCGCCATCCACGAAGCCGGCCATGCCCTGGCCGTGTGGTGGAATGGCCAGCCGATCACCCGCGTGACCGTACTCACCCACGCCCAGGCCAGCAGCGGCCCGCTGATCGACCTCAAGGGCAACCCGCACGCCGCCCAGGGGCTGGTGGAAGCCGACTACCTGATCGTGCAGCCCGCCTTCGCCGCCCCGCGCATTGCCGAATACCTGCCTTCGCTGGTCGAACCCATCGAGCGCGACCTGCTGCATTGTCTGGCCGGGCCCGTGGCCGAGGCGATGTACCAGGGCGTGCCGCCCGACCGCGTACTCGGCGGCAGTGGCCGCGGCGACCGCTGCCGCGGACATGAGCTGATCCGCCTGCTGCCGGCGCACAAGCTGCTGGATGCCGAGCCCCTGGCCATCGCGCGCTCACGCACCCTGCTGCGCCGCTACTGGGCTGCCGTCACGGCCGTGGCAGACCTGCTGCAAGCACGCGGGACAGTCGACGGCGAAGCGGTGTGCGCACTGCTGAGTGCCGTGACCGGCGAGCCGTCCCTGCGACGCAGCGGCGACTTGCACTCACTGGACCGTTGAGACCCCGCCGCCCCCTCGCAGCACGCAGATCAGAAGTCGCCGCGCAGCGTCAGCATGTAGCTGCGCGGGTCGCCGTAGTAGCTGCCACGACGCAACTCGCCCACCGACTTGTAGTAGTCCTTGTCGAAGACGTTCTTGACGTCGACGCCGACCTTCCAGTGGTTGTCGATCTTCCAACTGGCCAGGGCATCGTACACAGCGCGACCGGGGTTGCCGACCTCGGGGCCGAAATCGTCGGTGGTGTAACCGCTCTGCGCCGATACCCCGCCGCCGAGCGTCAGGCGGTGCCAGTCGCCGGGCAGGTTGTAGGTGGTCGAGGCACGCAGCAGGTGGCGCGGCGTCTGGTAGTCGGTCGGGCCGCCCGTGGCATTGCGGGTGATGTTGAAGGTGTAGCCGGCCGACACCTGCCAGCCTGGCAGCAGCTCGCCGCTGGCTTGCAGCTCATAGCCTTTGCTGCGCTTGACCTGGTTGCCGAGGTAGCACACACCGCCCACGTTGCTCGGGCAGAAGGCGTTCTGGTCCGGATCTTCGACAGCCACATCGTTCTGCTTGATGTAGAACACCGCTGCCGAGAGGTTCAGGCGACCGTCGTACAGTTCGCCTTTGAGGCCGGTCTCGTGGTGGGTGCCGACCGCCGGGTCCAGCAGCGTGCCGCTGGCGGTACGGTACTGGCTCTGCGGCTGGAAGATATCGGCGTAGCTGGCGTACCACGACCATTGCTCGCTGAAGTCGTAGATCACACCGACAAACGGGGTGAACTGGTGGTCCTGGCGGTTGGCGGCCTTGTCACCGCTGAACTGCTCCCGCGTCTGGTACTCGTACCAGCTCAGGCGCCCGCCCAGCACCAGGCTCAGGGGCTCGCTGAGGCGAATGCGGGCATTGGTGTAAAGGCCATAGCGCCGCGCAGTGCTGTCGTCGATGGTATCCCAGCCGGTGCGCACAGGCTTGGCCGAAGCGTGGTGATCGGGGTTGAACACATCAATGGGCGTGCCGTTGGCCAGGTTGGCGTTCTTGCTGTGCAGGTCTTCATCCGACCAGTTGCCACCGACCATCAGCGAGTGCTCCAGGCCAAAGGCCTGGAAGGTGCCGGACAGGTTGGTGTCGATGCCCGTGTCGACCACCTCGTCACGACGAAACAGGTTGCTGTACAGCACCGAGCCTCGTTGCGTCTGCGGGTTGATGGCACCGCGTGGCAAGGCGACGCGCTGGTCAAAACCGCCTTCGGAGCGGGTCAGCGAGGTCTTGCTCTTCCAGTCGTCGTTGAGCTGGTATTCGAGTTCGGCGAACACTTCGGTCTGGTCGCTTTCGTGCCGGTTCCAGTCCTGCGCCAGCGAGGTGGAACGCGACGCGTCCAGCGCCTTGCCAGTGCTGTAGCGCGGCAAGCCGAAGATGGCATAGCCGTTGGTCACGCTGCGCTGGTGGCGCAGGCCCACGGTCAGCAGCGTGCGGTCATTCAGGTCGGCTTCGGCGATGCCATAGAACAGCGGCATGCGGCTGCTGGCCTGGTCATAGAAGTACTGGCGATCTTCATAGGCCACCAGCGCGCGGCCGCGCAGGGTGCGGGCATCGTTGAGCGCGCCGCTGGCGTCCAGGTCCATGCGGTAGTAGTCGTCGGAGCCGGCGCGGCTGGTGACTGAATACTGGGGCAGCGCGGTCGGGCGCTTGCGCACCAGGTTGATCGCACCGCCCGGGTTGCCATTGCCCACCAGCAGCCCGGCGGCGCCACGCAGGATCTCGACGCGGTCGTACACCGCCGTGTCGGGGGTCATCCAGCCAGTGGGGCTGTGGATCACACCCGGCATGCCGTCCACCAGGTAGGCGTCGGCGCCCAGTTCGAAACCGCGGGCGTTGAACTGGTGGTCACCGAAGTTGCGGGTCTGCAAGGTGATGCCCGGCGCCTGGTACAACACCTGGTCCAGCGAGGTGAGGTTGCGGTCGTCCATCTGCTGGCGGGTGACCACGCTGACCGACTGCGGCGTTTGCCGCAGCGAGGCGACGCCTTTGCCGAGCGTCACTGCCCGCGCAGTGTAAGAGCCCGTGCCTTCGGTGGGCTGGGCGCTGACCACAGCGTTGATGCTGGTGGCCGAGAGTTCCAGGGCGTCGGTGGCCGGCGCCCGCACGATCAGCCACACCCCGCCTTCCAGGCGCATGCTCAGGCCTGAACCTTGGAGCATCTGCTCCAGCGCCGAGCTGAACGCGTAGCGGCCCTTGAGCGCGGGCGCGGTGTGCCCCGTCACCAGGTTGTCGTCGACCGCCAGGGTCACCCCGGCAAGGCTTGCCAGTTGCTTGAGCGAGGCGGCCAGCGGCTGGCGCGGCAGGTCGAGGTCTACGGGCGCGGCAGCGCGTGCAGGGACAGGGCGAGGGTGCCGGAGGCGACCAGGCTTTTGAGGCGGGTGAACTTCATGGAACAGCTCGTCAGGGACTGGGGATAACCATTGACGTGGCAGCGTTGCAAAACCCCTACCTGCCCGCGCAAAAAAACTATCGAGGCACCAGCAGTGTCACGCCGTCCTGGGTCTGCAGGCTTACCGGTGCCAGTTGCGGCAGCAGCGTGACGAAGTGTTCGAGGTCGGCGATCTGCACCACGGCGGTGATCGCGTGCGCCTGCGGCTGCACGGCCTGGAGCGGCACGCGGCGGTAGCGCGACAGCGCTGCAGCGATCTCGCCCAGCGTGGCGCCCTCGAAGCTCAGCCGCCCCTCGACGAAGCTGAAGGCGCTGGCTGCAGAGCGTTGCAGGCGGTGCAAATGCCCCGCCCCGTCAAGTTCGCCCACCTGGTCGCTGGTGAGCAGCATGCTGGCACCCTGGCTGGCGAACGAGACACGGCCTTCGGCCACACTCACCTGCACCTGCGGCGCCAGCCGTTCGACCACGAAGCGGGTGCCCAGCACACGCACCTGCGCCGCGCCGGCATCAACGGTGAATGGCCGCGTGGGCGCGTGCCGCACGCTGAACATGGCGCGCCCGCGCAGCAGGTACACCTGCCGGTTGGACGCGCCGAGCAGCACGTGCAGATGGGTATCGGCGTCCAGCACAATCTGGCTGCCATCGTCCAGCGTCACCCGGCGCGTTTCGCCGGTGCGGGTCATCAGGATCTGCTCACCCTGCCCACGGCCCGACAACACGCCGCCAGCCATCATGGCCAGCAGCAATCCGCCCAATGCACCGTTGCGCACGAAGCGCCGACGGCTGACCTGCTCCATGGCGCTGGCCAGCGACTGGGTGTGGGCGGTGCTGGAGAAACTGCCCCACAACTCGCTGAACGCCTGGTACTCGGCGGGGTTGCGCGGGTCGGCCGCCAGCCATTGGCTGAACGCCTGGCGGTCGGGGTGGTCTGGCGGCAGGTCGAGCAGGCGCGTGAACCAGTGGGCGGCCTGGTGCCGGGGCGAACTCACGAGGCGAACTGCTCGCGTGCGTCGCGCAAGTCCAGCAGCGCCCGCACCAGATGGCGCTCCACCATCGACACGTTGATGCCCAGCATGCGCGCCACTTCGACCTGACGATGGCCTTCGATGCGGGTCAGCCAGAACACCTCGCGGCAACGTGCGGGCAGATGCTCAAGAATCCGCTGGATGGCTTCGAGGCGTTGCTGCAGGTCGGCCAGGTGCTCGGCCGAGGGTGCGAACTCGGCGCCTTCGCGGGTATCCATCCAGGGTTCGAGGTCACCTTCGGGCAGCGCAAAAAAAACGCGACGCATCGCGATAGTGATCGATCAGCACCGAGTGCGCGACCCGGCGCAGGTACGCGTTGGGTTGCGCGATGGGGGCACGCTGGCTGGCCAGGATGAACCGGATGAACGCGTCGTGCAGCACATCGTGGGCGCGCTGCAGGCACTGGGTCTTGCGGCCCAGGCTCATCAGCAGGTCGGTGTAGGCCCAGCGCAGGTTGATACCGTTCCATTCCATCCAGCAGGCCTTCCCGCGAGGTTGCTCGAAGCACAAGGCGCCAGAGTGTAGTGCCTTGTGTAAAGCCTGTAAATGAGAGACGTTTGCAGTTGCTACCTGTTGCTGGCGGCCAGCAGCCAATCCCACTCGCGCCCGTTCGCCAACCGTGCGGATTTGAAATACACCGCATTGCGCTATAGAGTCGCGCCCCGTTGCGGCCAAAGGTGCCGGATATCGGTGGCGAAAGGGGCTGCAATTGAACCAACACACATTGTCCATGCGCCTGGAGCGCGTCGCCGCGCAGGTACCGGCGGGTGCACGCCTGGCCGACATCGGCTCGGATCACGCTTACCTGCCGGTGGCACTGATGCGCCGCGGCGCCATCTCGGCGGCAGTGGCCGGCGAGGTGGCACTGACCCCCTACCGCTCAGCCCAACGCAGCGTGCGCGAAAACGCCCTGGAACAGCAGATCAGCGTACGCCTGGCCAGTGGCCTGGCCGCGATCCGGGCGACGGATGCGATCACCGCGATCAGTATCTGCGGCATGGGCGGCGAAACCATCCGCGACATTCTCGAATGCGGCAAGGCACAGCTCGGCGGCCAGGAACGCCTGGTCCTGCAACCCAACGGCGGCGAGCAACCGCTGCGCCAATGGCTGATGGTCAACGGCTACCGCATCCTTCACGAGGAAGTGCTGCGCGAAAACCGCTTCGATTACGAAATCATCGTCGCCGAACGCGCCGAACCGGTGAGCTACAGCGCCCGGGAGCTGTATTTCGGTCCGCTGCAGATGCATACACGCAGCCCGGCGTTCCTGCTCAAGTGGCAGCACAGGCTGCGCCAGAAGCAGAAGACCCTCGGCCACTTTGCCCGGGCGCGACAGGCTGTGAGCGAACAGAAGGTGCAGGACCTCGAGCGCCAGGTCCGCTGGATCAGCGAACTGCTGGCATGAACCCGCGCCGCTGCTATCACGGCTGATCATACCGAGCTATCAACCGATTGCCGCGCCACGGGGCGCCGTTGTCAGTGGCCATCCAAATGCCATAGTCTATTGAGCCACCACACCAAACGCGCTACCGGGTTCACCTCCCTCGTGGGGCCGCCGCTTGCCGAGCTTGATGCAAGCGCACGGCCCATCGGGCAGCAACCCTGTGCTGCGCACAACAGGGAGTTCTGTTCATGGCATTTCCATCCACGTTCGTGCGCGCACTTTCGAACCTGGCAGCACTGGGCAGCGCGATGATCCCGCATCGGCTCAGTCGTGACGAAGCCCACCTCATCGAGCATTACCGCACCCTGTCCGAACAGGACCGTATCGCCGTGCGCTTCCTGTGCTCGGCCATCAAGGAAAACGCCCGGTTCTGAGACCAACGCGCGTGCATCCGCAATCGATGCCTGATCAGCGGCCTTGGCGATACTCGTACACCGCCACCGCGCTCGCATCGATAGCCGCCCTCAGCCGCTGCGTGAACGCCTGCAACGCACACAGCCGGCCGACTGCGGTGTCGTTGCAAGCGCCCGCATCGAACTGTGCCTGCAATGGCTGAACCGTTCCCTGCAGCGGTGTCAGTGCGCGAATCTGGTCGAGGCTCTGGGCCACGAAACGGGTACGCACGAAGCGCTCACCGGTCACGCTGTCTCGATAACGTTCGAACATCAAGGCGCTGCCGGGCGGGATATTGTCGGGCTGGTACTCACCCAGTTGCCAGTGAAACCCCAGCATCGAGCGCAACTGGGCAAGGTTGGTGTCATGCGCGACCAGCACCATCAAGGCCACCTGCGGCGGGTTGCCTTGGGCGCCATGCACCGCTAGCGCTGTGCCCTGCTCCAACGCGAGCACGATCTGCGTCATCAACTGCGAGCCGCCGCGCCGGGCGATGTACGGCGTGTCGTTGATGTATTGGTATTTTGCGCGGTGCAGGCCGGCCAGTGCGCTGACCGCCTGGGCGTCGGCGGCATTGCCAAAGGCGACCTCGCGCAACGGCTTGCCTTCGCTGTAGGCCAGGCGGATGCTTTCGCCGATCGACGAGGCGAGCTCCAGGCCGCTGACAGACAGCCGCCCGTCGTCGCCCTGCCTGAGTACCCAGGGCTGCTCGTAGAACGGGCAGCCTGCACCGTCCACGCACACCGCGGCCTTCAGCGCCTGCATCTGGGGCTGCAAGCGCTGCCTGAGCTGCTCGGCGCTACCACCCATGGCCTTCGTCACACCGGCAATGGCCTGGGCCGGATCAAGCCGGGCAAATGCCATCTGGTCGGTCTGGAACAGCGCGTCGAGCGGGGTATGCGGCTCGCTGGCCTGCGCCCCGCAGCCGGGGAACATGCCATCGAGCAAGGCGGCTGCGGTGGCTCGGGTGCGTTGCTTGGGGCTTGGCAGCACATAGTAATCGCCCGCCATGGGGCAACCCGGCGCGAGCAGGCCGGCCTGCCGGTAGTGCTGCGCCTGCCAGGCGCCCATCAGGCTGGCGGCCAGGTAGCCATGGCCGGTCAGGTGACCATCCGCCACCAGCCAGCGCGGCCATGCGCGGCCCGTGGCGTCGTGCATCTTCTGCACGTCGGTGGGCGGGCGCACGCCATGCCGGCTGACCTGGATGGCCTTTTCCAGCACATAGCGGCTCGCGGCGGTTTCTGCCGGCTGTGCCGACGCCGTATCACACAACACGCTCAGGGCCAGGCAGGCCCCGGCCAGGGTCTTGAGTACAG
>NZ_JAAHBU010000565.1 GCF_010671725.1 Pseudomonas brassicae | reverse complement strand
TATGAAACCTCGATGAGTTTGTTTTTGATTTGCGGGGCTATGATAAAGGCAGTTAATTCCTATTGAGTCTCTATGGCGTAATTATGGTAATGGTAGGTATGCGACCACTTGCCGGGAATAGATTACTGAGCTTCGCTTCAATTGCATATTAAGTCTTGGCCGATTGGATAATTCGTTCTAATAGCTTTCGTGCTTCTGGGTAGCGATTTCTTTTCTCTAGGCACCTATGCAGTTGTCGGCACCAACGCGAAAATATGACTAGCTCGAACAGGAACATTCGTACCTGAAATTTTCGCTTTTTGAATGCTTAATTCAATTGACTCGCATAGCTGCCGGTCGCGTGCACTCCAATCAATTTTTTGATTGTTGCCTACGCGGCCACTTGGCATCCGCTTTGTTTGAGCCATCAACCAATCATTATCGTTCCGGTATAGCCATTGATAGACCTTGGGGAGCATTAATCTCAGGATTTTCGGACTTGCGTCTGGATTCATGCCGATGCCGCTAACCCACTTCGTACGGTGATCGTGTAGCAATAGCTCCCTGCGCTGAGTTTTCCAAGCAGCCATCAGGTGAGGATCAGAGCTCAGTCCTGTTTATCGTAGAAACCGAGATACCATATCGTTCCGCTATGGAATTTTTCTCCACTCCTTTGCGCAAGCAACCCAAGATCTTCTCCCGAAACTGGGGTTTCAACTTTTTAGGCTTCAGTTTTTTGAAGACCCTGTCGCTGATTTCCTGACCTTTAAATCCGTGTGCTGGTTTATCGCCTACTGCTCGTCTTCGGTGGTCTGGAGAATGTAGTGGGATCTCCTGATCACCTAGAGACTGGAACCTGTGTAACGCACCCAAAATGCGCAAACTCGCCGAAGATACAAGTGATCAGAATCAAATGTTTGAGCGGATGGGAGTTAACTCGCGGTGTGCGGGTCAGACTCTGTATAAAATTTTCAGCTTTCTGTGGAGTCGTCGGAAGCGAGGCCAGTGGAAGATACGGTTGCAGTTGTAAAGCGAATGAAGCTAGGCCTGCTTCGACATCAAAGCATCCTTCTGTGTTTACGGAGAGACGACGAATAGCTTCGTTATAAGCAGCCGTGACATCTTCAGGACGAAACTGCACAGAGACGCCTAGCTTGGCTAACTCAATCACCGAGTGTCCTAAGCGCTTGAGGATTTGCTCCACTGTCGGACATATGGGTTGCTCTGCAACGCTCGCTATTATGATCTTCGGTGGGTAAAACCCATAGCGCAGAGTCCGACCT
>NZ_JAAHBU010000564.1 GCF_010671725.1 Pseudomonas brassicae | reverse complement strand
AAAAAATCTGACAGTCCCCTTTTACGGTTTCACCGCAACCACCAGCTTGCCCACCGCCTTGCGCTGCGCCAATTGCTCGATCGCCACGCCGGCCTCGGCCAGCGCATAGGTCTGCGACACCAGCGGCTTGAGCCGACCCTCGGCATGCCAGGCAAACAACTGCTCGAAGTTCGCCGCATTGTCCGCCGGCTGGCGCTGCGCGAACGCGCCCCAGAACACCCCCACCACCGCCGCGCCCTTGAGCAGCGTAAGGTTCACCGCCAATTGCGGGATCTGCCCGCTGGCAAACCCCACCACCAGCAGCCGCCCGTTCCACGCCAGCCCACGCACCGCCTGATCAAACAACTCGCCACCGACCGGGTCGAAGATCACGTCCGCGCCATTGCCACCGGTCAAGCGCTTGATCTCCTCCTTCAAGCTGCAGTCGCTGTAGTTGATCAGTTCATCGGCACCCGCCGCCTTGGCCACCGCCAGCTTGTCGGCACTGCTGCCGCCGCGATCACCCGCGCGCCCAGCGCCTTGCCGATCTCGACCGCGGCCAACCCGACCCCGCCCGAAGCACCCAGCACCAGCAACGTCTCCCCAGCCTGCAGTTGCCCACGCTGCCTGAGCGCGTGCATCGAAGTGCCGTAGGTCATGCCGAACGCGGCCGCCGTGACGAAATCCATGTGCGCAGGGATCGGCAACACGTTGTACGCCGGCACCGCCACCTGCTCGGCAAAGCTGCCCCAGCCGGTCAGCGCCATGACCCGGTCGCCCACCTGCAATGCGCCGGCCTTTTCGCCCACCTCCAACACCACCCCGGCGGCCTCGCCACCGGGGCGAGAAGGGCAGCGGCGGCTGGAACTGGTACTTGCCCTCGATGATCAGGGTGTCGGGGAAGTTCACCCCCGCGGCGTGCACCTGCAACAGCACTTCATTGCGTTTTGGCACGGGGCTGGCGACCTCCTCCAGGACCAGGTCGCGGGCAGGACCATGGGCATTGCACAACACGGCTTTCATCAGGGCTATTCCTTTGCAGGTGGTGGCCGATAAGTGTAGGTGGGCAGGGTGTCGGGTCAACGAGCATGCCCCGGCCTGATAAGTCGGCATAAGCCCGGGCTTGGGTTTGGCGAAGGCGCTGGGTATGCTGGCGCCAACTGTTTGAGGAGCGAATTCGTGAAAGCGTGGATCTTGATGGTACTGGCCCTGATGCTGCCAGCGGCGCCATGGCCGAAGAAGCCAAGGAAGGGGAAGGCGGACCGAAGGTTTCCTATATCTCCCTGAGCCCGCCCTTCGTCGGCAACTATGCCCTCGACGGCGGCCCGAAACTGCGGGTGTACAAGGCCGATGTGGCCCTGCGGGTCAACAGCGACGAAGCGGCCAAGGTGGTGCGCCACCACGAACCGCTGATCCGCAATCAGTTGGTGGCGTTGTTCACCCAGCAGAACCTGGAAGCGATGAGCAACGTCGAAGCCAAGGAAAAACTGCGCCAGGAGGCCCTCAAGCAGGTACAGCAGGTGCTCGAAAGCGAAGAAGGCAAGCCGACCGTGGACGACCTGCTGTTCAACAACCTGATCGTGCAGTAATCACGCGGCCAGGCTGCGGCGAAAGCGGGCCAGGGCGATCGCAAAGAACGCCAGGCCAATCGCCGCCAGCGCCAGCAGCTCGGGCCACACCACCGTGGCCCCGGCGTCGCGGAACAGAATCGCCGCGCTCAGGCTGACGAAGTGGGTCGACGGCGACAGCTGCATCACCCACTGCAGCCACTGCGGCATGCTGTCCAGCGGCGTGCTGCCGCCCGACAGCAACAGCATCGGGATGATCACCGGGATCGCCAGCAGGCCGAACTGCGGGGTAGAGCGCGCCAGCGTCGCCAGGAAGATGCCCAGTGCCGTACTGGCGAACAGGTACAGCGCGGTCACCGCCAGGAACAACCCCATCGAGCCTGTCAGCGGTACGCCCAGCGCGCCCTTGACCACCACCTCCAGCGACACCCAGGTGCACAGCACCACCACCAGCGCGTTGCTGCCGATCTTGGCCAGCATGATCTCCAGCGCCGTCAGCGGCAGCACCAGCAGGTGGTCGAGGGTGCCGTGCTCGCGCTCGCGCAGCAGCGCCGTGCCGGTCAGCACGATGGCCAGGATGGTGATGTTGTTGACGATCTGGATCACCGCCAGGAACCAGCCCCCCTCCAGGTTGGGGTTGAACAGCGCGCGCGGGCTCAGCACCGCCGGGCTGTGTGCGGCCGCGGTCTGGCGGGCGTAGTCGAGCAGTTCGCGCTCGAAGATACGGCCGATGTAGCCCGCCCCCATGAAGGCCTGGCTCATGGCGGTGGCGTCGACGTTGACCTGCAATTCAGGGGTGCGCCCGGCCAGCAGGTCGGCCTGGAAGTTCGCCGGGATGTTGATCACGAACGTATAGCGGCCGCTGTCCATGGCCTGGTCGAGCTGCGTGTAGGGCAGCGTCACCGCCGGCTGGAACTCCGGTGGCTGCAGGGCTTCACCCAGCTTGCGCGACAACAGGCTGTGGTCTTCGTCGACGATGGCCACGCTGGCGTTGTGCACGCCGATCACCGAGCCGGCCGCCGGCATGTAGATCGCCACGCTGAAGGCATACAGCAGGAACAGCAGCAGTACGCTGTCGTAGCGCAGGCTGGTCAGCTCCTTGAGCCCCAGGCGGTAGATATGTGCCAGGCGCTGCATCAGGCCTCCTGCTTTTTCAGCATCAACAGGCTCAGCCCGGTGAAGCCGGCGAAGAACCCCAGCAGCGCCAGGCACTGCGGCCACAGCTCGCGCAGGTCCAGGGCCTTGGTAAAGGTGCCGACGGCAATGTCGAGGAAGTAGCCGGCCGGGAACAGCTGGCCCATCAGCGCGGCGGCGCCATCCAGCGAAGAGCGCGGCACGATCAGCCCGGAGAACTGGATGGTCGGCAGGCTGGTGATGATCATGGTACCCAGGATGGCCGCGATCTGCGTGCGGGTGAAGGCCGAGATGAGCAGGCCCAGGCTGGTGGTGGCCAGCAGGTAGAGCACGCCGCCGCAGGCCAGCGCCAGCGCGCTGCCCTTGAACGGCACCCCGAACAGCCAGCGGTTCATCGCCACCAGCAACGCCAGGTTGACCAGGCTCACGGCCAGGTACGGCGCCTGTTTGCCGAGCAGGAATTCCAGGCGGGTGAGGGGCGTGGCGTAGAAGTTGGTGATCGAGCCCAGCTCTTTTTCGCGCACGATGCCCAGGGCGGTGAGCATCGCCGGGATGAACGCCAGGATCAGCGCCATCACCCCGGGGCCGATGGCGTTCACGCTGACCACATCCTGGTTGTAGCGAAAGCGGGTTTCCAGCTTGACCGGCGCGTGTGCCTGGGCGGGCCGGCTGCCGAGCGCGGCCAGTTGTTCGAGGTTGGCCTGGTGCACGGCTTCGACGTAGTTGCGGCTGGTCTCGGCGCGAAACGGCATGCCCCCGTCGAGCCAGGCCGCCACCACCGGCTGCGCCCGGCGAGCAGGTCGCGGCCGAAGCCTGGCGGTATCTCCAGCGCCAGTTTGATCTCGGAGCGTTGCAGGCGCTTGTGCAGTTGCGCGGCATCGTGGATCGGCGCCCGTTCGGCGAAGTAGCGCGAGCCGCGGAAGGCCTCCAGGTATTGCCGGCTCTGCGGGCTCTGGTCCTGGTCGTAGACGGCGAAGGCGAGGTTTTCCACGTCCAGCGAGATGCCATAGCCGAAGATCACCATCATGAACACTGCGCCCAGTAGGGCGAAGCCCAGGCGTACCTTGTCACGCAGCAGTTCCTTGCCTTCGCGGGTGGCCACGGCCAGCAGGCGCACCAGGCTGAAGCCGCTGCGCGGGTGCAGG
>NZ_JAAHBU010000563.1 GCF_010671725.1 Pseudomonas brassicae | reverse complement strand
CATGGGTCTAGGAGTGAATTTTCATGGTTGCCATCAGCTGTAGAAGTCCAATTGGCACACGGCAAGCCAACGGGCGACAGTTCTGCGCACTATGTCGTCCGTGAGTGTTCCATCGATCTTGAGGCGCTCATCGGCGAGCAATCGATCAGATAAACGATCCTTGATCATCTCTACCAGTTTGTCCGGGTGATCGGAGGTGGTAAGACTCCATTCCTCAACATTTTCCTCAAAACCGTTCAGTGTTTTCGCAACATGAAAATATGTTTGGGGGGATGTTTTATAGAGTGTCTGGAAAAAGCTGTCGTGATCCAAGAAAGAATTTTTGGTTTTACTAAGAAGACTTGCTACTGCACGCTCCCCTTTGTGGGACATCCGCAGTTGCGTTTTACGTTCAAGATTTTCGTCATAAGCCGTTGGGCTCTCATTAACTTTTGGAACGTGTTGCTCACCTTGCCCCATGGAGATCGGTACTCCAGCTGAAGTACGGTGCTGGTTGATCTCTTGGATATAAAAATCAATGTCGTGTACGAGTATCGTGAAGTTTTCATCCAGGTGTGGAAGATCCCACGCCCTGACTTCATCCTGTTTTTTTTGAGCGTGGGTGAGCAGCGCGTTATGAGCGATCTCAGGTGTGACGAAGCACCAGTCTTTGATTTTGGTACCACCGAGGATGCCCTGAAGGCTAGTTTTTGATTTTTTTTGAGCTTGTTCAGATCCTTGGTGATTTTGTCCTGCTGCTTTTTGTTGAGCACAGTGCGCTCGTAGATCGAATCAGGGCAATAGCACTGGAAGGCAAGCCCAGTGTGTTTTCGTGAATCCTTCAATCCCGAAATCACCTGGCGTGGCTGGTACGTGCTGGTATCCGTCTGCGCCAAATTTCGTCTTGAAGACGAGCTGGAGTGTCGCCTCCCACGTCGTTCCGTTGAAGGGGCCTGCTGGTGTGATGATCAAAGCTCGCCTGCCTTGCCACGCGTATCGATTAGTCCATTACTGAGGCGCCACGTTCGGGCCTCAGATACCGGGAAAGGTGCTTCGCATTACATAACGTGACGCTATCAAATGGCCACTCACGGGTCTACGATTTGAACATAAATTGACCACAATATTTAACTGGTTATACATACAGCTAAGTAGAGCAGGTTCCTTATCAGCGGTATTCGGAGGCGGCATCCTGTCCCTAAGGTTCATCAACACATAGCGAATTGTTGGTATGTTGGCTCTACCAGGCTATGCCAGAAGGAAATCCCATGAGTTTATCTCTGCTGAGTCGTTATGCGTTCTTCGTCTGTTGTGTGTTCTTCACGTTGCTGACTCTGCCTTTTGCACACCAGCATGAGTGGCTTTGGCCTATGACGTTTATTACCGGGGCCCTGAGCCTCTTGGGGGTGTTCGACCTCCTGCAATCGCGCCATGCCGTTCGACGCAATTACCCCATTCTCGGCAACATCCGCTACCTGATTGAAGGGATCCGTCCAGAGATCCGTCAGTACCTGCTCGAAGCTGACGATGAGGCCACGCCCTTTTCACGTGCTCAGCGTGCACTCGTGTATTCGCGCGCTAAGAGTGAAGCCTCAGATAAGCCATTTGGCACATTGATGAACGTCTACCAGACTGGATACGAATTCATTAGCCATTCGATGCGGCCAGCTCCCCTCTCAGACCCTGAAAGCTTCCGGGTGGAGATCGGTGGCCCGCAGTGCAAACAGCCATATTCCGCATCGGTTTTCAACATCTCGGCTATGAGCTTCGGCTCGCTCAGCGCCAATGCAATTCGAGCGCTTAACAAGGGTGCGAAACTGGGAAAGTTTTCCCATGACACGGGGGAGGGCAGCATCAGCTCTTATCACCGTGAACATGGCGGTGACTTGGTCTGGGAGCTTGGCAGTGGGTATTTCGGATGCCGGACGCATGATGGCAAGTTCGACGCACAGAAGTTTGCCAAACAAGCGAATGACCCACAGGTGAAGATGATTGAGATCAAGCTGAGTCAGGGTGCCAAGCCTGGCCACGGAGGCATTCTCCCGAAGCACAAGGTTACTCAGGAGATCGCGAGTACTCGTGGTGTGCCGATGGGGCAGGACTGCATCTCACCATCGAGCCACAGCGCTTTCTCTAACCCATTGGAGCTAATGCAGTTCATTGCCCACCTGCGTGAGCTATCTGGAGGGAAGCCTGTGGGGTTCAAGCTGTGCCTGGGGCATCCGTGGGAGTTCATGGGTATCGCCAAGGCCATGCTTGAAACTGGAATTCTGCCTGACTTCATCGTTATTGATGGCGCTGAGGGTGGTACCGGTGCAGCGCCGGTAGAGTTCACGGATCACCTTGGCGTGCCTATGCGTGAGGGCCTTTTGTTCGTCCACAACACGTTGGTAGGTATCAATCTTCGGGATAAGATCAAGCTGGGTGCGAGCGGCAAGATCATCAGTGCGTTCGACATTGCAAGCGTCCTGGCGATCGGTGCGGATTGGGGGAATGCGGCGCGCGGTTTTATGTTCGCGATAGGGTGTATCCAATCTCAGTCATGCCATACAAACAAATGCCCTACCGGTGTGGCTACCCAGGATCCTCTGCGTCAGCGAGCGCTGGTTGTCGAAGACAAAGGTGCGCGAGTTTATAACTTCCACCGAAGCACGCTGAAGGCGCTGGCAGAGATGCTGGCTGCTGCTGGTTTGACGAATCCTTCGCAACTGACTGCGCGCCACCTCGTGCGTAGGATGTCGGCTACCGAGATTAAACTCTTTTCCCAGATGCACGTGTTTCTGAAGCCAGGGGAGTTGCTCAGTGGTCAGGTCGCCGGTGAGTTTTACGAGCGTATGTGGCGAGCAGCTCGGGCTGACAGTTTTGACCCAATGCCAGCAGAAGAGACAGCTATGGAGCCCACGGTGATTGGCCAAGCTATAGCATGAGTTGTATCGACTACGTGTCCAAACAATTTATGATGATACGGGGACGCTCGCCTAGTGTGGGCAAGCTTTCGCCCTAGGCGCTCCCGGGAGTCGGTGTTCAGCTGGGAAATTGCGCCTGACTTGACCACGCGTTTGCCTACCACTTGACCACCTGTTTGCATTCGACTTGACCAGCCATTTGCATCGGA
>NZ_JAAHBU010000562.1 GCF_010671725.1 Pseudomonas brassicae | reverse complement strand
CGCCGCTGGGCGCCGTCGCCCTCTCCGAACTGGCAGGCCCGCGCCCTCAGGTACTGCTCAAGTGCGCAGAGGGTGCACGTCTGGTCGACAGCCCCTGGCAGGTGGCGGCATGAGCAGCCTGCTGGTGTTCCCCGGCCAGGGCGCGCAAACGCCCGGCATGTTGCAGCGCCTGCCGGCCCTGGCGCCCGTGCGCGATACCCTGCAGCAGGCCAGCGACGTGCTCGGCCAGGATGTGCTCAGCCTCGACACTCCAGAGGCCCTGGCCACCACCCGCGCCGTGCAGCTGTGCCTGCTGATCGCCGGCACCGCCTGCGCACGCCTGCTGCCAGCACCGGACTATGTCGCCGGGCTGTCCATCGGCGCCTATGCCGCTGCCGTCGCGGCCCAGGCGCTGAGCTTTGACGATGCACTGCGCTTGGTCAGCCTGCGCGGCGATCTGATGCAACGCGCCTACCCCCGGGGCTTTGGCATGACCGCTGTGCTGGGCCTTGAGCAGCGCGCGCTGGAAACCTTGCTGGCACAGGTTCACAGCCCGCACACGCCGGTCTACCTGGCCAATATCAATGCCGACAACCAACTGGTGATCGCCGGCAGCGACGCGGCCATGGCCACGGTGGCCGCCCTCGCCCGGCAGCAGGGTGCGGGCCTGGCCAAGCGCCTGGCGATGAGCGTGCCGTCGCATTGCGCCCTGCTCGAACAACCTGCCCAGGCATTGGCCCAGGCCTTCGCCCGCATCCCCTTGCAGGCACCCCGCGTAGGCTACCTGAGCAGTAGCAGCGCACGCCTGCTGCGCACCCCCGAACACCTGCGCGACGACCTGGCCTGGAACATGTGCCGCCAGGTCGACTGGCGCGCCACCGTGCAAAGCGCCTGCGAGCGCGGCGTGCGCCTGCAGGTCGAACTGCCGCCGGGCGCGGTGCTCACCGGCTTGTCCCGTCGGGTACTGGAACAAGGTACTGTCATCGCATTCGACAGTGCACGTCTCGATACCCTCCAGTCACTGTTGCACAAGGAGAACCACCCCACCCTGTAGACACCGGCTGCTGCTTCGAAGAACAACAACAAGCAACTTCGACCCTGCACTATTGAGGCTTACAACAATGATTATTTACGGTGTGGCATTACTGGCGATCTGCACGCTGGCTGGCGTGATCATCGGCGACCTGCTTGGCGTACTGCTGGGCGTGCAATCCAACGTGGGCGGCGTGGGCATCGCCATGATCCTGCTGATCTGCGCGCGCCTGTACATGCAGCGCAACGGCGGCATGAGCAAGGAGTGCGAACTGGGCGTGGGTTTCTGGGGCGCGATGTACATCCCGGTGGTGGTGGCCATGGCCGCCCAGCAGAACGTGGTCACCGCGCTGCACGGCGGGCCGGTCGCGGTACTGGCGGCGATCGGGTCGGTGGTGCTGTGCGGGGCGACCATCGCCCTGATCAGCCGTACCCACAAAGGTGAACCGTTGCCGGCCGAGCTGCAGGACACCCCGGTAGCCGCTGCAGCAGGGGGCGCTGACATGTGGAGCATGATCGAGAAAGCCCTGGAACATAACGGCCTGATCACCGCCTTCGCCTTCGTCGGGGTGATCATGTGGGTGTCGGTGGTGCTGTCCAAGAAACTGACCTTCGGGCGGGTGCACGGCTCGGCCATCGCCATCGTCATCGGCCTGGTACTGGCCTGGGTCGGCGGCACCCTTACCGGCGGGCAGAAGGGCCTGGCGGACCTGGCGCTGTTCTCCGGCATCGGCCTGATGGGCGGCGCCATGCTGCGTGACTTCGCCATTGTCGCCACCGCGTTCGAGGTGCAGGCCACCGAGGCGCGCAAGGCCGCATGATCGGCGCGGTGGCGCTGCTGCTGGGCACGATCCTGCCGTTTATCGTGGGGGCCAGCGTGGCCTGGCTGTTCGGTTATCGCGATGCTGTGAGCATGACCACCATCGGTGCGGGCGCCGTCACCTACATCGTCGGCCCGGTGACCGGCGCGGCGATTGGGGCCAGTTCCGACGTGATGGCCCTGTCCATCGCCACCGGCCTGATCAAGGCCATCCTGGTGATGGTCGGCACGCCGTTCGCGGCGCGCTGGCTGGGGCTGGACAACCCGCGATCGGCGATGGTCTTCGGCGGCCTGGCCGGCACCGTCAGCGGCGTGACCGCAGGCCTTGCCGCCACCGACCGGCGCCTGGTGCCCTACGGTGCGCTCACGGCTACCTTCCACACCGGCCTTGGGTGCCTGCTTGGCCCTTCGCTACTGTACTTTGTGGTACGTGCGATGGTGGGCTGAGGTCAGTCGGTCTGCGCATGCCGGGTGGCGTACATCCGGCATTCGGCCAACAGCGCCAGCAGGTTGGGGTCGCGCTCCTTGGCCTTGAGAAACACCACGCCGATGTGTTGCTGCAAGCGATAGCGTTGCTGCAGCGGGATCAGCTTGACGCGGTTCTCGTACACGGCGGCAATGCGCCCCGGCAGCAACGCATACCCGACCCCCGAACTGACCATGCTGAGCAGGGTGAAGATGTCGTTCACCTGCATCGCCACACGGGGCTCGAAACCCGCCTGCTGGAACACCCGCACACCGTCCTGGTGGGTGGCAAAGCCCTGGGTTAGGGTAATGAAGGTGGCATCGCGCAGATCGCTCAGGTCGACTTCTGCCTGGCCTGCAAATGGCGAATCGGCCGGCGTTGCCAGGAAGATATCGTCGCTGAACAGCGCAAGCTGCTCGCAGTCAGGGTCGTTGATGCTGTCATCCAGCGACACCAGGATCGCATCGGTCTCCATGTTCTTGAGCTTGTACAACAGGTCGATGTTGGAGCCCATGATCAGGTCGATATTGAGTTCGCTGCGACGAATCTTAAGGCCCATGATCAGCTGCGGCACGGTCTTCACCGTCAATGAGTAGAGCGAGCCGAGCCTGAAGCGCTCCGCCGAGAAGCCGGCGGCTTCCCGGGTAAGGCGCACCGTCTCATGCACATCCTGTATCAGCTTGTGCGCACGTTCCTCCAGCACATAGGCACTTTCCAGCGGCGTGAGGTTGCGCCCTTCGTGCTTGAACAAGGGGCAGCGCAGCGCGCTTTCCAGCGAGTGAATGGCGCGGTGCACGCTGACGTTGCTGGTATCCAGTTCAGCGGCCGCACGCCCCAGGTTGCCGGTACGCATGAAGGCCAGGAACACTTCGAGCTTCTTCAGCGTCAGCGCTTCGTCGATCAGCATGCGGGGGCTCCATCATGGTTATTGCGGGCGCCTGACGATACTGCGTGGCAGCCGGGCTGTCGACGGCCCAAGTACGTGATTGCGAAGCATTTCCATCTGAATTAGCATGCCCCGAACGTTCTCCTGGGCACAAAGGGCAAAGCCGGCATGGCCGAAGATCTGGATCAGCTGTTTCGTCTGTATCACCGCGAACTGCAGCAGATCGCCTACCACCGCGTGGGTGATCGCCAAATGGCGGCAGACCTCACCCAGGATACCTTTGTGCGATACGCAGGGCTCAGCCACGGCGCGGTACCGGCGCCGCACATCGACAACCCACGGTTCTTCCTGATGCGCATTCTGCGCAACCTGGTGATCGACATGGGACGCAGCGTTTCACGTCGTGGCGAGCACATTGCGCTGCATGATGTGGACGACTATCTGCTTGACCCCAGTGCCGGCCCCGAGCGCCAGTTCGAGTTGCGGCGCCAGTTGGAGTGCCTGCATCTGGCGCTCAATGAACTGCCACCGCTGTGCCGCGAGGCATTGCTGCTCAACCGCCTCGAAGGCCTCAGCCATCAGGCCATCGCCGAGCGCCAGGGTGTTTCTGCCAGCATGGTGTGCAAGCACATCATGCGCGCCCTGCGTCACTGCATCCGGCGCCTGGGGCTGCTGGATGAATGATCCCGCCGCACCGCTGAGCGACGAGGCGCTGGATGCCCCGTTGCCCCCTGCGCTTGAAGAGGCCTTGCAGCGCCTGGTGCAATTGAACGCCGGTGACGCTACCCCGGCCGACCACGCCGCCTACGCCGCCTGGCGCCAGAGCTCGCCACCACGCCAGCAAGCGGCCTTGCTCGCCGAACAGCTCTGGCAAGGCCTGAAGCCTGCGCCAAAGCCCCGCCGTCGCCGCACCCTGGGGGTCGGGTTGGGTGTGCTGCTGGCGCTGGGCAGCCTGCTCGGGTGGCAAGGCCAGACGCAGGGTTGGTACGCCGACCAGCGCACAGCCGTCGCCGAGCGCCGCAGCCTTACCCTCGACGATGGCTCGCGCCTGATACTCGGGCCCCAGACCCGCGTGGACATTCTCATAGAACAGGACCGCAGGCGGCTGCGCCTGTACCGTGGCGAACTGTTCGTGCAGGTCGCTGCAGACC
>NZ_JAAHBU010000561.1 GCF_010671725.1 Pseudomonas brassicae | reverse complement strand
GAAATATCCCCCGATGCTATTTTATCCCGAACTGGGGTTACGTTCCTATGGAAAGGGGACATTTCATAAGCGCGGGTTGCTTGGTAATGAGGTTGGCAATAAGCGGCTGTTTGAAATAAAGGCGGGTGATTTGTTGTTCTCGAATGTGATTGCATGGGAAGGAGCTGTTGCTATCGCCAAGCCCCAGGACGATGGCCGCTTCGGCTCTCATAGGTACATCGCATGCGTCGTTGATGATTCCCGTGCAGATACGTCGTTCGTTTTCAGGTTTTTAACTACCCCGGTGGGCATAAATCTTCTGACACTAGCATCACCAGGTGGCGCCGGTAGAAACAAAACGTTGGGTCTGTCTGCCCTAGCAAAAATTGTTATTCCGCTTCCCCCATTAGAGGAGCAGAAAAAAATTACGCAAAATTTAGATGGGGTTGACGCTAAACTGAATGCACTTGAAAAGAAGCTAGCCAATTATCAAGCCCTCAAGCGCGGCCTAATGCAAAAACTGCTAACCGGTGAATGGCGAGTCAAGCTCGACAGAACTATTGCTAATGCCTGAGTCTTATCCATGGACGAAATTACCCACCTGTCCTCGGATCCTGTGCCTGACCGTCAGCTCCGATCAGGGATGGAGCAGCACTTTTCTGAGGCAACTTGTTAGGTTGCCAAGACCTATCCCGAGCAGATGTAAGAGCGCCGTCGCTGTGGCAGCTGGCGTCATGTAATACATGACGCCAGCAGATTGAAATTCGTAAGAACAGCCAAACCGGTGGCGGGCCTGCGGCGGTTTGGTATCGACGTCTCCGAGGGAAACCTCCAAGGAAAAGGAGTAAGCATGAGCCAGTCGCCGGAAAAAGTCGGGGTTGAGCTGCCTGCCATCAGTTGGCTAATCAAGCTGGGCTACACCCATCTACCAGGTAGCCAGGTACAGGTTGAATATTGTCACCTGGCACCGGTATTGGACGATGTGTTGCAGGCTCGATTGCTCATCCTCAACCCATGGCTGGCGAACGCGCCTGGTGGCATCAGTACCGCATTGATCGAGCTACGTAAACGAGTCAACGATGAGCTGTTGCCCGCCAACAAGGCGTTATGGGAACAGGTAGTGCACCGTTCGGATATCCAGGTGAAGGACGCCGAAGGCAAGCCGCGCAGTGTGCGCTTCTTAGATGCCTGTGATGCATCGAACAACGACTTCCATGTCGTTGATCAGTACGTGGGACGTAATGCTGATGGGGATGTTTTCCGCCCCGATCTGCTGCTGTTTGTGAATGGTTTGCCTCTGGCCATAATCGAATGCAAAGCCAGCCATCACCGCCTGGATGAGGCCTTGGGGCAACTGGATGGCTACCAAAGCACGTTTCCAACTCAGTTTGTATTCAACCAAGTATGCGTTGGGCTTAATCGGCGTGAAGGACTGTATGGCGCGATCCTTACCAAGCCTGCGTATTACGCCCGATATCGATTGCAGGCACAGGAGTCTGCCGTTGTTGCTACCTTGTTAGGCGATGCTCCAAGTGAGCAGGAAAAGGTGCTGTGGGCATTGTTTGAGCCGAGCCGCTTCCTGCAACTGATCACGCATTTTGTGTTGTTCGAGACCCGCGACGGTAAGACCGTGAAGAAGCTACCGCGCTATCAGCAATGGAGGGCCGTGCGCAAAACTGTGGATCGCCTAAGCGCGTCGAAACCAATGGGGGGGGGTTGTTTGGCATACCCAGGGTAGTGGCAAGTCACTGACTATGGCCCTGCTCGCGCGCATGCTGCGTGCCGATAGCACGGGTTTGAACAACCCGACCGTCTTGGTGCTGACGGACCGAAAAGACCTCGACAAACAGATCTTCGATACCTTCCATGCGGTGGGCATCAATGCTATTCAGGCCGTGTCGGTTGATGGATTGCTGAAGATGTTGTCCAACGACTATGGCAGTGTTTTCACCAGTACCGTGCAGAAGTTCCAGGAGAGCGAGCAGCCCGACGAACAGCCCGCTGTGACTCCTGACGAAGAAAACGATGCCTTGCAAGCAACTCGGCATAGACGGATTCGCGAGAGGAATGACTTCTTCATCGTGTATGAGCGCAATATTCGCCACCAGCAGCTAGATGACAATGGTGTGCTGTTGAAGGCCAAGTGGGAAGAAATCAATCGGGAGAAGGTGCATTTCCGGGTGCTGAGCACCAAGGCCAATTTTTATGTGCTGGTCGATGAAGCTCACCGTAGCCAGTACGACTTCCTCGCTGCATTTATGCGCGCCAGTTTGCCTAACGCCAAGTTCATCGCCTTTACCGGCACACCGTTGCTTCAAGAGGACAAACACACGCTGGGTGAGTTTGGTGGTGGTGAATATATCGACGAATACCGCCTTCATGAAGCGGTGGCGGATGGTGCAACTCTGCCGATCAAATACCACGATGCATGGGTGGCGTTGTCGGCCAATGCCGAACTGGATGCCGCTTTCAAAGAGCAGTTTGCCGATCAGACTGAAGTTCGTCAGCACGAATTAAGGCGTGAGCTGCTGCGCCGCTGGCGTCAGGCCGGTGACCGTATGGAGCAAGTCGCCGAGCATCTGGTCGAGCATTTCCTCAGCAACGTAAAGGCTAAGGGCTTGAAGGCCATGCTGGTATGCGATGGTCGGGATATGGCAGTGCGTTACAAGGATCTGCTCGATGCAATCATGGTTGAGCGCTCTAGCAGAGGGCTACCAACCTTTGACAGCAAGGTGGTTATTTCCCTAGCCAGTATTACTTCTTCCCGGACGGGTGCTACTGCCATGGAAGAGGCGGCAGAGTACGAAATAGACGCCGACAAGATCCGAAGCATTGAGGAACGGGTCAAGGCTGAGGTTAAAGCTGGAAAGATACCCGTGGCCATGCCGTCCGAGCAGATCGGCAACTTTGTCAGCAAGCTGTTCCCCCTGCCTTACGGGGAAGAAAACAAGGGGCTTGACGGTAAACCGCAGGCGAACAACGTCGGGTTGATCATCGTTTCTGACATGCTGCTGACCGGTTGGGATGCTCCGATCGTCGGCACCATGTACCTCGACAAACCGCTTAAGGAACATACCTTGTTGCAGGCTATTGCGCGGGTGAACCGCACCTTGTCCGGCAAGAATGCTGGTTACATCGTGGATTACTACGGAGTAGTCGAGCACCTTGACCATGCGCTGAAGATTTACGGAGGTGACGTGAAGCCTTCGCAGGTCTGGGAAGGTGTTGAAACCGAGCTGCCCAAGCTGCAAGCCACGCTCGACCGCATACTCAAACTGCTGCCAAAAAAGCATGACCCGGTAGCGCAACGCGAGGCATACAAAGATGATGCCGAGCGCTTTCTTGATCCTGCCACCAGGCTAGATATGGTCGAAGAGTTTCTGGACTTGGTGAAGCAGTTCAACCGCTCTGTGGACATCATCCTACCGGATGTACGCGGCGTAGCCTTCAAGCCCTACTTCACCCTGTTAGGTGAGATTCGGCTGATGCTGCGGGACAAACTGCCGGGTAATACCTACAAGGAG
>NZ_JAAHBU010000560.1 GCF_010671725.1 Pseudomonas brassicae | reverse complement strand
GCGCCCTGGCGCTGCACGCCGTGCACCAGGTCAGGCACCACAGCCCCGAACTGGCCCTGCGCACCCTGGAACTGGTGGCACGGGACAAGGCCTGCGAGTTCCCTGGTAACGCCTGCCACGGCGAGGCCTGCCCGCTGGCCAAGGGGTTTTACGATCGCCTGCCGGGCGCCCGCCAGGCCGCGGCGCAGCAACCGGTACTGGACAAGGCCACGTTGCGCGAGGTGGCCCTGGCGCATCAGGTGTGCCCGTACTACCTGGGGCAGGAAATGGCCCGTTGGGTCGACGTGGTGATCGCCGACTACAACTACTACTTCGACCAGAGCGCCTTGCTGTTCGGTCTTGCCCAGCTCGACCAGTGGCGTGTGGCCGTGCTGGTGGACGAGGCGCACAACCTGGTGGAGCGGGCACGTCAGATGTACAGCGCCAGCCTCGACCAGTGGCAGTTGCAGGCCTTGCGCCGTGAACCGCCGGCAGGGCTGGAAAGCGCGCTGCAGCGCCTGAACCGGGCCTGGAATGCGCTGCACAAGGCGCAGACGGCGGCCTATCAGGCCAGCGACGCATTGCCGGGTGCCTTCCTCAAGGCGTTGCAGCGGTGTGTCAGCCAGATCCAGGAGCGCATGAACCAGCAGCCCACCAGCGTCGACGGCCCGCTGCTGCAGTTCTTCTTCCAGGCCAGCCAGTTCCTGCGCCTGAGCGAGGTGTTCGACGGGCATTTCGTGTTCGACGTGAGCAAGCGCGACGGGCCGGGCGGGCGCAGCCTGTCCACCCTGTGCCTGCGCAACCTGGTGCCGGCTCCGCTGATCGGCCCGCGCATGGCGGCGGCGCGCAGCGTCACGCTGTTCTCTGCCACCTTGAGCCCGCGACATTTCTATGCCGACCTGCTGGGCATGCCCGCCGATACCGCCTGGCTGGAGGTGGCTTCGCCGTTCGCCGCCGAACAACTGCAAGTGCGGGTGATCAGTACGGTCTCGACCCGTTATCAGCACCGCCAGGCATCGCTGGCACCGATCGTCGAGCTGATTGCCGCGCAGTACCGCCAGCAGCCGGGCAACTACCTGGCCTTTTTCAGCAGCTTCGACTACCAGCAGCAGGTGGCCCAACGGCTGGCCGAGCAGTACCCGCAGATCGTGCAGTGGTCACAGGCGCCCGGCATGGACGAGGCGCAACGCCACGGGTTTCTTGCGCGTTTCGTCGAAGACGGGCAGGGCGTGGGGTTTGCGGTGTTGGGCGGGGCCTTCGCCGAAGGCATCGACCTGCCGGGCACACGCCTGATCGGGGCATTCGTCGCGACCCTGGGGCTGCCCCAGGTCAACCCGGTCAATGAGCAGCTCAAACAACGCATGGGCGCCTTGTTCAGTGCCGGTTTCGACTACACCTACCTGTACCCTGGCGTGCAGAAGGTGATCCAGGCGGCGGGCCGGGTGATCCGTGGCACCGACGACCGCGGCATGGTCATGCTGATCGACGACCGCTTCGCCGAACCCCGCGTGCAGCGCATGTTTCCGCGCTGGTGGGCGCCGCAGTACAAATAGTCGCATGTGCCGGGATCGTCACCGTCGCGCTGCGGTCGAACTGCCAGTAAACTGCGTGTTTTCATCACCCTGAACATCCTTTCTTGAGGTTTTGCATGAAGCTCAGTCCTTTGGCGGGCAAGCCGGCCCCCGCATCCGTGCTGGTCGATATCCCCCAGCTGCTGACCGCCTATTACACCGGCCAGCCTGATGCCGGCGTAGCCGCCCAGCGCGTCGCTTTCGGCACCTCGGGGCACCGCGGCAGTTCGGTGGACTTGAGTTTCAACGAGCAGCACGTGCTGGCGATCAGCCAGGCCATCTGCCTGTACCGTCAGGCGCAGGGTATCGACGGGCCGCTGTTCATCGGTATCGATACCCATGCACTGTCCACCCCGGCCGCCGCCACTGCGTTGCAGGTGCTGGCTGCCAACGGCGTGGAGGTGATGCTGGCCAAGGACGACGAGTACACGCCGACCCCGGCCGTGTCCCACGCCATCCTCTGCTACAACCGTGGCCGTAGCCGTGGGCTGGCCGACGGCATCGTCATCACGCCGTCGCACAACCCGCCGCAAAGCGGTGGCTTCAAGTACAACCCGCCCAACGGCGGCCCGGCCGACAGCGACGTGACCAAGTGGATCGAAGCCAAGGCCAACCAGCTGCTGGCCGATGGCCTCAAGGGTGTGCAACGCATGGGCTACGAGCAGGCGCTCAAGGCCAGTACGACGCACCGCCACGACTACCTGGGCAATTACGTCAGAGACCTGGTCAATGTGATTGATTTCGATGTGATTCGTGGCGCCGGCCTGCGCCTGGGCGTCGACCCGCTGGGCGGTGCCGGGGTGCGTTACTGGTCGGCGATTGCCGATCACTACAAACTCGACCTTGAGGTGGTCAATACCTCGGTCGATCCGACCTTCCGCTTCATGTGCGTGGACTGGGACGGCCAGATCCGCATGGACCCGTCCTCGCCGCACGCGATGCAGGGCCTGATCGGCCTGCGTGATCGCTTCGACGTGGCGTTTGGTTGCGACCCGGACCACGACCGCCACGGCATCGTCACGCCGTCCGGCGGCCTGCTGGCGCCAAACGCCTACCTGGCGGTGTCGATCGACTACCTGTTCCAGCACCGCCCGCAGTGGCGCGCCGATGCGGCGGTGGGCAAGACCGTGGTCAGCAGCGGCCTGATCGACCGCGTGGCGGCACGCCTGGGGCGTCGCCTGTACGAAGTGCCGGTGGGCTTCAAGTACTTTGCCGATGGCCTGTTCGACGGTTCGCTGGGCTTTGGTGGCGAGGAGAGTGCAGGTGCCTCGTTCCTGCGCAAGGACGGCACGGTATGGAGCACCGACAAGGACGGCTTGATCCCGTCGTTGCTGGCGGCAGAAATGACCGCGCGTACCGGTCGCGACCCGAGCCAGGCGTATGCGGCATTGACTGCGCAACTGGGGCAGCCGTTTTCCACGCGGGTGGACGCCAAGGCCACGCCGGCGCAGAAAGCGCTGCTGGGCAAGCTGTCGCCGCAGCAGGTCAAGTCGACCTCGTTGGCCGGCGAGCCGATCGAGCAGATCCTCAGCCATGCGCCGGGCAACGACCAGGCCATTGGCGGGTTGAAGGTGATGACCGCCAACGGCTGGTTCGCGGCGCGGCCGTCGGGCACCGAAGACATCTACAAGATCTATGCAGAGAGCTTCGTCGATGAGGCGCACCTGCAGCGCCTGGTGGGTGAAGCGCAGGAACTGGTAGACGCTGCTATCGCCTGATGCGCTTTGGGCCTTGAGGCCGCCTTCGCTGGCAAG
>NZ_JAAHBU010000056.1 GCF_010671725.1 Pseudomonas brassicae | reverse complement strand
CCCCCCGTAAAAGGGGCTCTGGCCGCAAAGCCACTCAGCTCATGTCCCACGCCAACAACACCTGCTTGCACCCGCGGCACACGAACTTGTAGAAACCCGTATCCCCACCCGGCGCATAGCCCTGCGCCGCCCACGACCAGTCTTCCACGGTCATGCCGTTGTACTCGGCCCAGTGCTGCCGGGTCTCCGGTGTGGCCTGGCTGATATCCTCGGCACTGGCATCGCCATGAAACTCGCAGGCGTCGTTGCAGTGGTGCATCCACTGGCTGTCCTGCCACGTGGGATAACCCGGCGTACGGTAGGCGATTTCGTCGAGCACCTCAGGCTTTATGCCGTCCTCCTCCATCACATACACATCATGGAAGCTGCCGTCATACCGCGCGGCCGCCGAACCATCGGCAATGCACCACGGGCAGATCTCGCCCTCAAGCGTCTGCGCGGTGTACAAGGTGCCGTCATACAGGTAGCCACGCGCCTGCCCACAGCACACGCATGCCTCGCTGCTGGGCACGATGTAGTGAACCTTGCCGGGGTAATAGGTAAAGACCGGGAGAGGCGTTGTCATGGGATTCCTTTCTGAAAGAGGCGCGCCTCAAAGTGGCTTGAGCGCACGGTCACGCAACGGCTGCGGCCAGGCGTTGATGAACAGCATGTCGGGCAACCCGGCGCAGCGCTGTTCGATCGACGGCAAGGCCGCCTCGAGCGCCTGCTGCGCTTGCTCGAACTGCACCAGGGTGGGCGCTGCACGTGACGTCTGAGCCAGCATGCCGATTCCGACGGCCACGCTGTCCATCTGCCACAGCGGTTGTGTCGACCTGATCTGACGGTATTGGGCCAGGTACAGGTTGAACAGCTTGCACTGCATCTGCATCAGATCGGCCTGGGCATCGAGCGTAACCGATCTGGACTGTTCATCCATGCGAAAGACCAGGTCCTGCACCACATCGGTCTGCACCGGCTCGCCCTTGGCCACCTGCCAGGGCACGAAACGCGCCTTGGCGATGGCGGCCTTTACCGCGTCGCTGAACAACACGTGGTCACTGCGCTTGATCGTCACCTGGCTGATGGAACCGTCGCGCGAGTCGACCTGGTACGCCAGGCGCACGGTGCCTTCCACACCGGCCATCCTCATCGCCCGCGGGTACGCCGGAGCCGGCGACTGCGCAAAGGTGGGAACATGCTCGGCCTGCGCGAAGCAAGACCAGAAAAACACTGCGGCAAACCAACCTTTCATCCTTGATACCCAAAGCAACCCGTGATCAGGGGCGCGATGGTACCGCAGCTGTCAGGCCTTGTCCGCCGAATGGCAACGCTTGAAACGAGCTTCCAAGTTACGGTCCGGCATGGCATGGGTGCGCAGCGCCGCCAGGGTCTGCTCGACATAGTCGCGGGTACTGCCGTAGCGCCCCTTGGCACTGGCCAGGATATGGCTGAGCAAGGTATCGGGCAGGTTGCCGGCGTAACACGGCAGGTGACGTTCAAGCACGAACCCGAGGGCCTGCACCTTAGTGCCATCGTCGAGGCGGCAGTTGAGCCAGTGCGGGCGATACGCAGGATAGGGCATCTCGCGCTGCCACAATGCCAGCAACGAGTCGTGCAAACGCTCTTCGGGCAGGCGGTAGGCGAAGCCGCTGCAGGAGCCGCCGCGGTCCAGGCCAAACACCAGCCCGGGGCATTCCGGTGTGCCGCGGTGCTCGTGCGACCACAGGTACAGCCCGCGGTGGTAGCCATGCACCCTTGCACGCCTGCGCTCGGCCGCACTGCACTCCGGGCGCCAGATCAGCGAGCCGTAGGCAAACAGCCAGACCGGGCCGCCCTGATGCCGCGACATGGTCATGGCGAGCGACTGTTGAAGTTGCTCGTGCGTCAGTTGCTGACCGAAGTCGAGCACGGGAGGGTAGGCCAAACTCAGTGGTGCAGTTTCAATTGCCGACATGATCGCCGCCAGAATTCCCCGTGAACTTGAGAAGTCGTTCACTCTAAAGTCATTGCACTAACAAGGCATCGACCGTACGGCAGTTGGGCGCCTGAATACAAGCCCCTGCCGCAACAAAGCCGCCAGAACCGGGGCTTTCAAGCCTGCTGTTTCAAGTGTAGTAATAGTTTTTGACGGCGCTTGCAATCATTAACACCGGCCCGCCACTTATAACCGAGTAGGCCCGCCCCGGTTATTTAAACCGGCGCGTTATTGCAACGCGCCGTGACTCCCAAAGTTAGCCACGCGGGGCATAAGCGAATACATCGGCACGCATCTGGTGCGCGTCCATGCCGGCGCCCACCAAGGCGTCGAGGGTGGCGTAGATCATGCTCGGCGATCCGCTGGCGTACACATGCACGCCCGTCAGGTCGGCGATGTCCTCGCACACCGCCTCGTGCAACAGGCCGCAACGCCCCTCCCACCCGCACAGGTCGCTCACCACCTTGTGCAGGAACAGATTGGGCAATTGCGCCCATTCGTCCCAGTGTTCGAGCGTGTAGAAATCGTCCGGGCGGCGCACGCCCCAATACAGGTGCACCGGGTGTTTGAAACCGGCGGCGCGACAATGCTCGATCAGGCTGTGCATCTGCGCCATGCCGGTACCGGCGGCGATCAGCACCAGCGGCCCATCGGGCAACTCGGCCAGGTGGGTATCGCCAAACGGCAGCTCAACGCGTGCCATGCGGTTGCGCTGCAACTGCGCGATCAGCTCCAGCGCACTGCTTTCGCGCGCCAGCACGTGCAGCTCCAGGTCACGCCCGCGGTGCGGCGCCGACGCCAGCGAAAACGCGGCCTTGTCGCCCCCTTCGCGCTCGATCATCAGGTACTGCCCGGCGTGGTAGCGCGGCAGCTTGCCAGCCGGTGCGCGCAGACGCACGCGCCACACGTCGCCGCCCACAGCGACGCATTCGTTCAACTGACAGGCCAACTGGCGAACCGGCAGTTCGCCCAGGGCCAGCACGCCATCCCACAGCAACACGCAATCCTCCAGCGGCTCGGCGATGCAGGTGTACAGCTCGCCATGCTCGCGTACCTCGCCCTCCTGGCGCACGCGGCCTTCCACCAGCAGCGCCGCGCACACATGGCAATTGCCATTGCGACAGCTCTGCGGGCATTCGTAGCCCAGGCGCCGGGCGCCATCCAGGATGCGCTCCCCGGGGTTGAGTGCCAGCACCGCCCCGCAGGGCTGCAAGGTTACCTGCATTATTCTATTCCCAACTGAGTCCACAGCTCATCGATCCGTCGTGTGACGGCTTCGTCCTTGACGATGACCCGGCCCCATTCACGGGTGGTCTCGCCGGGCCACTTGTGCGTGGCGTCCAGGCCCATCTTCGAACCCAGGCCAGACACCGGCGAGGCGAAGTCCAGGTAATCGATCGGCGTGTTGTCGATCATCACCGTATCGCGCTTGGGGTCCATGCGCGTGGTGATGGCCCAGATCACGTCGTTCCAGTCCCGTGCGTTGATGTCGTCGTCGGTGACGATGACGAACTTGGTGTACATGAACTGGCGCAGGAACGACCACACACCCAGCATCACACGCTTGGCGTGGCCCGGGTACTGCTTCTTCATGGTCACCACCGCCATGCGGTACGAGCAGCCCTCGGGCGGCAGGTAGAAATCGGTGATCTCGGGGAACTGCTTCTGCAGGATCGGCACGAACACTTCGTTCAACGCCACGCCGAGGATCGCCGGTTCATCCGGCGGACGGCCCGTGTAGGTGCTGTGGTAGATCGGCTTGAGGCGGTGGGTGATGCGCTCGACGGTGAACACCGGAAAGCTGTCCACCTCGTTGTAGTAGCCGGTGTGATCGCCGTACGGGCCTTCCGGGGCCATCTCGCCCGGGTGGATCACGCCTTCGAGGATGATCTCGGCGGTGGCCGGTACCTGCAGGTCGTTGCCGCGGCACTTGACCAGCTCGGTGCGGTTGCCACGCAGCAGGCCGGCAAAGGCGTACTCGGACAGGCTGTCGGGCACCGGCGTGACGGCGCCCAGGATGGTCGCCGGGTCGGCGCCCAACGCCACGGCCACCGGGAACGGCTGGCCCGGGTGCTTCTCGCACCATTCGCGGTAATCCAGCGCGCCGCCACGGTGGCTCAACCAGCGCATGATCACCTTGTTGCGCGCGATCACCTGCTGGCGGTAGATGCCCAGGTTCTGGCGGTCCTTGTTCGGCCCGCGGGTAACGGTCAGCCCCCAGGTGATCAGCGGCGCCACATCGCCAGGCCAGCAATGCTGGATGGGCAACGCACCGAGGTCGACATCGTCCCCCTCGATCACCACCTCGTGACAGGGCGCATCCTTGATCACCTTGGGCGCCATGGCGATGACTTTCTTGAAGATCGGCAGCTTCGACCAGGCATCCTTGAGCCCCTTGGGCGGCTCGGGCTCCTTGAGGAAGGCCAGCAGCTTGCCGATCTCGCGCAGCTCGCTGACCGACTCGGCGCCCATGCCCATGGCCACCCGCTCCGGGGTGCCGAACAGGTTGCCCAGCACCGGGATGTCGTAACCGGTCGGGTTCTCGAACAGCAACGCCGGGCCCTTGGCACGCAGGGTGCGGTCGCAGACTTCGGTCATTTCCAGGATAGGAGAGATGGGAACCTGGATGCGCTTGAGTTCGCCGCGCTGTTCCAGGCCGCGGATAAAGTCGCGCAAATCGCGATACTGCATGCGGGAGCCTCGTGTTCGCCGTATCGGTCGGGGGGCAAAGTGTAGCGCCGAACCCGGTCGGCCAGAATAGCCAATGTGCAGATAGCAAAAAGCCGGGTTTCCCCGGCTTTTGCGTACCGCCTGTGTTACTTGCGCTTCATCGACAGGAAGAACTCGTCGTTGGTCTTGGTCTGCTTGAGCTTGTCGACCAGGAACTCGATCGCGGCGATCTCGTCCATCGGGTGCAGCAGCTTGCGCAGGATCCACATGCGCTGCAGCTCGTCGTCGGCGGTCAGCAGCTCTTCGCGACGCGTACCCGAACGGTTGATGTTGATGGCCGGGAACACACGCTTCTCGGCGATACGACGGTCCAGGGGCAGTTCCATGTTGCCGGTACCCTTGAACTCTTCGTAGATCACTTCGTCCATCTTCGAGCCGGTTTCGACCAGCGCGGTGGCGATGATGGTCAGCGAACCGCCTTCCTCGATGTTACGCGCCGCACCGAAGAAACGCTTCGGCTTCTCCAGCGCGTGGGCATCGACACCACCGGTCAGGACCTTGCCGGAACTCGGGATCACGGTGTTGTAGGCACGTGCCAGACGGGTGATCGAGTCGAGCAGGATGACCACGTCCTTCTTGTGCTCGACCAGGCGCTTGGCCTTCTCGATGACCATCTCGGCCACTTGCACGTGACGGGTTGGCGGCTCGTCGAAGGTGGAGGCAACCACTTCGCCGCGCACGGTGCGCTGCATTTCGGTCACTTCTTCCGGGCGCTCGTCGATCAGCAGGACGATCAGGTGGCACTCGGGGTTGTTGCGCGTGATGTTGGCCGCGATGTTCTGCAGCATGATGGTCTTGCCCGCTTTTGGCGGGGCGACGATCAGGCCACGCTGGCCCTTGCCGATTGGCGCACACAGGTCGATGACACGACCGGTGAGGTCTTCGGTGGAACCGTTGCCGGCTTCCATCTTCAAGCGCTTGGTCGGGAACAACGGCGTCAGGTTCTCGAAGAGGATCTTATTCTTCGCGTTCTCTGGACGGTCGTAGTTGATGGTGTCGACCTTGAGCAGCGCGAAGTAACGCTCGCCTTCTTTAGGCGGGCGGATCTTGCCGACGATGGTGTCACCGGTGCGCAGGTTGAAGCGACGGATCTGGCTAGGCGAGACATAGATGTCGTCCGGGCCGGCCAGATAGGAAGCATCGGCCGAACGCAGGAAGCCGAAACCGTCCTGGAGAATCTCCAGCACGCCGTCACCGGAGATTTCCTCGCCGCTTTTAGCGTGCTTTTTCAACAGGGAGAAAATCACGTCCTGCTTGCGCGAACGGGCCATATTTTCTATGCCCATCTGTTCGGCCAATTCGAGCAGATCGGTAATCGGCTTTTGCTTGAGTTCAGTCAGATTCATAAGGGGAATGACGTAATCATGTAAGAAGGGGGAATTAAGCTTCTGGCTTAATGAAGCCGCGCCGCAGAGAAGGCGACAGGATCGCGTACTAATTCGAATTGAGGTGCGTCGGCGACGGCGTGCAGGGGGCACCGAAAGAAACAGTGCGAGGCCGAATGTATCACTTGCATTTTCTGGCGTCTAGTCACCAGAGAGAGAAAAGCCCCGACAAATGCGGGGCTTTTTTCGACTCAGATATTGGCGTCGAGGAACGCCTGCAGCTGAGATTTGGACAGCGCGCCCACCTTGGTCGCCTCGACATTGCCGTTCTTGAACAGCATCAGTGTCGGGATACCACGTACGCCGTGCTTGGCCGGGGTTTCCTGGTTGTCGTCGATGTTGAGCTTGGCGACGGTCAGTTTGCCCTCGTAGGTAGCGGCGATGTCGTCCAGTACCGGCGCGATCATTTTGCATGGGCCGCACCATTCAGCCCAGTAGTCGACCAGCACCGGACCTTGAGCCTGCAAGACTTCGGCTTCGAAGGTGGCGTCAGTGACGTGTTTGATAAGATCGCTGCTCATGGAAGTCTCCAAGGTCGTAAGCAAAAAAACGTGGCCCATCATAGCCGCCCTCGCCGTCGACAGGAAGCCACGCGCGATTGAGTGTAACTATAGTTATGCACGACGCAGCCAATCGACTGTCACATCAAAGACACATTAAAGTCATATAACCGAGCCCCCACTGCCCTGTATCAAGCCTTGTCACGCTGCGCGTTGGCGTCAGCGGCGGATCGTGGCACGATTGCCGGGTTATCGACCGAGATCCCATGACCATGCCGCAAAACCCAGCCAAGAATCTGTCCTTGATCGCTGCTATCGACCTGGGCTCCAACAGCTTCCATATGGTCGTGGCCAAGGCCCACCACAATGACATCCGCATCCTGGAACGGTTGGGAGAAAAGGTTCAGTTGGCCGCCGGCATCGATGAAGAGCGCCAGCTCAGCGAAGAGTCCATGCAGCGCGGGCTCGACTGCCTCAAGCGCTTTGCCCAGCTGATCAATGGCATGCCCGACGGCGCGGTGCGCATCGTCGGCACCAACGCGTTGCGCGAGGCACGCAACCGCGGCGAATTCATCCGCCGCGCCGAAGCCATTCTCGGACACCCGGTCGAGGTCATTTCCGGCCGCGAAGAGGCGCGCCTGATCTACCTGGGCGTCTCGCACACCCTGGCCGACACCCCCGGCAAGCGCCTGGTGGCCGACATCGGCGGCGGCAGTACCGAGTTCATCATCGGCCAGCGCTTCGAGCCGCTGCTGCGCGAAAGCCTGCAGATGGGCTGCGTGAGCTTCACCCAGCGTTACTTCCGCGACGGCAAGATCACCCCGGCACGCTACGCCCAGGCCTACACGGCCGCGCGCCTGGAGCTGATGAGCATCGAGAACGCCCTGCACCGCCTCACCTGGGATGAAGCCATCGGCTCCTCGGGCACCATCCGCGCCATCGGCCTGGCCCTCAAGGCCGGCGGCATGGGCAATGGCGAGGTCAACGCCGAGGGCCTGGCCTGGCTCAAGCGCAAGCTGTTCAAGCTGGGCGACACCGACAAGATCGACTTCGAAGGGGTCAAGCCGGACCGACGCACCATCTTCCCGGCAGGCCTGGCGATTCTGGAGGCGATCTTCGACGCGCTGGAACTGCAACGCATGGACCATTGCGATGGCGCCCTGCGTGAAGGCGTGCTGTACGACCTGCTGGGCCGTCACCACCATGAAGACGTGCGCGAGCGCACCCTGACCTCGCTGATGGAGCGCTACCACGTCGACCTGGGCCAGGCGGCGCGGGTGGAACGCAAGGCACTGCATGCCTTCGACCAGGTGGCCAAGGCATGGGAGCTGGAAGACGGGATCTGGCGCGAACTGCTGGGCTGGGCAGCCAAGGTGCATGAAGTGGGCCTGGACATTGCCCACTACCATTACCACAAGCACGGTGCGTACCTGATCGAACACTCCGACCTGGCCGGCTTCTCCCGCGAAGACCAGCAGATGCTGGCCCTGCTGGTGCGCGGGCACCGCCGCAACATCCCCAGGGACAAGTTTGCCGAGTTCGGCGACGAAGGCGTGAAGCTGATTCGCCTGTGCGTGCTACTGCGTTTCGCGATCCTGTTCCATCACATTCGCGGCACCCAGCAGATGCCGGCGGTGAAGCTGCACGCGGCAGGCCAGAGCCTGGACGTGGAGTTCCCCAGCGGCTGGCTGGAGCAGAACCAGCTGACCCAGGCCGACTTCGGCCTGGAGGCCGACTGGCTGGCCCGGGTCGGCTTTACCCTCAGCGTACGATAAGCACCGGGTTGCTCAGGCGCTCGAGCAGAGTGGCCTGGGCACTGCGCGCGTTCTGGTTGCCGGTCGGCGTGCTGCGCACGTAGCGGCCGTCCGACTGCAGAATCCACGCGTGGGTGTTGTCGGTCAGGTACCCCTCCAGCTCCTTTTTCACGCGCAGGATCAGCTTCTTGCCCTCGACCGGGAAGCAGGTCTCGACGCGCTTGTCGAGGTTGCGCTCCATCCAGTCGGCACTCGACAGGAACATCTGCTCTTCGCCGCCGTTGAGGAAGTAGAACGCCCGCGTGTGCTCCAGGAAGCGGCCGATGATCGAGCGTACGTGAATGTTGTGCGACACGCCCGGGATGCCCGGCCGCAGGCAGCACATGCCACGCACCACCAGGTCGATGCGCACGCCCGATTGGCTGGCCTTGTACAGCGCCTTGATGATCTTGGGGTCGGTCAGCGAGTTGAACTTGGCGATGATATGCGCCGGCTTGCCCTCGACGGCAAACTGGGTTTCGCGCGCAATCATGTCGAGCATGCCCTTCTTCAGGGTGAACGGCGCGTGCAGCAGCTTCTTCATGCGCAGGGTCTTGCCCATGCCGATCAACTGGCTGAACAGCTTGCCAACGTCTTCGCACAAGGCGTCATCCGAGGTCAGCAGGCTGTAGTCGGTGTACAGGCGTGCGTTGCCGGCATGGTAGTTGCCGGTACCCAGGTGCGCGTAGCGCACGATCTCGCCGGCCTCGCGGCGCAGGATCAGCATCATCTTGGCGTGGGTCTTGAAACCGACCACGCCGTAGATCACCACCGCACCCGCCGCCTGCAGGCGGCTGGCCATCTGCAGGTTGGACTCTTCGTCGAAACGCGCGCGCAATTCGATCACCGCCGTAACCTCCTTGCCGTTACGCGCGGCATCCACCAGCGCATCGACGATCTCGGAGTTGGCGCCACTGCGGTACAGGGTCTGGCGCACCGCCAGCACATGCGGGTCTTTGGCGGCCTGGCGCAGCAGGTCGACCACCGGGGTGAACGACTCGAAGGGGTGCATCAGCAGGATGTCCTGCTTGCTCACCACGCTGAAAATGTTCTCGCTGTTCTGCAACAGCTTGGGGATCGCCGGGGTGAACGGCGTGTATTGCAGCTCGGGGTGGCTGTCCAGGCTGGTGATGCTGAACAGGCGCGTGAGGTTGACCGGGCCCTTGACCTGGTACACCTCGTGCTCGCTTAGGCTGAACTGCTTGAGCAGGTAGTCGGACAGGTGCTTGGGGCAGGTGTCGGCCACTTCCAGACGCACCGCATCACCGTAGCGGCGCGAGAACAGTTCACCGCGCAGCGCGCGGGCCAGGTCTTCGACATCTTCGGAGTCCAGCGCCAGGTCGGCGTTACGGGTCAGGCGGAACTGGTAGCAGCCCTTCACCTTCATGCCCTGGAACAGGTCATCGGCGTGGGCATGGATCATCGACGACAGGAACACATAGTTGTCGCCGGTGCCACCGACCTCTTCAGGCACCTTGATCACCCGCGGCAGCAGGCGTGGCGCCGGAATGATCGCCAGGCCCGAATCGCGCCCGAAGGCGTCGACGCCTTCAAGCTCGACGATGAAGTTCAGGCTCTTGTTCACCAGCAGCGGGAACGGATGGGTCGGGTCCAGGCCGATCGGGGTGATGATCGGCGCGATCTCGTCACGGAAGTAGCGACGCACCCAGGTCTTGAGCTTGGTGGTCCAGTGCCGGCGGCGGATGAAGCGGATCTGGTGTTTCTCCAGCTCCGGCAGCAGCACATCGTTGAGGATCGCGTACTGGCGATCAACCTCGACATGCACCAGCTCGCTGATGCGCGCCAGTGCCTGGTGCGGCTGCAAGCCGTCGGCCCCGGCCTGCTCACGGGCGAAGGTGATCTGCTTCTTCAGGCCCGCCACACGAATCTCGAAGAACTCATCCAGGTTGCTGGAGAAGATCAGCAGGAACTTCAGTCGCTCCAGCAGCGGGTAGGACTCGTCCAGCGCCTGTTCCAGCACGCGGATGTTGAACTGCAGCTGGGACAATTCGCGATGGATGTACAGGCTGCTGTCGTCCAGGCCCGGCACCACAATCGCCGGTGCTGGCGCAGGCGCAGCGACCGCTGCAGGCGCTTCGACCTCGGCTACCGGCACAGGCTCGGGCGCCGGCGGGGTTTCGACCATCTGCTCGGGCACGGGCTGGGCATCCTTCACTTCGACTTCGGTTAGTGCTTCGTTATTCATGTGGCGTTCCTGAAGGGCGTTACTGCCCTCTCATCAATTGTGCGGCGCGAACAGCGAAATAGGTCAGGATGCCGTCGGCGCCCGCCCGTTTGAAAGCGGTAAGGGATTCGAGAATGACCCCTTCGGAGAGCCAGCCGTTCTGGATCGCGGCCATGTGCATCGCGTACTCGCCACTGACCTGGTAAACAAAGGTCGGCACCTTGAACTCATCCTTGACCCGCGCAAGGATATCCAGATACGGCATGCCTGGCTTGACCATTACCATGTCCGCGCCTTCAGACAGGTCGGCGGCCACTTCGTGCAGGGCTTCGTGGGTGTTGGCCGGGTCCATCTGGTACGAGGCCTTGTTGGCCTTGCCCAGGTTCAGCGCCGAGCCGACCGCGTCGCGGAACGGGCCGTAGTAGGCGCTGGCGTACTTGGCCGAGTAGGCCATGATGCGCACGTTGACGTGGCCAGCCAGCTCCAGTGCCTCGCGGATCGCCTGGATACGCCCGTCCATCATGTCCGACGGCGCCACCACCTGGGCACCGGCCTCGGCATGCGACAACGCCTGACGCACCAGCGCATCGACGGTAATGTCGTTCTGCACGTAACCCTCGTCATCGAGGATACCGTCCTGGCCATGGGTGGTGAACGGGTCGAGGGCAACGTCGGTGATCACCCCCAGCTCCGGGAAGCGCTCACGCAGCGCGCGGGTGGCGCGCTGGGCAATCCCCTCGGGGTTCCAGGCTTCGGCGCCATCCAGGGATTTCTTTTCAGTCGGGGTCACCGGGAACAGCGCCAGGGCCGGAATGCCCAGCTTCACCCATTCTTCGGCGGCCTCAAGCAACAGGTCGATGGTCAGGCGCTCGACGCCCGGCATCGAGGCGACTTCCTCGCGACGGTTTGCACCGTCCAGCACGAATACCGGCAGAATCAGGTCATCAACAGTCAGTGTGGTTTCGCGCACCAGGCGACGAGAAAAGTCGTCACGGCGGTTGCGACGCAGGCGAGTGGCAGGAAACAAACGGTTAGCGGGGGTAAAGCTCACGGCAGACTCCTGAGCCCGCGCAGGCGGGCGAGCGCGACAGTTATAAGCAGCCATTATGACGCCCGTATGACAGCCCGGGGCAAGCCTGCGACTTATGGACGCATTCATTCTCCGTGTAGGAATTGTTCACGTCGAGACACATTTGGACACTTTCCCTAAAGCCTCCCAGGGGTTAGGCTGCGCGTTCATTTCGCCAGCACCCAGAAAATGCTTGAACAATTCCTGCAGGATTTCGGCTATTTTGCCCTTTTTCTAGGCACCTTTTTTGAAGGTGAGACCATTCTGGTTCTCGCCGGATTTCTTGCGTTCCGTGGCTACATGGATATCAACATGGTGGTGCTGGTCGCCTTCTTTGGCAGCTATGCGGGCGACCAGTTGTGGTACTTCATGGGCCGCCGCCATGGGCGCAAACTGCTGGCGCGCAAACCGCGCTGGCAGTTGATGGGCGACCGTGCGCTGGAGCATATCCGCCGGCACCCGGATATCTGGGTGCTGAGCTTTCGCTTCGTCTACGGCTTGCGCACGGTGATGCCGGTGGCCATCGGCCTGTCGGGCTACCCGCCACGCCGTTACCTGCTGCTCAATGGCATTGGCGCGGCGGTATGGGCCTTGGCCCTGGGCGCGGCGGCCTACCACTTCGGCGCGATTCTCGAAGGCTTGCTGGGCAACGTGAAGAAGTATGAGCTGTGGGTGCTCGGCGCGCTGCTGCTGCTCGGTGCCGCGCTGTGGCTGCGCCGTCGCTTCAAGGCCGCGCGCATTGCCCGCCAGGAAGCAGCTGCGGCCCAGGCCGAGCAGGCCCACGGGGCTGCCGGCCAGGACCAGCACCCGCGCGAAGGTAGTGAGCGGCCATAGCCGCATCTGCCCTGCCTCACGAATGAACACTCCCGGTTCGTTGCGATCTATGTAGAGAGCATGGCGGACATGGCCAAATTAAGGGACATTTAGCGCCTTGAACGGGAGTAGTGAGCATGACCAAGAAAAAAGTTGCAGTGATCCTGTCCGGTTGCGGCGTTTATGACGGTGCAGAAATCCACGAGAGCGTCATCACCCTGCTGCGCCTTGATCAACGCGGCGCACAGGTACAGTGCTTCGCGCCGAACATCGCGCAGATGCATGTGCTCAACCACCTCACCGGCGAAGAGATGCCCGAATCGCGCAATGTGCTGGTGGAGTCGGCGCGCATTGCCCGCGGCGACATCAAGGACCTGCGCGAAGCCGATGCCAAGGACTTCGATGCGCTGATCGTGCCAGGCGGTTTTGGCGCAGCCAAGAACCTCTCCAATTTTGCCGTCGAAGGCTCGGCCTGCAGCGTACACCCCGACGTGCTGGCCCTGGCCGAAGCCTTTGCCGAAGCCGGCAAGCCAGTGGGCCTGATCTGCATTTCACCGGCGCTGGCCGCCAAGATTTACGGCCCGGGCGTGGTCTGCACCATCGGCAACGACGCCGACACCAGTGCGGCCATCGTCAAGATGGGCGCCACCCATGAAGACTGCGATGTGCACGACATCGTCGAAGACACCCAGCGCAAGCTGGTCAGCACCCCGGCCTACATGCTGGCCCAGAGCATCAGCGAAGCGGCAGGCGGGATCTACAAGCTGGTCGACCGGGTGCTGGAACTGACCCACGAAAACGACTGACCAACCTCAGCGCGCAAATTCGCGCGCCAGGCGGGTAAGAATGCGGTCCAGCGCATTGGCGAACGCCTGCTTCTCGCGCTCGCCGTAGGGCGCCTGGCCGCCACCGACCTGGCCTTGTTCGCGCAGGTCGGTGAACAGGTTGCGTACCGCCAGGCGATCACCCATGTTGCGCTCGTCGAACTCGCGCCCACGCGGGTCGAGGGCGGCCACGCCCTTCTTGACCAGCCGATCCGCCAGCGGCACATCGCTGCAGATCACCAACTCGCCGGGCACGGCGTGCTCCACCAGGTAATCGTCGGCAGCGTCCGGGCCGCTGGGCACCACGATCAGCCGCACGCAGGCGAAGGCCGGCTTGATCTGGCCCTGGCCGGCAACCAGCACCACCTCGAACTGACGCTTGAGGGCAAATTTGACCAGTTGGTCCTTGGCTGCCTTGGGGCAGGCGTCGGCGTCGATCCAGACACGCATGGTTGGGTTATCCACAGCTGAGAAAAAAAGGGCACAGTATCCCTCCTGAACACCGGTTTTGCAGCCTTCGCTGGCAAGCCAGCTCCCACAGGTCAAGTATGGCCCTCAACGACACCGCTCTCCGTGTGGGAGCTGGCTTG
>NZ_JAAHBU010000559.1 GCF_010671725.1 Pseudomonas brassicae | reverse complement strand
GTTAGCTGCGAAAAATTTCCAGAGCCATCAATGTCTTCAGATGTATCAGCAAATATAAAGTCGCCAATGCGCAGAAGGGAGTCGGGGTTGTTCTTCAGAAACTCCTCGCGCACACACTTAAGGGTGTGATTATCTGGGTTGACTTCGAAGCCAAATCGTGAGTGAACCTCTCCATAATTGATGCATGGAATTCCAGTATCTTGAAGATCGTCCTTGGTTATATTAAGTCCCTTGTCAAAGGAAAAAAGATTACGAAATCTTGATGTTTTCCAATGCTGTGGAATAACGCCTAATGACTCGACGCCAGAGTCCTTAAGTAACCCATAGCAATTGCTGTCGGACGCCACATCAACCATTGGCCACCCCCGACACATCCTTCAAGTCCAACCCCAAAATTTCCGCAATCAAACCCTCCGCCTTCTGCTCTAACGCCACAATCTCCCGCGCCACCTCATCCATGCTGCGCAGTGGCTGGTGCTTGTAGAAGTATTTGTTAAAGCTAATCTCGTAGCCGATCTTTACCGACTCCAGATTGATCCAGGCTTCTGGCACATGGGGCTGCACTTCGATCTTGAAGAAGCGGTGGATGGTGTCGGCCAGTGGGATGCTTTCACTGTCGCGCAGGTCGCTGTTGGATTCGTAGGTAATAAATTCGCCGGCCTTGTCGCTCTGATAGTAGCCGTAATCGGCCAGGTCGGCCTCGCGACAATCCAGCCGCTTCAGCAGGGTGGCCAGCTCGGCTCTGTCGAATTTCTCCACCTTGCGGATGACCTTGGAGGCGTTTTCGTCGTACCAGCTCACTGCATTGAGCACTTGATTGCGCTCGCTGGCACCGAGCTTGATGCCGGTCTCTTTGTTCAGTTGTTTAAGCGCTTTGTCCACCTGTTTGGCGAAGAGGTTGAAGTCGTCATATTCCTCGCTGCCGATGGCTTGCATCAGGTAGTTGCCCACGGTGACTAGCAGGGACTGCTTGGCCCATGTTTCCAGGCTCAGCAGCTTTTTGCGCTGCTTGGCGTTGAGCTCCAGGCCTTGTTCTTCACACCATGCGAGGATGGCTTTTTCATGGGTGCCCAAGGTGGCATCCTGGTACACCGCTTCGCCCCACTCTTGGTAAATCCACTGCATGGGTTCGCGCAGGGTCTTGTCGAAACGTAGGGTTTCGATGCGCTCTGCGCTGAACTGCGCCTTGCGCCGGTCTGGCCGTTCGATGCTGACCTTGTGGTAGCCGAAGTCGCGGTTATCAAACACTTGCGCGGCGATGCCGTCGCCACCAGCCGGGCGGTCGACGCTGGCCAGGTCGAGGTAAGATTGGGTAATTCGCTCGATATGCTCGGGGGCAAATTCACAGTTTTTGTTGCCGAGGTTTTTGCGCAGTTTGCGGTACAGCATGCTGGCATCGATCAGTTGCACCTTGCCTTGGCGCTGCGCCGGCTTGTTGCTGGAGAGCAGCCAGATATAGGTGGTAATGCCGGTGTTGTAGAACAGATTGTTGGGCAACTGGATGATGGCATCGAGCAGGTCGTTTTCGATCAGGTAGCGGCGGATATTGCTCTCGCCACCGCCGGCGTCGCCGGTAAACAGGCTGGAGCCGTTATGCACTGAGGCGATGCGCGAGCCGAGGCCACTGTCGCCGGGAGCTTTCATTTTGTTGACCATTTCCATCAGAAACAGCAACTGCCCATCGCTGGAGCGCGGGGTGGCGTCCTGCAACTCGGCGTTTCCCCAATAGTCCGCGAGGCTGACCTTGAAGCGCGGGTCGATCACGTCGCCGCCGTCTTTGATGAACTTCTGCTCGCTGGCCCAACTTTTACCGTAGGGCGGGTTGGAAAGCATAAAGTCGAAGCGGCTGCCTGCGAATTCGTCCACCGAGAGGGTGGAGCCGGGGCGGATGTGGGC
>NZ_JAAHBU010000558.1 GCF_010671725.1 Pseudomonas brassicae | reverse complement strand
TGGCTTGCCAGCGAAGGGGGTCACGCGCTCTCGCGCTCGATCACCTCGCACCCCAGCAGATTCAAGCGCTGCCCATCCCCCTCCAGCACACCAAGAGTCTCCAGCACCCGCGTCGCGGCCAGCACACCGATCTCCAGCGCCGGCGGCTTGATCGTGCTCAGGCTCGGCAGCAGCATCTGCGCAAACGGATAGTCACCGAACCCCAGCACTGCGCAGTCCTGGGGGATCCTCACCCCGGCCCGCTGCCCCGCCAGCAACCCGCCCGCTGCCAGGTTGTCATTGGCGAAGATGATCGCATCCGGCGCCGGGCTCATGCCCATCAGCGCCTCCATCGCCTGCTTGCCGGCCTCGAACGGTGCGCGCCCGGCATCCGGCGCGAATACCCAGGGCTGCAACCCCAACTCGCTCATCGCCGCGCTGTAGCCGTCGCGCCGCTCCAGCGCACTGAAGTCGCCCAGTGCGCTGTTCTGCACGAACGCTAGGCGTCGATAGCCTTTGCCATACAGGTACCGCGCCGCCGTCACGCCCACCTCATGGTGCGAAAAACCGATCTGCACCGGCGCGCGCTCTGGCTGGTAATCCCAGGTTTCGACCACCGGGATCTGTGCCTCGGCGATCATCTTCTCGGTGCCGGCGCTGTGAAAGTGGCTGGTCAGCACCAGCGCCGCCGGCGACCAGCCGAGGAAGGCGCGCACGGCGCTCTCTTCCTGCTCGCTGGAGAAGTAGCTCGACGCCAGCAGCAACTGGTAGCCATGCCGGCTCAGGGTGTCGCTGAAGCCCTGGATGGTCTGGGCAAAGATCGGCCCGGAGATGTTCGGGATCACCATGCCGACGATTCGCCCACCGCCAGAGGCCAGGCCGCCGGCCACCAGGTTCGGCACATAGCCCAGCGTGTTCACCGCCGCAGCGATGCGTTCGCGACGCTCGGGCGACACCTGCTCGGGCTGATTGAAATAGCGCGACACGGTGATCGCCGAGACGCCGGCCGCCCGCGCTACGGCATTCAGGGTAATTCGGCCGGCACCCCGGCGTTTGCGCGCCGGGTGTTTGTCTTCGCTCACGGCTGCGGTCCTTCTAAACAAAAAAGCATATAAAAGTAATTTTTCAGTATTTGACGATCTATGCAGCGCTTGCTGATACTGGCGATGTTAGCGCTAACAAAGTGGTTTGTCTGCTACTCGCACGAGCGAATGCCCAAGGCCCCCGCGTTGACGATTCAGGCGCCGTGGCACGCCCACGGTGGACAGGGCATCCATTTCGAGTAGCACACCCATGCACACTATCGTCGGCCTCACCCCGCAGGCTTCACCCTTGGCCCAGGCCATCCGTCGCAACCGTCTGGGCCTGTGCCTGGCCGCCTTGGGCGCATTGCCGCTGATGCCGGCCATGGCCGCCGAGGCGCCGCCTGCGTGCAGCGAGGCGCCCACGCTGAAGGCGGTCACCGTCACCGCGACCCGCCGCGAA
>NZ_JAAHBU010000557.1 GCF_010671725.1 Pseudomonas brassicae | reverse complement strand
GCTGCTTGCCAGCGAAGAGGCCGGCTCAGACAGCACAGAGCCTCTGCTGCAACGCCACCCCTGCCCCTTCCAACCCGGAATATTGCGCCGTCACCAGCCACACCGGCACCCCTTCAAAGTAGGCGCTCATGCAGCCCTTGTCGGCAAAACTGGCGGCAAACCCGCTGCGCAGGAACAATTCGGCGAACCGCGGGATCACCCCGCCGACGATAAACACCCCGCCGCGACCGCCCAGGGTCAACACGTTGTTACCCGCTACCCGTCCGAGAAAACAACAGAACTGCTCGATCACCGCCAGTGCCAGCGGGTCATCGTTCAGTGCCACCTCGGTAATCTCGGCCGGCGTGGTCAACACCGGGGCATGCCCGTCCAGCGCGCAGATGGCGTGGTACAAACGCAACAGGCCACCGCCACTGAGCACGGTCTCGGCACTCACATGCCCGGTATCGAGGGCGATCTGCTGACGAATCGCGGCCTCGCGTGCATTGCCCACCGGCAGGTCCACATGCCCGCCTTCGCCCGGCAACGCCATCCAGCGGGCGTCACCCAGGCTGAGCAGCGTGCCCACGCCCAACCCGGTGCCCGGGCCGATCACCACCGCCGGGCGGCTCGGGTCCGGCGTACCGGCACACACGCTGCGCACCTCGTCGGGCTGCAGGCGGGTCATGCCCAGCGCCATGGCGCTAAAATCGTTGATCAACAGCAGGTGCTCCACCTGCAGGGCGGCGCAGAAGGCCTTGCGGCTCAGGCGCCAGTGGCTGTTGGTGAAGCGGAATTCATCGCCACTGACCGGCCCGGCCACCGCCAGGCACACCGCCGCCAGCTCGCCCCTGGCCACGCCCTGGGCGGCCAGGTACACGCCGATGGCCTGCTCGGGGCTGGTGTAATCGGCCGTGGGGAACACCTGCACGTTGTGCAACTGGTTGCCCTTCCACAGCGCGAAGCGTGCATTGGTACCGCCGATATCCCCCACCAGGGCGACGTTCACTTGAAGGTCTCCAATGCCGAGGTAAAGGCACTGGCGCCCTGCTCGGCCGAGCTCAGCGCCACCCGCAGGAAGCCGAACAGTTCGCGCCCGCACCCCAGGTCATTGCCCAGCGGCGCCGCTGGCAGCTCGCGGG
>NZ_JAAHBU010000556.1 GCF_010671725.1 Pseudomonas brassicae | reverse complement strand
TCACTCTTGAAGGAGCCATACTTCTCCCGTTGCAAGATTGACGTCCGTCTGCGCGATCTTCGGGCCTCGATGGTTGTCTTGGCGCGCTCTCTCGCTTGATAATGACCTGAAAATATACCAATGAAATCTCGTACCACTCCGCCAGACGCGATAATTAGCCGGTCAATTGCCGTGGTATTGAGTAAGTTGCCGGTGGTGAGTGGAGGGGTCTCGAGCATTAGGTTTGTTAGGATTTTTTTTAAGAACACGTGAAGGGTTTCAAATCTTTCTAAAGATATATCAAGATTTATTTCCTTCGCGTCATCTCCTAGTTTGACCCCTATGGGAGGGTCAGAGTGTTGGTACCATTGCGTTCTGTGCTTGATTGTACCTACTTTTAGCCACATTTCATTTCCTTTTCCGATTTCGGTGGAAATAATCAATGACTTTAGCTTGGTCGGATTTTCGGATATGATAAAGGTCATCAAGTATTAAAAAGGATGCACCGTTGGAAAGTTCAGAAAGATCGGAAAAGAATCGTTGGTATCTTAAAATATTTTGATGTAGGTATTCTACTTTGTGAGACACATAGTTTAATTGTATCTCAGTGCTGATTTCATCTTTTGAGTTGCTTTTCCCACCAACCGAAGCTGCTATAGGGCCTTTTGCTTTTAAGTTAGCATCGATGGTGTCACTACTGCTGGAAGCCTTCTTTCTTTGTTAGTTTGTTGGTTGATGTTTC
>NZ_JAAHBU010000555.1 GCF_010671725.1 Pseudomonas brassicae | reverse complement strand
GCTCCCACAGGGTTCTGCGGCGCACACAAAACCCTGTGGGAGCTGGCTTGCCAGCGACGCTTTTAGTGGAACAGCACCGCCGTCTTCTGCAAGGTCACCCAGATCCCCCACGCCAGCGGAATGCCCACCGCCAGCCAGGCCGCAACCACCAGCGGCCGGCTGCCCGGCGCGGCGCTCCACTCCAGCACGGTGGTGCCATTGGCGCCCTTGTCATGCCCCAGCGCCTGCTCGGCCGCCAGTTCGGCATCGGTCATGAAGTGCTTGTCGGCCACCGGGCGCACCAGCGCATTGCACACAAAGCCCAGCGCCAGCAGGCCGGCCAGGATGTACAAGGTCATGTCGTAGGCCGCTGCGCGCTCCACGCCCAGCGCCAGCTGATACTCGCGCAGGTAGGTGATCAGCACCGGGCCAAGTACCCCCGCCGCTGCCCAGGCGGTCAGCAGGCGACCGTGAATGGCGCCGACCATCTGCGTGCCGAACAGGTCGGCCAGGTACGCCGGCACCGTGGCGAACCCGCCACCGTACATCGACAGGATGATGCAGAACGCCGCCACGAACAGTGCAATGTTGCCCAGGTGGCCCATGTTCGGGATCAGTGCATACAGCGCCACGCCCAGGGCAAAGAAGGCGAAGTAGGTGTTCTTGCGCCCGATGTAGTCGGAGAACGACGCCCAGAAGAAGCGCCCGCCGATGTTGAACAGGCTGAGCAAGCCGGTGAAGCCGGCGGCGATGGCCGCGATCTGCCCCAGTTGCGCGGCATTCAGCTGGCTGAAACTCAGGTCGTTGCCCAGCAGCTTGCCGGCGAACACTTCCTGCAGCAACGGCGAAGCCATGCCCAGGATGCCGATACCGGCCGACACGTTCAGGCACAATACCAGCCAGATCAGCACGAACTGTGGGGTTTTCCACGCCACACTGACGTGCACATGGCGATGGGTAATCATCGCGTTGCTGGCCTTTTTCTGGGGTGCGATCCAGCCAGCAGGCTTCCAGCCGGTCGGCGGCACGCGGTAGGCCAGCGCGCCACCGAGCATGAACACGAAGTAGATCAGCGCCATCACCACGAAGCTCTGCCACACACCCACGCCATCAGGCCCGGCAAAGTGGCCCATCAAGGCCGCGGCCAGCGGTGCACCGACCATCGCGCCGCCGCCAAAGCCCATGATCGCCATGCCCGTGGCCATGCCGCGCTTGTCCGGGAACCACTTGATCAGGGTCGAGACCGGCGAGATGTAGCCCAGGCCCAGCCCGATGCCGCCGATCACGCCGCTGCCCAGCCACATCAGCCAGAGCTGGTGGGTGTATACCCCCAGCGCCGAGATCAGCAGGCCGCCGCACCAGCACAAGGTCGAGACCACACCGGCCTTGCGCGGCCCGGCATGTTCCAGCCAGCCACCCCAGATCGCCGCCGAACAGCCGAGGAAAACGAAGAACAGCGTGTAGATCCAGCTCAGCATCGAGATCGGCCAGTCGCACGTGCTGGTGAACAGACGCGCCACAAAGCTCATGTCCGGCGCACACGCCACCGGCGCGCTGATGCCGATGGCCTGCGACAGCGGCAGCCAGAACACCGAGAAACCGTAGGCCATGCCGATGCACAGGTGAATCGCCAGCGCCGCCGGCGGCACCAGCCAGCGGTTGAAGCCGGCCTTGGCATGATGCGTTCCTTGGACAGGAAGCCGGGCGTGGTGGCGATGTCGCCCGCCGTTTTGCTGCTCATTGTTGTTTTCCCCTCGTGATATGGATGTTCCACAAGCCAGGCACGACGCCCACGACTTTGGCTGCCGGCGGCTGCACGTCGTTTATCCGGCGGCGTACCTGTGCGCGACAAATGGCCGCAGCAGGACCTGAGAACGGCGAAAGAGTAGCATTTGCCGCAGCGGCTGGAATCAGACTGATATCGCAATTTTTGCCAGAACTGATCTGCCCGACCAATGAACTGCGCGCGGCTCTGTTGTCGAAACCCTGGCCGTGTCGAGCCCGCGACACCTGCACAGGGCTATACTCTGCGGCTGAATTTTACCTATCGGACTACAAGGACTCGCCCATGAAAGCGTTCGGCAAAATCCTGGGGCTGGTGGTTCTCGGGTTGTTGCTGATCATTGTGGCGCTGGGCTTTGCCCTGACCCACCTCTTCGATCCCAACGACTACAAAGACGAGATCCGCCAGCTGGCACGCGACAAGGCCCACGTCGAGCTGACGCTCAACGGCGACATCGGCTGGAGCCTGTTCCCATGGCTGGGGCTGGAACTGCACGAGGCGAGCATCGCCACGCTGAACAACCCCAAGGTGCCGTTCGCCGACCTGCAGATGCTCGGCCTGTCGGTACGCGTACTGCCGCTGCTGCGCCGCGAGGTGCAGATGAGCGACGTGCGCGTCGAAGGCCTGAACCTGACCCTGGCCCGCGACGAGCACGGCCACGGCAACTGGGAAGACATCGGCAAGCCGCTGCCGGCCAGCACCCCCGCGCCCACCGAAGGCAGCGCGCCGGCAACTGCACCCGGCGAGGTGCCGGCCAAGCCGGCAGTCGATCGCCCGGTAAAACTGGACATCGACAGCCTCACGGTGAACAACGCCAAGGTGCAGTACAGCGATGCCAAGAGCGGCCAGACCTTCAGCGCCGAAAGCATCCAGCTGAGCACCGGTGCGGTGCACGAAGGGGTCAATATCCCGCTGAAGATGACCGCGTTCTTCAGTGCCGGCCAGCCCGTGCTGCGCGCGCGCACCGAGCTCAACGGCGAACTACGTTTCGACCGCAGGCTCAAGCGCTACCAGTTCGAAGACATGAAGCTCAGCGGCGAAGCCTCCGGCGAGCCGCTGCAAGGCAAGACCATGACCTTTGCCGCACAGGGTCAACTGCTGGTCGATCTGGCCGCCAACGTCGCCGGATGGAACGGCCTGAAGCTCTCGGCCAACCAGTTGCGC
>NZ_JAAHBU010000554.1 GCF_010671725.1 Pseudomonas brassicae | reverse complement strand
GGGCGTGTGGCGCGGCAACCTGAACATGCTGCTGGCCATGCTGGTGTCCGGGCTGTGGCACGGGGCGAGCCTGAACTTCATTATCTGGGGTGCGCTGCACGGCGTGGGCTTGGCGCTGTACAAGGCCTCGACCTACGTGCTGCCACAGCCGATGCGCTGGCCGGGTGCCGACGTGCTGGCGCGCCTGCTGACGTTCCATTACGTCGCATTTGCCTGGATCTTCTTTCGCAGTGCGAGCCTGGACGATGCGCTGGACATGCTCGCCGGCATTGCCAGCCTGAGCCTGCACGGGCTGGCCAGCCACACCGGCGCGATGCTGCTGGGTTGCGTGCTGTACATCGCGATCTACCCGCAACTGCTGGCGTTGATGCGCCAGGGTTTTGCTGCCAGCAGCCGGCTGCCGTGGCAGCTGTATCCGATCCCGCTGGGGCTGTTCGTTTCCTTGGTCATCTTTGCATCGCAATCAGGCGTACCGGGTTTTATCTATGCGAGCTTCTAGTTCCGGCGAGTTGTTCACCGTGCAGAAAGGCGCCGCCAAGGTGCTGTACGCGATCCTGGTCACCACGCTGCTGCTGTTCTGGTTGAACCAGAATTCCATCAGCCTGTACTGCCAGCAGAAGTACCACCAGAGCTGCGAGTTGCCGCTGATCGGGCAGAGCCCGGCGTGGCGCCTGGGCGGCAACCTGACCCAGGCCCTCGGCGACGCGCGCAGCACCTTCATCGACAGCCTCGAGCGTCAGACCCTGCTGGCCCAGGCCGATGCCGTGCCCACGGTGGAGCTGCCGCCCAACCTGCCGGTGGTCACGGTGGACGTGGCGCACCCGCT
>NZ_JAAHBU010000553.1 GCF_010671725.1 Pseudomonas brassicae | reverse complement strand
TCGACCCCTTGGATGAACCACCTATCCGCAAAGACTGGGTGAGCGACTATGACCCCAACTCACAAGTGCAGTACGGCCTTTATTCCACATTGCGCCTGCATCTGGCTGACCCGCTACACCTGATCGTCGGTGCCCGTGTACAGCGTTACAAGTTCGACCAGATCTATCGTGAGTTCAACAGTATAACTGGCGCCTGGGCGGTGGCATCGAATGTGTCGGTTCGAGAACCGACCAAAGTCGTGCCATATGGCGGGGTAGTTTACGACCTGAGTGACGAGTGGTCTGCGTATGCAAGCTATTCAGAGATTTTCAAGCCCCAGCAAGCTAATCTGCAAGGGCCACTGCCGGGTAGTTCGGTAGAGGCAATGACAGGCGAGACGTACGAGACAGGTATCAAGGGGGAGCTGTGGGGCGGAGCAGTCAATACTTCGTTGGCACTCTACTACACCAAACGCGAAAATCAGGCAGTAGAAGATCCAGCCTATCCATTGACATCAGTACTGTTTGGAGGCAACTGCTGTTACCTGACGCAGGGTGAGGTAGTGAGCAAGGGGATCGATATGGAGATCAGCGGTGAGGTGCTACCGGACTGGAGCCTCATGGCTGGCTATACCTACAACCATAACCGCAATCGCAACAACGGTGATGTGTTCAGTGGAGTAACGCCCAAGCATCTGTTCAAACTTGTGGTCCACCTACCGCCTGCCAGGTGATTTCAAAGACCTCAAGATAGGCGGTGGCGTCAACCTTCAAAGTGCGAACTATGTCAGTGGTAAGGCTGCTGTCCTAAACCCCACTACGGGTGAAGTCATAGTAGCGAAAACTATGATTACCGCCAGGCTGGATATGCGGTGTGGAATGCCATGGCTGAGTATCAACTGACGATCACTGGTCGCTTGTCTACAACCTGAACATGCGTTCGACAAGAAGT
>NZ_JAAHBU010000552.1 GCF_010671725.1 Pseudomonas brassicae | reverse complement strand
GCCCAGGGGGTGGGCTACACGCTGGCGTCGAGTGGGCCGTTCGCGGTTGGCCTGGTGCATGACATGACGGGGCGGCTGGAGCGCGGTGGGCTGGATCTTTGCAGTGATTGGCCTGGGCGCACTCGGTTTCGGGCTCAAGGCCGGGCGGGCATTGCAGGTGGGCGTGGTCAGCGAACGGGTGTGATTCGGCGGTGCGCCCTTCGCTGGCAAGCCAGCTCCCACAGGTACTTTGCCGCTCTTGAGCTCAGAGAGACCCTGTGGGAGCTGGCTTGCCAGCGAAGGCGGTAGTGCAGGCACCATCATTCGCGCGGCAAATGCCCATAGCTTTTTGCCACCGGCCCGGACTATCGTTCGCCTCCGTTCCCTTGTAATGGACTGCGCCCATGAGCGATGCCAACCACGCCCTGATCACCCGTTTCTATCAGGCCTTCAAGTGCCTGGACGCCGAAGCCATGGCCGCCTGCTACAGCCCTGATGTGGTGTTCAGCGACCCGGCCTTCGGGACCTTGCACGGCAAGGACGCGGCCGACATGTGGCGCATGCTCGTCAGCCGCGCCAAGGACTTTTCCCTGACCTTCGACAACGTACGTGCCGACGAGCGCGGCGGTGGCGCGCACTGGGTGGCGACCTATCTGTTCAGCCAGACCGGCCGTACGGTGATCAACGACATCCAGGCGCGCTTTGTCATTCGCGATGGGCTGATCTGCGAGCACCACGATCACTTCGACCTGTGGCGCTGGGCTCGCCAGGCCCTGGGCACCAAAGGCTTGCTGCTGGGGTGGACGCCGCTGGTGCAGGGCAAGGTGCGCGAGCAGGCGCTCAAGAGCCTGCAGAGCTTTCAGGCGCGCTGATACGCTGGTCGTGCGCGTTGTAGGTGAACACCGCGTGCTCGCTGTCATCCTGCGGTAGCCGCAGGTTGATGACCGGTAGCCACTGGCCGGTAGTCTGGTGCCAGTCAGCCTGGTCATGCCGGGCGCTCTCCAGGCTACCGCCGATACCGTCGATGTGGAAGAACGATTGGGTCGGCAGCCGGTAGCGGATGAAGGATGTAGCCGCTGCGACCCTCTTCGCCCTGCCAGCTGAAGGAAACGGTGCATGATGAAGCCCTTTGTATCGAAGTGGGCTTCTAACATGCAGGGCTGTACGGGCCGCGCCTGTCGCTCGCCGCCCATGGGGCGAGGAAAAAAACCGTGGCGCGCGTAGGGGAGGGCGGTGTTTCTGCGGCCGCCAAGGCGGTAAGCTGCGCGCTTCGATCAGCCCGTAGCTCAAATGCCGTGACTCAGACCTGCCCCGCCCCTGCGCCCGCCAAACCCTGGTTCGTGTACCTGGTACGCGCTGCCAATGGTTCGCTCTACTGCGGTATCAGCGACAACCCCGAGCGCCGTTTCAGCACCCATCAGAAGGGCCGTGGTGCACGCTACTTCAGCACCAGCCCGGCGGTGGCGCTGGTGTACGTCGAAGCCTGGCCGGACAAGGCCCAGGCGCTGCGCCAGGAACGCCTGGTGAAGAAGCTGCGCAAGTCGGCCAAGGAGGCCCTGGTGGCCTCCTGGGCGGGGCTCAGTCCTTGCGACGCTTGAGCTGATCGGTGAGCTGGGTGGGCAGGCCCTTGATGATCAGGGTGCCGGCCTCTTCGTCATACTCGATCTTGGACCCCAGTAAGTGCGCCTCGAAGCTGATCGACAGGCCTTCGGCGCGGCCGGTGAAGCGGCGGAACTGGCTCAGGGTGCGCTTGTCGGCCGGGATCTCCGGCGACAGGCCGTAGTCCTTGTTGCGGATATGGTCGTAGAAGGCCCGTGGGCGGTCTTCATCGATCAGCCCTGACAGCTCGGTCAGGGTCACCGGCTCGCCCGCCTTGGTCTGGCTGGTGGCGTAGTCGACCAGGGTCTGGGTTTTTTCGCGGGCGGCCTCTTCAGGCAGGTCTTCGCTCTCGACGAAGTCGCTGAAGGCCTTGAGCAGGGTGCGGGTCTCACCCGGGCCGTCGACGCCTTCCTGGCAGCCGATGAAGTCACGGAAGTACTCCGAGACCTTCTTGCCGTTCTTGCCCTTGATGAACGAGATGTACTGCCTGGACTGCTTGTTGTTCTGCCACTCGGAAATATTGATGCGCGCGGCCAGGTGCAACTGGCCCAGGTCGAGGTGGCGTGATGGGGTCACGTCCAGTTCGGCGTTCACTGCCACGCCTTCGCTGTGGTGCAGCAGCGCGATGGCCAGGTAGTCGGTCATGCCCTGCTGGTAATGGGCGAACAGGATGTGGCCGCCGGTGGAGAGGTTGGACTCTTCCATCAGCTTCTGCAGGTGTTCGACCGCCACACGGCTGAAGTCGGTGAAGGTCTTGCCGTCCTCCAGGTACTCCTTGAGCCAGCCGCTGAACGGATGGGCCCCGGATTCGGCATGGAAGAAGCCCCAGGCTTTGCCCTGTTTGGCGTTGTAGCTGTCGTTGAGGTCGGCCAGCAGGTTTTCGATGGCCGTCGACTCGGCAAGCTCCGAGTCGCGGGCATGCAGCACGGCAGGGCTGCCATCGGGTTTCTTGTCGATCAGGTGGACGATGCAATGACGGATCGGCATGGGATTCTCGGCTGAAAATAGGGCGCGACGGGCGGCGCTGCAAAGCGGCCAAGTGTAACCCAGCCGGGGCCTTGCGCAGCGCGTGGATGTGTAGGGAGGCAAGGGTTGTATGTTTTTTGTTCGATTTTTTGCGGTTTTTGCTGCAAACCCCCGAAAAACCTGAACATTTGGCGTGTGGGAGGCGGATATTTATCGCTTCGTGTGGTAGTTTTGCCCGGTCTTGCGCCCCGTGTGTGGCGCATTGCTGGCAGACCGCTGATGTCACGTCGAACCAAACGCATTTTTGTGTATCTACATACGCGATTGGCAATGGATGTACCCGGACCGCCGAAGACTCGCGGGTCTGGCCCGATGGCTGACGCAGCACTCTGCAAACCAACTGAATTTGATAGGGAAGGAACACCACCATGGCATTGACCAAAGACCAACTGATCGCCGATATCGCTGAAGCTATCGACGCGCCGAAAACCACCGCGCGTAATGCTCTGGAGCAACTGGGCCAGATCGTTGCTGATCAACTGGAAAATGGCAGCGAAATCACCCTGCCGGGCATCGGCAAGCTGAAAATCACCGAGCGTCCTGCCCGTACCGGCCGCAACCC
>NZ_JAAHBU010000551.1 GCF_010671725.1 Pseudomonas brassicae | reverse complement strand
TCCTGGGCCAGGGTCAGGTCGGTCATCGCCACCCCCAGGCCGCGGGTGGCGGCATCGAGGGCGAGCTCGTTCGCTGGCAACCGTCTCGATTACCAGGGCAATGTCGGGGTCAAGGCGGTAGAACTCACTCAACCTGGGCAACAGCCAGCGTACTGCCAGCCGCGACTGCTGCGCACCAACAGCGGTACGCCAAAATGGCGCTCCAGCTGCTGGATTTTGCGGCTTACCGCGCTTTGGGCCAGGCGCAGCGTATTTGCTGCCAGGGTGAAGCGGCCTGTGTCGGCGACTTCGATCAAGGCCTGCATATCCTGCAGCTAAGGCACGTGATGAGTCCTGCTCATGCGTTTCATGGCGTACTCGCCTTTATCTATGCCATGTGAATGTTGCATGGGTGCGGTATGCGGGCGGTGGCTGCAACGGGTGGACAACGAGATGATGCATGCAAAATGTCTGTGGCTGGATTGCACAAGCGGGAACCCTGGCTGCGCACAGTCGCTTGAGTGGCGTCGAACGTGCCGACTGGCTGGTGGTCGGCGCGGGCATCACCGGGCTTAGCGCCGCGCATACCCTGGCGCAACTGCACCCGCAGG
>NZ_JAAHBU010000550.1 GCF_010671725.1 Pseudomonas brassicae | reverse complement strand
GACCCGGCGTACCCCGAAGACCGTCTGGCCTACATGATGCAGGACAGCGGCCTGAGCGTCGTGCTGGCCCAGTCGCACTTGAGTCTGCCGACACCGCAGGGTGTGCGCACCTTGCTGCTGGATGCGGACTTCAGCGGCTACGCCACCAGCAACCCAGCCCTGGAGCTTGATCCCGCCAACCTTGCCTATGTGATCTACACCTCCGGCTCCACCGGTAAACCCAAGGGCGCCTTGCTCGCGCACCACAACGTGCTGCGCCTGTTCGCAGCCACCGAGCACTGGTTCAACTTCGGCCCGAGTGATGTGTGGAGCCTGTTCCACTCCTACGCGTTCGACTTCTCGGTGTGGGAGATCTTCGGTGCATTGCTGTACGGCGGCCGGTTGGTCATCGTGCCGCAGGCCACCAGCCGGGCGCCGGAAGAGTTCTACCAGTTGCTGTGCGAGCAAGGTGTCACGGTGCTCAACCAGACACCGTCGGCGTTCAAGCAGTTGATGCAGGTGGCTTGTGCTCCGGCGCATGCCGAGCTGAATCCAGCTTTGCGCTACGTGGTGTTCGGCGGCGAAGCCCTCGATGTGCACAGCCTGCGCCCCTGGTTCGAACGCTTCGGCGACCAGCAACCGCAACTGATCAACATGTACGGCATCACCGAAACCACGGTGCATGTGACCTACCGGCCGGTATCGCTGGCGGATCTGGCCGGTGACGCCGCCAGTCCGATCGGCGAACCGATCCCGGACCTGTCGTG
>NZ_JAAHBU010000055.1 GCF_010671725.1 Pseudomonas brassicae | reverse complement strand
AGGTAGGGGTTTTGTCTTTTGGCGTTATCGTCATTCGCGTTGCACCGTTGTGTTCCAGGCTCGTGTGCTTACGGGGGCAACACAGGTATGCAATCCTTCAGCGCATAGCTATCATGCCTGCCTCATTGTGAGTCGAGATTGGCATGCTGAAGTTGTTGAAGCTCCTCAAGGATGGTCGATTCCATTCTGGCGAGGCTCTAGGGGCTGCCCTGGGCGTCAGTCGCAGTGCTGTGTGGAAGCAATTGCAGCATCTTGAGGCTGAGTTGAACCTGCCGGTACACAAGGTGCGCGGTCGCGGTTACCGTTTGGCGGCGCCGCTGTCGCTGCTGGACGTCGAGGCCATTGAGCAGGGGCTCGCCACACCCGGTTGGCCGACGCTGATCTACGATGAAATTGATTCCACCAATGCGCAGGCCTTGCGGGCTGTCAGCGGAGGTCAGCAAGCACCGTTCCTGGTCTTGGCCGAGCGGCAATCTGCTGGGCGCGGTCGCCGCGGGCGTAATTGGGCCAGTCCTTTCGCAGAAAATCTCTACTACAGTCTCGTGCTGCGCATCGAGGGTGGCATGCGCCAGTTGGAAGGGCTCAGCCTGGTCGTCGGGCTGGCGGTCATGCAGACCTTGCGAGCTGCGGGTGTGAGTGCCGCCGGCCTCAAGTGGCCGAATGATGTATTGGTAAATAATCGCAAGATCGCCGGTATTCTTCTGGAGTTGGTGGGCGATCCCGCCGATGTTTGCCATGTGGTGCTCGGTATCGGTGTCAACGTCAACATGTCGATCAATAATGAAGTGGATCAAGCCTGGACATCAGTCAGGCTTGAGACAGGCCGTCAAGTGGACCGCAATCAGCTGGTAGCTCAGTTGAACGAAAACCTGCAGGCGTACCTGGAGCGCCATCGCCACGAAGGGTTTACCGGGTTGCAGGCGGAGTGGGAGCAGGGGCATCTGTGGCAGGGGCGCGCGGTTTCGCTGATTGCCGGGGTAAACGTCGTAGAAGGCGTTGTGCTGGGTATTGATCGCCAGGGGGCGCTGCGTCTTGAGGTCGAAGGTGTTGAGAAGAGCTTTAGCGGTGGTGAGCTCAGTTTGAGGTTGCGCGATGATTCTTGAGCTTGATTGCGGTAACAGCTTTATCAAATGGCGGGTTATTCGTAGCGAAGGCGCCTCCATTGTCGGGGGTGGGGTCGTAGATACCGTCTCGGCATTGATTGATGCAGTGCGTGGGCTCCGCGGGCCGGTGCCTGGTCGTTGTCGGCTGGTCAGTGTGCGCACGGAAGAGGAGACGACTTCGCTCGGTCAAGCGTTGAGCCAGGCTTTTGGTCTTTCGGTGGTGAGCGCGCGTCCGGCCAAGGCGTTGGCGGGCGTCACCAACGGCTATGACGATTACGAGCGGCTTGGTCTGGACCGCTGGCTTGCGTTGCTGGGCGGTTATCATCTGGCCAGGCGGGCGTGCCTGGTCATCGATCTGGGGACTGCGGTAACCGCCGACTACGTATGCGCCGCGGGTGAGCATCTTGGCGGGTTCATCTGCCCGGGTATGCCGTTGATGCGTAATCAACTGCGCACGCATACGCGGCGCATTCGCTACGATGATCTGGCAGCAGAGCGAGCCTTGTCGAGCCTTGTGCCGGGGCGTACCACGGTTGAGGCTGTCGAAAGAGGGTGTGCGCTGATGCTGCATGGCTTCGTATTGACGCAGCTTGAGCAAGCGCAGGCATTGTGGGGCGAAGACTTTACCGTGTTCGTCACGGGCGGGGACGCTGCCTTGGTGCAAAACGTGGTGCCCCAGGCCCGGATCGTTCCTGACCTGGTGTTCGTTGGCCTGGCGATGGCATGTCCGCTGGATTGAGGTGTTTATGCGCTGGTTGTTTCTATTGTTGCTGGTTCTGAACGTCGTCTATTACGTCTGGCATCAGCAGGAGGCGCCACTACGGGCCAAGGAAGTGACGTCGTTATCGCTCTACAAGGGCAGCCAGCAGGGCATTCGCCTGCTCAGCGAGTCACGCACTGCGGCTGTCGAGCAGGATCGCGAGTGTCTCTATGTGGGGGGGCTTGCCAGTCCCGAGATGCTCGACAGCTTGCGTCAGCGCCTGATCAGCCTGGATATACGGGCGCGCAAGGTGGTTGGCAAGCTATCGGATAGCCCAGGTTGGTGGCTGCAGGTTTCGCCGCAAAGCCGGCGTTTGCTGGACCAGGCGGTGTTGTCAGGACTTTCCCATGATTTCAAAGACTTAAAAGATAAAATAATGTTGTGCGAAGGCGTTGCAACTATCGAATAGTTTGCATAGAATGGCGCCCGCTCCACAGCGAAGACCACTAGGTGGATCCGCAGTGAAGCAGTTGTCAAATTAGCTAACCTCAAGATTTTAATGAGAAAAAGCTTGACAGCAGGACGGCAAAAGTAGAAAATGCCGGCCACATTGGAGGGGTTCCCGAGCGGCCAAAGGGATCAGACTGTAAATCTGACGTCTACGACTTCGAAGGTTCGAATCCTTCTCCCTCCACCAGTTTTAGCGAGAGCTGCAAGCTCCGCGGGTATAGTTTAGTGGTAGAACCTCAGCCTTCCAAGCTGATGATGCGGGTTCGATTCCCGCTACCCGCTCCAGGTTTGCTGTTTTTGCATAGTGTTACGCTCTTGTAGCTCAGTTGGTAGAGCACACCCTTGGTAAGGGTGAGGTCAGCGGTTCAAATCCGCTCAAGAGCTCCATTTAACAAGGCAGATATGAAAATATCTGCCTTTGTTTTAATGGCCGGCTTGTGTTGAGGTCATTGCGACTGAAGGTGGTCCACGTTTGTTGAGCGTAGGGCTGTCGTGCCGCAGGCAGCAGGTGTGGCTGCCGAGGCTTGTCGAATAAGTAGTTGATATATCTCAATCGGCTCGGCATAATGGTCGGCCTGATAAGCTTTTAGGTCAGTAGCTCAATTGGCAGAGCGACGGTCTCCAAAACCGTAGGTTGGGGGTTCGATTCCCTCCTGACCTGCCAGATTCACCTTGTGTGTCTGGCTTTCTTTTCACAGGATCCTCCTAGATGACCTCCAAGTCTGACGCCCAAGACTCTCGTTTTGATCTGCTCAAGTGGCTGGCTGTTGTCGCTTTGGTGGTGGTAGGTGTTGTCGGAAATCAATATTACTCCGCTTCACCGATTCTGTATCGCGTTATTGCGCTCCTCGCTCTCGCTGCTGTGGCTGCTTTTGTTGCGCTGCAGACCGGCAAGGGCAGGTCGTTCTTTGCGCTGGCAAAGGAAGCTCGCACCGAGATTCGTAAAGTCGTATGGCCAACCCGCCAAGAGACCATGCAGACTACCCTGATTGTGGTGGCTGTTGTCCTGGTCATGGCGCTGCTGTTGTGGGGTCTTGATTCCCTGCTCGGCTGGTTGATTTCCTTGATTGTTGGCTAAGGGTGTCCTGTGGCTAAGCGTTGGTATGTTGTGCATGCTTACTCCGGTTACGAGAAGCATGTGATGCGCTCGCTGGTCGAGCGCGTAAAGCTGGCTGGCATGGAAGATGGCTTCGGCGAAATTCTGGTCCCCACTGAAGAAGTGGTGGAAATGCGTAATGGCCAGAAGCGCAAAAGCGAGCGTAAATTCTTCCCGGGTTACGTGCTGGTCCAGATGGACATGAACGAAGGGACTTGGCACTTGGTCAAGGATACTCCTCGCGTCATGGGCTTCATTGGTGGTACTGCAGACAAGCCTGCACCGATCACAGACAAGGAAGCCGAAGCCATTCTGCGTCGCGTTGCCGATGGCAGCGACAAGCCGAAGCCGAAGACACTGTTCGAGCCAGGTGAAGTGGTTCGTGTTGTCGATGGTCCGTTTGCAGATTTCAACGGCACCGTCGAAGAAGTTAACTACGAGAAGAGCCGGCTCCAGGTAGCTGTGCTCATTTTCGGTCGCTCTACCCCGGTGGAGCTTGAGTTCAGCCAGGTCGAAAAGGTCTAGCAGAACGACGCATCCCATACCCCGCAGCCCTATGTGCTGCGGGGTTTTGTCGTCACTGGGATAAAACGCAAGTAATCCGGGGAGCCTCATGGCGCTTGTACCCGATATTGGAGTAGCTCATGGCTAAGAAGATTCAGGCTTACATCAAGCTGCAAGTAAAGGCCGGCCAGGCCAACCCAAGTCCACCCGTCGGCCCAGCACTGGGTCAACACGGTGTGAACATCATGGAATTCTGCAAGGCCTTCAACGCCCGTACTCAGGGTCAAGAAGCCGGCCTGCCGACTCCTGTGATCATCACTGTTTACAGTGACCGTAGCTTCACCTTCGAAACCAAAAGCACCCCAGCTTCGGTTCTGCTGAAGAAAGCAGCTGGCCTGACCAGCGGTTCTGCGCGTCCGAACACCGTTAAAGTCGGTACTGTGACCCGTGCTCAGCTGGAAGAGATCGCAAAAACCAAAACTGCTGATCTGACCGCTGCTGACCTGGATGCGGCCGTGCGTACCATCGCCGGCTCCGCTCGCAGCATGGGCCTCAACGTGGAGGGTGTGTAATGGCTAAGCTGACCAAGCGCCAAAAGGCTATCGCTTCGAAAATCGAAGCGGGCAAAGTCTACAACTTCGAAGACGCAGCAGTACTGCTGGCCGAACTGTCCACCGTGAAGTTCAGCGAGTCGTTCGACGTAGCAGTCAACCTGGGCGTTGATCCACGTAAATCCGACCAGGTCGTTCGTAGCGCTACCGTGCTGCCACACGGCACTGGCAAGACTGTACGTGTTGCCGTGTTCACCCAGGGTCCAGCTGCTGAGGCCGCTCTGGCTGCCGGCGCTGACCGTGTAGGTATGGACGATCTGGCTGCCGAAATGAAAGGCGGCGACCTGAATTATGACGTCGTGATTGCTTCCCCGGACGCAATGCGTGTTGTAGGTCAGCTGGGTCAGGTTCTGGGTCCTCGCGGCCTGATGCCTAACCCTAAAGTTGGTACCGTGACTCCAGACGTAGCCACTGCGGTTAAAAATGCCAAGGCTGGTCAGGTTCGTTATCGCACCGACAAAAACGGCATCATCCACACCTCCGTTGGCAAAATCGGTTTCGAAGCCGGCAAGCTGAAGGAAAACGTTGAAGCCCTGATCGCTGATCTGAAGCGTATCAAGCCAGCTTCCTCGAAAGGTATCTACGTCAAGCGCGTTACCCTGAGCACCACCATGGGCCCAGGTCTGGTAATCGATCAAGGTTCCCTGAACGCGTAAGGCTGTGATGGGCGCAAGCAATTGCGCCCATCAGCAAAAAATTGGGGTCCCTGCCTGGCGGGGGCTATCCAAGACCGTAGGCGACGCAAGTCTTAAACCACAAGCCTACGCAGATGGTGCCCCTGGTTCTTCACTGAGCCAGACACCAAAACGACATTCGGCCTCGGCTGGATGAAACGGTAACAAGCAGGAGTTTTACCCGTGGCAATTAAACTCGAAGACAAGAAGGCCATCGTCGCTGAAGTCAACGAGGCTGCCAAAGTCGCTCTGTCTGCTGTCGTGGCTGATGCCCGTGGCGTGACTGTAGGCGCAATGACCGGACTCCGTAAAGAGGCTCGTGAAGCTGGCGTTTACGTACGTGTTGTACGTAACACCCTGCTCAAGCGCGCTGTTGCTGACACTGAATACAGTGTTCTCAACGACGTGTTCACCGGCCCTACCCTGATTGCGTTCTCCAACGAACACCCGGGCGCTGCTGCTCGTCTGTTCGCTGAGTTCGCCAAGGGTCAGAGCAAGTTCGAGATCAAGGCAGCTGCGTTCGACGGCAAGTTCCTTGCCGCAAACCAGATCGACGTGTTGGCTTCTCTGCCGACCCGCGACGAGGCTATTGCGAAGCTGATGAGCGTGATCCAAGGCGCGACCAGCAAGCTGGCTCGTACTCTGGCAGCCGTTCGCGACCAGAAAGAAGCTGCTGCTGCCTAAGGCACCGCACGCCCTTTCAAAATCATACGTTTAATTTGATGGCTGCGTAGGCTGTCACCCCAATACAGGATTTAAGTCATGTCTCTGACTAACGAGCAAATCATCGAAGCAATCGGCCAGAAAACCGTTCTGGAAGTTGTTGAGCTGATCAAAGCAATGGAAGAAACCTTCGGCGTTACCGCTGCTGTTGCCGCTGCTGGCCCAGCTGCTGCCGCTGCCGTTGTTGAAGAACAAACCGAGTTCAACGTTGTTCTGAAAGCCGCTGGCGAGAAGAAAGTAAACGTGATCAAGGCTGTTCGTGAACTGACCGGTCTGGGCCTGAAAGAAGCCAAGGAGAAGGTTGACACCGCTCCTCAGGTGATCCTGGAAGGCGTCGCTAAAGACGCAGCTGACAAAGCTGCAGCGACCCTGACCGAAGCAGGCGCTGAAGTCGAAGTTAAGTAACTTTCGACTGTGCGTCTCCAGCCCGAGCGATAAGCGAAAGGCTGATGGCTGGTGGCTCTTGCCACCGGCCTTTTTCCGTTATTGGCAGCCGATCAGGTCGGCGCCGGTGACGAGCGGTAACCACCGATGACGGTGCGCAAACCATGGGGTTTGCACGATTTTCTGGCTGCTCCCGTCGGGAGAAGCCAAACAAGCAGGTGACCAAGCTGGGGAACGCTGATGGCTTACTCATACACTGAGAAAAAACGTATCCGCAAGGACTTTAGCAAGTTGCCGGACGTCATGGATGTGCCTTACCTCCTGGCCATCCAGCTGGATTCGTATCGTGAATTCTTGCAAGCGGGAGCGACTAAAGATCAGTTCCGCGACGTGGGCCTGCATGCGGCCTTCAAATCGGTTTTCCCGATCATCAGCTACTCCGGCAATGCTGCCCTGGAGTACGTTGGCTATCGTCTGGGCGAACCGGCCTTTGATGTCAAAGAATGCGTATTGCGCGGCGTGACCTACGCGGTACCGCTGCGGGTAAAAGTCCGCCTGATCATTTTCGACAAAGAATCGTCGAACAAAGCGATCAAGGACATCAAAGAGCAAGAAGTCTACATGGGTGAAATCCCCCTGATGACTGAAAACGGTACCTTCGTAATCAACGGTACCGAGCGTGTTATCGTTTCCCAGCTGCACCGTTCGCCGGGTGTGTTCTTCGACCACGACCGTGGCAAGACTCACAGCTCGGGCAAGCTGCTGTACTCGGCGCGGATCATTCCTTACCGTGGTTCGTGGCTCGACTTCGAATTCGATCCGAAAGACTGTGTATTCGTCCGTATCGACCGTCGTCGCAAGCTGCCGGCCTCGGTACTGCTGCGCGCGCTGGGCTACACCACCGAAGAAGTGCTGAACGCGTTCTACACCACCAACGTATTCCACGTGCAGGGCGAAGCGCTCAGCCTGGAGCTGGTGCCTCAGCGCCTGCGCGGTGAAATCGCGGTCATGGATATCCATGATGAAACCGGCAAGGTGATTGTCGAGCAGGGTCGTCGTATTACCGCTCGCCACATCAACCAGCTGGAAAAATCCGGCGTCAAGTCGCTGGACGTGCCGTTGGAGTATGTCCTGGGCCGCACTACCGCCAAGGCGATCGTGCACCCGGCGACCGGCGAAATCCTGGCCGAATGCAACACCGAGCTGACCACCGAAGCACTGGTGAAGATCTCCAAGGCTCAGGTCGTTCGCATCGAGACCCTGTACACCAACGACATCGATTGCGGTCCGTTCATTTCGGACACCCTGAAGATCGACTCCACCAGCAACCAACTGGAAGCGCTGGTCGAGATCTATCGCATGATGCGTCCTGGCGAGCCGCCAACCAAGGATGCCGCAGAGACCCTGTTCAACAACCTGTTCTTCAGCGCCGAGCGTTACGACCTGTCGGCCGTTGGCCGCATGAAGTTCAACCGTCGTATCGGTCGCACCGAGATCGAAGGTTCGGGCGTGCTGAGCAAGGAAGACATCGTCGAGGTCCTCAAGACCCTGGTCGACATCCGTAACGGCAAAGGCATCGTCGATGACATCGACCACCTGGGTAACCGTCGCGTGCGTTGTGTCGGCGAGATGGCCGAGAACCAGTTCCGCGTTGGCCTGGTGCGTGTAGAGCGCGCGGTCAAAGAGCGTCTGTCGATGGCTGAAAGCGAAGGCCTGATGCCGCAGGACCTGATCAACGCCAAGCCGGTTGCGGCGGCGGTGAAGGAGTTCTTCGGTTCGAGCCAGCTGTCCCAGTTCATGGACCAGAACAACCCGCTCTCCGAGATCACCCACAAGCGTCGTGTCTCTGCACTCGGCCCTGGCGGTCTGACCCGTGAGCGTGCTGGCTTCGAAGTGCGTGACGTGCACCCGACCCACTACGGCCGCGTGTGCCCGATCGAGACCCCTGAAGGTCCGAACATCGGTCTGATCAACTCCCTGGCAGCTTATGCCCGCACCAACCAGTACGGCTTCCTCGAGAGCCCGTACCGCGTGGTGAAAGAGGGTGTGGTCACCGACGACATCGTGTTCCTGTCGGCGATCGAAGAGGCTGATCACGTCATCGCCCAGGCTTCGGCCACGATGGACGAGAAGAAGCACCTGATCGACGAACTGGTAGCGGTCCGTCACCTGAACGAATTCACCGTCAAGGCGCCAGAAGACGTCACCTTGATGGACGTTTCGCCGAAGCAGGTAGTTTCGGTGGCTGCGTCGCTGATTCCGTTCCTCGAGCACGACGACGCCAACCGTGCGTTGATGGGTTCGAACATGCAGCGTCAGGCCGTACCGACCTGCGTGCCGACAAGCCGCTGGTAGGTACCGGCATGGAGCGCAACGTTGCGCGTGACTCCGGCGTTTGCGTCGTGGCCCGTCGTGGCGGCGTTATCGACTCGGTCGATGCCAGCCGTATCGTGGTTCGTGTTGCTGATGATGAAGTTGAAACCGGCGAAGCTGGTGTCGACATCTACAACCTGACCAAGTACACCCGCTCCAACCAGAACACCTGCATCAACCAGCGTCCGCTGGTGAGCAAGGGTGACGTGGTTCAGCGTAGCGACATCATGGCCGACGGTCCGTCCACCGATATGGGTGAGCTGGCACTGGGTCAGAACATGCGCATCGCGTTCATGGCGTGGAACGGCTTCAACTTCGAAGACTCCATCTGCCTGTCCGAGCGTGTGGTTCAGGAAGACCGCTTCACCACGATCCACATCCAGGAACTGACCTGCGTGGCTCGTGACACCAAGCTTGGCCCAGAAGAGATCACCGCGGACATTCCGAACGTTGGTGAAGCTGCGCTGAACAAGCTGGATGAAGCCGGTATCGTCTACGTTGGTGCTGAAGTTGGCGCTGGCGATATTCTGGTCGGCAAGGTCACGCCAAAAGGCGAGACCCAACTGACGCCAGAAGAAAAACTGCTGCGCGCGATCTTCGGTGAGAAGGCCAGCGACGTCAAAGACACCTCCCTGCGCGTGCCTACCGGCACCAAGGGTACCGTCATCGACGTACAGGTCTTCACCCGTGATGGCGTCGAGCGCGACAGCCGTGCGCTGTCCATCGAGAAGATGCAGCTGGACGAGATCCGCAAGGACCTGAACGAAGAGTTCCGCATCGTTGAAGGCGCGACCTTCGAACGTCTGCGTAGCGCCCTGAACGGTCAGATCGTCGAAGGTGGTGCCGGCCTCAAGAAGGGCTCGGTCATCTCCAACGAAGTTCTGGACGGTCTGGAGCACGGTCAGTGGTTCAAACTGCGCATGGCCGAAGACGCGCTGAACGAGCAGCTCGAGAAGGCCCAGGCCTACATCGTTGATCGTCGCCGCCTGCTCGACGACAAGTTCGAAGACAAGAAGCGCAAGCTGCAGCAGGGCGATGACCTGGCACCGGGCGTACTGAAGATCGTCAAGGTCTACCTGGCAATCCGTCGTCGCATCCAGCCGGGCGACAAGATGGCCGGTCGTCACGGTAACAAAGGTGTGGTCTCCGTGATCATGCCGGTCGAAGACATGCCGCACGACGCCAACGGTACGCCGGTGGACGTGGTTCTCAACCCGCTGGGTGTACCGTCGCGTATGAACGTCGGTCAGATCCTCGAAACCCACCTGGGCCTGGCGGCCAAGGGCCTGGGCGAGAAGATCAACCGCATGCTCGAAGAGCAGCGCAAGGTCATCGAACTGCGCAAGTTCCTCACCGAGATCTACAACGAGATCGGTGGCCGTCAGGAAAGCCTTGAAGACTTCACCGACCAGGAAATCCTGGACCTGGCGAAGAACCTCAAAGGCGGTGTGCCAATGGCCACTCCAGTCTTCGACGGTGCCAAGGAAAGCGAAATCAAGGCCATGCTGAAACTGGCAGACATGCCAGAAAGCGGTCAGATGCAGCTGTTCGACGGTCGTACCGGTAACAAGTTCGAGCGTCCAGTGACCGTTGGTTACATGTACATGCTCAAGCTGAACCACTTGGTGGACGACAAGATGCACGCGCGTTCCACTGGTTCTTACAGCCTCGTTACTCAGCAGCCGCTGGGTGGTAAGGCGCAGTTCGGTGGTCAGCGTTTCGGGGAGATGGAAGTGTGGGCGCTGGAAGCATACGGCGCGGCATACACCCTGCAAGAAATGCTCACAGTGAAGTCGGACGATGTGAACGGTCGTACCAAGATGTACAAGAACATCGTGGACGGCGATCACCGTATGGAGCCGGGCATGCCCGAGTCCTTCAACGTGTTGATCAAAGAGATTCGTTCGCTCGGTATCGATATCGATCTGGAAACCGAATAACACGTGACGCGAATCGGGAGCGTGGCTGAAAAGCCCGCTCCCTGCTCCGCCAGGAGGAAAGGCCTTGAAAGACCTACTGAATTTGCTGAAAAACCAGGGTCAAGTCGAAGAGTTCGACGCCATCCGTATCGGATTGGCCTCGCCTGAGATGATCCGTTCGTGGTCGTTCGGTGAAGTAAAAAAGCCGGAAACCATCAACTACCGTACGTTCAAGCCTGAGCGTGACGGCCTGTTCTGCGCCAAGATCTTTGGCCCAGTCAAGGACTACGAGTGCCTGTGCGGCAAGTACAAGCGCCTGAAGCACCGTGGTGTGATCTGCGAGAAGTGCGGCGTTGAAGTCGCCCTGGCAAAAGTTCGTCGTGAGCGCATGGCGCACATCGAACTGGCCTCTCCGGTTGCCCACATCTGGTTCCTGAAATCGCTGCCGTCGCGTATCGGCCTGCTGATGGACATGACCCTGCGTGATATCGAGCGCGTTCTCTACTTCGAGAGCTATGTCGTTATCGATCCAGGCATGACCACCCTTGAAAAAGGTCAGCTGCTGAACGATGAGCAGTACTTCGAAGCGCTGGAAGAGTTCGGCGATGACTTCGACGCCCGCATGGGTGCCGAGGCTGTCCGCGAACTGCTGCACGCTATCGACCTGGAGCACGAGATCGGTCGCCTGCGCGAAGAGATTCCGCAGACCAACTCGGAAACCAAGATCAAGAAGCTGTCCAAGCGTCTGAAGCTGATGGAAGCCTTCCAGGGCTCGGGCAACCTGCCTGAGTGGATGGTCCTGACCGTTCTGCCGGTACTGCCGCCAGACCTGCGTCCATTGGTTCCGCTGGATGGCGGTCGTTTCGCGACCTCCGACCTGAACGACCTGTATCGTCGGGTGATCAACCGTAACAACCGTCTGAAACGCCTGCTCGACCTGTCCGCGCCGGACATCATCGTGCGCAACGAAAAGCGCATGCTGCAGGAAGCGGTCGACGCACTGCTCGACAACGGCCGTCGTGGCCGCGCCATCACTGGCTCGAACAAGCGTCCTCTGAAATCCCTGGCCGACATGATCAAGGGTAAGCAAGGTCGCTTCCGTCAGAACTTGCTCGGTAAGCGCGTTGACTACTCCGGCCGTTCGGTAATTACCGTAGGTCCGACTCTGCGTCTGCACCAGTGCGGTCTGCCGAAGAAGATGGCCCTCGAGCTGTTCAAGCCGTTCATTTTCGGCAAGCTGGAAATGCGTGGTCTGGCGACCACCATCAAGGCTGCCAAGAAGATGGTCGAGCGCGAGCTGCCAGAGGTGTGGGACGTTCTCGCCGAAGTGATTCGCGAACACCCCGTGCTGCTCAACCGTGCACCGACCCTTCACCGTCTGGGTATCCAGGCGTTTGAACCGGTACTGATCGAAGGCAAGGCCATCCAGCTGCACCCGCTGGTGTGTGCTGCGTACAACGCCGACTTCGACGGTGACCAGATGGCCGTGCACGTGCCGCTGACGCTGGAAGCCCAGCTCGAAGCGCGCGCGCTGATGATGTCGACCAACAACATCCTGTCGCCGGCCAACGGTGAGCCAATCATCGTTCCGTCGCAGGACGTTGTACTGGGTCTGTACTACATGACCCGCGAAGCCATCAACGCCAAGGGCGAAGGCCGCATCTTCGCCGACCTGCAGGAAGTCGACCGCGTATTCCGCGCCGGCGAGGCTGCCCTGCACGCCAAGATCAAGGTTCGTATCAACGAAACCGTCAATGATCGTGATGGTGGCAGCGTCAAGAACACCCGTATCGTCGACACCACCGTCGGCCGTGCGCTGCTGTTCCAGGTTGTACCGCCAGGTCTGTCCTACGACGTGGTCAACCAACCGATGAAGAAGAAGGCGATCTCCAAGCTGATCAACCAGTGCTATCGCGTGGTTGGCCTGAAAGAGACCGTTATCTTCGCTGACCAGCTGATGTACACCGGTTTTGCCTACTCGACCATCTCCGGCGTTTCCATCGGTGTTAACGACTTCGTTATCCCGGATGAAAAAGCCCGCATCATCGGTTCTGCCACCGACGAAGTGAAAGAGATCGAGAGCCAGTACGCCTCCGGCCTGGTAACCCAGGGCGAGAAGTACAACAAGGTCATCGACTTGTGGTCCAAGGCGAACGACGAAGTGTCCAAGGCGATGATGGCCAACCTCTCGAAAGAGAAGGTCATCGACCGCAATGGCGTCGAAGTCGAGCAAGAGTCCTTCAACTCGATGTACATGATGGCTGACTCCGGTGCCCGGGGCTCGGCAGCTCAGATCCGTCAGCTAGCCGGTATGCGTGGCCTGATGGCCAAGCCGGACGGCTCGATCATCGAGACGCCGATCACCGCGAACTTCCGTGAAGGTCTGAGCGTACTCCAGTACTTCATCTCGACTCACGGTGCGCGTAAGGGTCTTGCGGATACCGCGCTGAAAACCGCCAACTCCGGTTACCTGACCCGTCGTCTGGTAGACGTGGCGCAGGACCTGGTGGTTACCGAGATCGATTGCGGTACCGAGCAGGGCCTGCTGATGACGCCGCACATCGAAGGCGGCGACGTTGTAGAGCCGCTGGGTGAGCGCGTGCTGGGCCGTGTAATCGCCCGTGACGTGTTCAAGCCAGGCACCGACGATGTCATCGTGCCGGCCGGTACCCTGGTCGACGAGAAGTGGGTCGAGTTCATCGAGCTGAACAGCATCGACGAAGTGATCGTGCGTTCGCCGATCAGCTGCGAAACCCGCTACGGCATCTGCGCCAAGTGCTACGGTCGCGACCTGGCTCGTGGTCATCAGGTCAACATCGGTGAAGCTGTCGGCGTTATCGCTGCACAGTCGATCGGTGAGCCAGGTACCCAGCTGACCATGCGTACGTTCCACATCGGTGGTGCTGCAAGCCGGACCTCGGCTGCCGACAGCGTCCAGGTGAAGAACGGCGGTATGGTACGTCTGCACAACCTCAAGCAGGTTGAGCGTGCCGACGGCAACCTGGTTGCCGTATCGCGTTCCGGTGAGTTGGCGATTGCCGACGAGTTCGGCCGTGAGCGTGAGCGTTACAAGCTGCCTTACGGCGCCGTGATTTCGGTGAAGGAAGGCGACAAGGTCGACGCTGGCGCCATCGTTGCCAAGTGGGACCCGCACACCCACCCGATCGTTACCGAAATGAAAGGTACCGTGACCTTCGTGGGCATGGAAGAAGGCATCACGATCAAGCGTCAGACCGACGAATTGACCGGCCTGACCAACATCGAAGTTCTGGACGCCAAAGACCGTCCGGCTGCAGGCAAGGAAATTCGCCCTGCAATCAAGATGGTCGACGCCAATGGCAAGGATCTGCTGCTGCCAGGTACTGACGTACCGGCTCAGTATTTCCTGCCGGCAAACGCCCTTGTGGGTGTGGCTGACGGTTCGCAGATCGGTGTCGGTGACGTTATCGCGCGTATCCCGCAAGAAACCTCGAAGACCCGTGACATCACCGGTGGTCTGCCGCGTGTTGCCGACCTGTTTGAAGCCCGTCGTCCGAAAGAAGCTTCGATTCTGGCGGAAGTCAGCGGTACCATCGCCTTCGGTAAAGAGACCAAGGGCAAACGCCGTCTGGTCATTACCCCGAACGATGGCAGCGATCCGTACGAGGAGCTGATTCCGAAGTGGCGTCACCTGAACGTCTTCGAAGGCGAACAAGTGAACCGCGGCGAAGTTATCTCCGACGGCCCGAGCGATCCGCACGACATCCTGCGTCTGCTGGGTGTGAGCGCGCTGGCCAAGTACATCGTCAACGAGATCCAGGACGTTTACCGCCTGCAAGGCGTGAAGATCAACGACAAGCACATCGAAACCATCCTGCGTCAGATGCTGCGCAAGGTCGAGATTGCCGAGTCGGGTGATTCCAGCTTCATCAAGGGCGACCAGATGGAACTGACCCACGTACTGGTAGAGAACGAGCGCCTCGGCGCAGACGACAAGTTCGTCTCCAAGTTCACTCGCGTACTGCTGGGTATCACCAAGGCCTCGCTGTCCACCGAGTCGTTCATCTCGGCGGCTTCCTTCCAGGAAACCACCCGTGTACTGACCGAGGCGGCGGTAACCGGCAAGCGCGACTACCTGCGCGGCCTGAAAGAAAACGTGGTCGTGGGTCGTCTGATCCCGGCCGGTACCGGTCTGGCCTACCACAGCGAGCGCAAGCGTCGCCGTGATGCAGACAAGCCGTTGCGTGTTAGCGCCAGTGAAGTCGAAGCTGCACTGACCGAAGCGCTGAACTCCAGCGGCAACTAAGCGTAGGGCCCTGGCGGCCCTCGTCCGACTCTCGTGACATATCTTGTTGCGCAGAGGCGGGTGGGGGAAGTCGGGGCCTTGCCTTGACGAGGGGCAAGATCCTCTTTAGACTCTTGTACCCCTAAATTTGGTGGGACTTCGTCCTGCCATTTTGCTTTTCTTGCAAGACAATAGCGTCGCAAGACAACAGTGGAGCTAGTAGATGGCAACTATCAACCAGCTGGTACGTCAGCCGCGTAAGCGTATCGTCGAGAAATCCGACGTTCCTGCGCTGCAGAACTGCCCGCAACGTCGTGGCGTGTGCACCCGTGTGTACACCACCACGCCGAAAAAACCTAACTCGGCACTGCGTAAAGTATGCCGTGTGCGTCTGACCAACGGTTTCGAGGTTTCCTCGTACATCGGCGGTGAAGGCCACAACCTGCAAGAGCACAGCGTGGTACTGATCCGCGGCGGTCGTGTAAAAGACTTGCCAGGTGTTCGTTACCACACCGTTCGCGGCTCCCTGGATACTTCCGGCGTCAAAGGTCGTAACCAAGGTCGTTCGAAGTACGGTACCAAGCGTCCGAAGTAATCGGCCGTTTGCAGCAAATTGCAGTTATCAATTTTATTGAGTCGATAAGAGTAAGGTCGGGCACGCAGCCTCAGGGTTCCCTGTCCCGAGCTAACCTGAAGACCGTTTGAGGGCTTATCAATGCCAAGACGTCGTGTAGCAGCCAAGCGTGAGATTCTGGACGATCCAAAATACGGATCGCAGATTCTCGCCAAGTTCATGAACCACGTGATGGAAAGCGGCAAGAAGGCCGTTGCCGAGCGTATCGTTTACGGTGCGCTGGACAAGGTCAAAGAACGCAAGAACAGCGACCCCCTGGAAATCTTCGAGAAAGCTCTCGACGCCATCGCTCCGCTGGTCGAAGTGAAGTCGCGCCGTGTTGGCGGTGCTACTTACCAGGTTCCGGTTGAAGTTCGTCCATCCCGTCGTAACGCCCTGGCAATGCGCTGGTTGGTAGACTACGCCCGCAAGCGCGGCGAGAAGTCTATGGCTCTGCGCCTGGCCGGCGAGTTGCTGGATGCTGCTGAAGGCAAAGGTGCTGCAGTCAAGAAGCGTGAAGACGTACACCGTATGGCCGAAGCCAACAAAGCGTTCTCGCACTACCGCTTCTAATTCAGGCATCACTATTTTTGCGAGGGCTCTATGGCTCGTACTACACCAATCAACCGCTACCGTAACATTGGTATTTGCGCGCACGTTGATGCGGGCAAGACCACGACTACCGAGCGGATCCTGTTCTACACAGGCCTGAGCCACAAAATGGGCGAGGTGCATGATGGCGCCGCGACCACCGACTGGATGGTGCAGGAGCAGGAGCGGGGTATTACCATTACCTCCGCTGCTGTCACTACCTTCTGGAAGGGCTCCAAAGGTCAGTATGACAATTATCGCGTCAACGTCATCGATACTCCCGGCCACGTAGACTTCACCATTGAAGTAGAACGTTCGCTGCGCGTACTCGACGCGCCGTCGTTGTGTTCTGCGGCACCTCCGGTGTTGAGCCGCAGTCCGAAACCGTATGGCGTCAAGCCAACAAGTACGGCGTTCCACGTGTTGTTTACGTGAACAAGATGGACCGTGCTGGTGCCAACTTCCTGCGCGTCGTAGGTCAGATCAAGAACCGCCTGGGTCACACCCCGGTTCCGGTTCAGCTGGCCATCGGTTCGGAAGATAACTTCCAGGGTCAGGTCGACCTGATCAAGATGAAGGCTATCTACTGGAACGATGACGACAAAGGCACCACCTATCGCGAGGAAGAAATTCCTGCCGATATGCTGGAGCTGGCTCAAGAGTGGCGCGCCAACATGGTTGAAGCGGCTGCCGAGTCCAGCGAAGAGCTGATGAACAAGTACCTGGAAGGCGAAGAGCTGACCGTCGAAGAGATCAAAGCCGGTCTGCGTGCGCGCACCCTGGCCAGCGAGATCGTTCCGGCTGTCTGCGGTTCTTCCTTCAAGAACAAGGGCGTTCCTCTGGTTCTCGATGCCGTCATCGACTTCCTGCCTGCTCCTACCGAGATTCCTGCGATCAAGGGTATCCACCCTGACCTGATCGAGAAGCCGAAGGAAGAGCTGGTCGACGCCGACTTCGACGAGCGTCATGCCGACGACAACGAGCCGTTCTCGGCTCTGGCGTTCAAGATTGCCACCGACCCGTTCGTTGGTACGCTGACCTTCGTCCGCGTTTACTCGGGTATGCTGCAGTCCGGCGACTCCGTGATCAACTCGGTCAAGGGCAAGAAAGAGCGCGTTGGTCGTATGGTGCAGATGCACGCCAACCAGCGTGAAGAAATCAAGGAAGTGCTGGCCGGCGACATCGCCGCGCTGATCGGCATGAAGGACGTCACCACTGGTGACACCCTGTGCAACGCCGACAAGCCGATCATCCTTGAGCGTATGGACTTCCCTGAGCCTGTGATCTCGGTAGCTGTTGAGCCGAAGACCAAGCAGGACCAGGAGAAGATGGGTATCGCACTGGGCAAGCTGGCTCAGGAAGACCCATCGTTCCGCGTCAAGACTGACGAAGAAACCGGTCAGACCATTATCTCGGGTATGGGCGAGCTTCACCTGGACATCCTCGTTGACCGCATGAAGCGCGAGTTCAACGTCGAAGCCAACATTGGTAAGCCGCAGGTTTCTTACCGCGAGCAGATCACCAAGGACAATGTCGAGATCGAAGGCAAGTTCGTTCGTCAGTCCGGTGGTCGCGGTCAGTTCGGTCACTGCTGGATCCGTTTCTCGCAGCCAGACGTGGACGCAAGCGGTAACATCACCGAAGGCCTGGTTTTCACCAACGAGGTTGTGGGTGGTGTGGTTCCGAAGGAATACATCCCGGCTATCCAGAAGGGTATCGAAGAGCAGATGAAGAACGGCATCGTTGCCGGCTATCCGCTGATCGGCCTGAAGGCAACCGTGTTTGATGGTTCCTACCATGACGTCGACTCCAACGAGATGGCGTTCAAGGTGGCGGCCTCCATGGCGACCAAGCAGCTGGCTGCCAAAGGCGGCGGTAAAGTGCTTGAGCCGATCATGAAGGTGGAAGTTGTGACCCCTGAGGACTACATGGGTGACGTGATGGGTGACCTGAACCGTCGTCGTGGTCTGATCCAGGGTATGGAAGATTCGGTGTCCGGCAAGGTTGTCCGTGCTGAAGTTCCGCTCGGAGAGATGTTCGGTTATGCGACCGACGTACGTTCCATGTCTCAGGGTCGCGCGAGCTACTCTATGGAATTCTCCAAATACGCCGAAGCTCCGTCGAATATCGTCGAAGCACTCGTTAAAAAACAAGGCTAATCCAGTCCTTTAGGCTAGGAGTTTATTGTCGTGGCTAAAGAAAAATTTGATCGTTCCCTTCCGCACGTCAACGTTGGCACCATCGGTCACGTTGACCACGGTAAAACCACGCTGACCGCAGCTCTGACTCGCGTTTGCTCCGAAGTTTTCGGTTCCGCAATCGTCGACTTCGACAAGATCGACAGCGCTCCAGAAGAGAAAGCTCGCGGTATCACCATCAACACCGCGCACGTTGAGTACAACTCGACTATTCGTCACTACGCTCACGTCGACTGCCCAGGTCACGCTGACTACGTGAAGAACATGATCACCGGTGCTGCGCAGATGGACGGCGCTATCCTGGTTTGTTCGGCCGCTGATGGTCCGATGCCACAAACCCGTGAGCACATCCTGCTGTCCCGTCAGGTTGGCGTTCCGTACATCGTGGTCTTCCTGAACAAGGCTGACCTGGTAGACGACGCTGAGCTGCTGGAACTGGTCGAGATGGAAGTTCGCGACCTGCTGTCCACCTACGACTTCCCAGGCGACGACACCCCGATCATCATGGTTCGGCTCGTATGGCGCTGGAAGGCAAAGACGACAACGAAATGGGCACCACTGCCGTTCGTAAACTGGTTGAAACTCTGGACAGCTACATTCCTGAGCCAGTTCGTGCTATCGACCAGCCGTTCCTGATGCCAATCGAAGACGTATTCTCGATCTCGGGTCGTGGTACCGTTGTTACCGGTCGTATCGAGCGTGGCATCGTCCGCGTTCAAGACGCTCTGGAAATCGTTGGTCTGCGTGACACCACCACCACCACCTGCACCGGTGTTGAGATGTTCCGCAAGCTGCTCGACGAAGGTCGTGCTGGCGAGAACTGCGGCGTGCTGCTGCGCGGCACCAAGCGTGACGACGTTGAGCGTGGCCAGGTTCTGGTCAAGCCAGGTTCGGTCAAGCCGCACACCAAGTTCACCGCAGAAGTCTACGTTCTGTCGAAGGAAGAAGGCGGCCGTCATACTCCGTTCTTCAAAGGCTACCGTCCTCAGTTCTACTTCCGTACTACTGACGTGACTGGTAACTGCCAGCTGCCAGAAGGCGTTGAAATGGTAATGCCGGGTGACAACATCCAGATGGAAGTTACCCTGATCAAGACTATCGCGATGGAAGACGGTCTGCGTTTCGCTATCCGTGAAGGCGGTCGTACCGTCGGCGCCGGCGTCGTAGCCAAAATCATCGAGTAATCGTTGATCGCTTAAAAAGGCCCCCGCTTTTGCGGGGGGCTTTTTTATTGGGTTGACACTCAGTGGGGGTGTCTATAGAATCACGCCTCCTTTTAACGGGCGTAGTGCGCCCGGTGGGAATAGCAGCCTGGAGTCTGAAATCCAATGCAAAATCAGCAAATCCGTATCAGGTTGAAGGCTTTTGACCATCGCCTGATCGACCAATCCACCCAGGAAATCGTGGAAACCGCGAAACGTACTGGTGCTCAAGTGCGTGGTCCAATTCCACTGCCTACCCGTAAAGAGCGGTTCACCGTTCTGGTCTCCCCGCACGTCAACAAAGACGCGCGTGACCAGTACGAGATCCGTACTCATAAGCGCGTTCTGGACATCGTCCAGCCAACGGATAAAACCGTTGATGCGCTTATGAAGCTTGATCTTGCGGCCGGTGTGGAAGTGCAGATCAGCCTCGGCTAAGACACGGTCTTAGTCGTGTAACGCTCTGAAATGGGCGGCCATAGCGGGTGAAAGCCCCGTACACTCATGAGGTTTACAACATGACTATTGGTGTAGTCGGTCGTAAATGCGGTATGACCCGTATTTTCACCGAAGAAGGTGTCTCCATTCCGGTCACGGTCATTGAGATCGAGCCGAATCGCGTCACCCAGTTCAAAACCGAAGAAACTGATGGCTATCGTGCAGTGCAAGTCACTGTCGGTGAGCGTCGCGCTTCGCGTGTGACTGCTGCTCAGGCAGGTCACTTCGCTAAAGCGAACGTTGCCGCTGGTCGCGGTGTCTGGGAATTCCGTCTTGAAGAAGGCGAGTACCAGGCTGGCGACTTGATCAATGCAGAAATCTTCGCTGCTGGCCAAATGGTAGACGTTACCGGTCAGTCGAAAGGTAAAGGCTTTGCCGGTACCATCAAGCGTTGGAATTTCCGCGGTCAAGACAATACCCACGGTAACTCCGTTTCCCACCGCGTCCCGGGCTCTATCGGCCAGTGCCAGACTCCTGGTCGTGTATTCAAGGGCAAAAAAATGTCCGGTCACATGGGCGCCGAGCGCGTGACCGTTCAGTCCCTCGAAGTAGTGCGCGTCGACGCTGAACGCAATCTGTTGCTGGTCAAGGGTGCCGTTCCTGGCGCAACTGGCGGCAATCTGGTTGTGCGTCCGGCTGCCAAGGCTCGCGGTTAAGGGGAAGCTGACATGCAACTAAATGTAAATGACGCTCAAGCGATCGAAGTTTCCGAACTGACTTTCGGCGGCGAATTCAACGAGACGCTGGTACACCAAGCAGTCGTGGCCTACATGGCCGGCGGCCGTCAGGGCACCAAGCAGCAGAAAACCCGTTCCGACGTATCCGGTGGCGGTAAGCGCCCATGGCGTCAGAAAGGCACTGGCCGCGCTCGTGCCGGTACTATCCGTAGCCCAATCTGGCGTGGCGGCGGTACCACTTTCGCAGCTCGTCCTCAAGACCACTCGCAAAAGCTCAACAAGAAGATGTACCGCGCAGCAATGCGTTCCATCCTCGCCGAGCTGGTGCGTACCGACCGTCTGGTCGTGGTTCAGGACTTCGCTGTTGAAGCACCGAAAACCAAAGACCTGCTGAACAAGCTGAACGGCATGGGTCTGAGCGATGTACTGATCGTTTCTGACGCTGTTGATCAGAATCTGTACCTGGCTGCTCGCAACCTGCCGCACGTCGACGTACGTGACGTACAAGGTTCCGATCCGGTCAGTCTGATCGCATACGACAAGGTGTTGATCACCGTGTCGGCCGTGAAGAAATTCGAGGAGCTGCTGGGATGAACCAGGAACGCGTATTTAAAGTTCTACTTGGCCCGCACGTTTCCGAGAAGGCCACGGTTCTGGCTGACAAGAAAGGCCAGTTCGTTTTCAAGGTTGCTACTGACGCAACCAAGCTGGAAATCAAGAAGGCCGTCGAAAGCCTGTTCAGCGTGAAAGTGGAAAGCGTGACTACCCTGAACGTTCTGGGTAAGACCAAGCGTACCGCTCGCGGTCTGGGCAAGCGTAATGACTGGAAGAAGGCGATCATCTCCCTTCAACCCGGCCAAGATCTCGATTTCAGCAGCAGTGCTGAGTAAGGAAGGGGTGCATCATGGCAATCGTTAAATGCAAACCGACTTCCCCTGGCCGCCGTTTCGTGGTCAAGGTGGTCAACAAGGAGCTGCATAAAGGCGCTCCTCACGCACCGCTGCTCGAGAAGAAATCGAAGTCTGGTGGTCGTAACAACAATGGCCGCATCACTACGCGTCACGTAGGTGGTGGTCATAAGCAGCATTACCGTATGGTCGACTTCCGTCGCAACGACAAGGACGGCATCGTCGCCACTGTCGAGCGTATCGAATACGACCCGAACCGTACTGCTCACATCGCACTGCTCTGCTACGCAGACGGCGAGCGCCGCTACATCATCGCCCCTAAAGGCGTGAGTGCTGGCGACCAGCTGATCGCAGGTGCTCTGGCTCCAATCAAGCCAGGCAACTCCCTGCAACTGCGCAACATCCCAGTGGGTAGCACCATTCACGGCATCGAACTGAAGCCGGGCAAAGGTGCACAGATCGCTCGTTCCGCTGGTGCTTCGGCTCAGCTGATCGCTCGCGAAGGTGTCTATGTGACCCTGCGTCTGCGCTCTGGTGAAATGCGTAAAGTCCTGGCTGAATGCCGTGCGACCCTGGGTGAAGTCTCGAACTCCGAGCACAGCCTGCGTTCGCTGGGTAAAGCTGGTGCCAAGCGCTGGCGTGGCGTTCGCCCAACCGTTCGTGGTGTTGCCATGAACCCGGTTGACCACCCACATGGTGGTGGTGAAGGTCGTACCTCCGGTGGTCGTCATCCGGTATCGCCATGGGGCTTCCCGACTAAGGGCGCGAAGACTCGTGGTAATAAGCGTACCGACAAAATGATCGTCCGTCGTCGCAAGTAAATAGAGGGATACGACAGTGCCACGTTCTCTGAAAAAAGGTCCTTTTATCGATCTTCACCTACTGAAGAAGATCGAAGTGGCGGCGGAAAAGAACGATCGCAAACCAGTTAAGACCTGGTCGCGTCGTTCGATGATCCTGCCACAAATGGTCGGTCTGACCATCGCGGTACACAACGGTCGCCAACACGTCCCAGTTCTCGTGAACGAAGACATGGTCGGCCATAAACTGGGCGAGTTCGCCGGTACCCGCACCTACCGCGGGCACGTGGCTGACAAGAAAGCCAAGCGTTAAGGGGTAAGGAAATGGAAGTAGCCGCTAAGTTGTCGGGCGCTCGCATATCCGCCCAGAAAGCCCGCTTGGTCGCCGACCAGATCCGCGGGAAGAAGGTGGGCGAAGCGCTCAACCTGTTGGCCTTCAGCAGCAAGAAAGCCGCTGAAATCATGAAGAAAGTCCTCGAGTCGGCCGTTGCCAACGCCGAACACAACGAAGGCGCAGACGTTGATGACCTGAAGGTCAGCACCGTTTTCGTCAACGAAGGGCGTTCGCTGAAGCGAATCATGCCGCGTGCCAAAGGCCGCGCTGATCGCATCGTCAAGCGGTCTTGCCATATCACTGTCAAGGTTGCGGACAAGTAACGGAGTCGATCAGATGGGTCAGAAAGTACATCCCACTGGCATTCGCCTGGGAATCGTCAAGGAGCACACCTCCGTCTGGTACGCAGACGGTCGGACTTATGCGGACTATTTGCTCGCAGATCTGAATGTGCGTGAGTACCTCCAAGACAAACTAAAAAGCGCGTCCGTTAGCCGTATCGATATCCATCGTCCGGCTCAAACTGCACGCATCACCATCCACACCGCTCGTCCAGGTATCGTTATCGGGAAGAAAGGTGAAGATGTTGAGAAACTGCGTCAGGACCTGACCAAGCAAATGGGTGTGCCTGTGCACATCAATATCGAAGAGATCCGCAAGCCGGAACTCGACGGTATGCTGGTAGCTCAGAGCGTAGCTCAGCAGCTGGAGCGTCGTGTGATGTTCCGTCGCGCCATGAAGCGCGCCGTACAGAACGCCATGCGTATTGGTGCCAAGGGCATCAAGATCCAGGTGAGCGGTCGTCTCGGCGGTGCTGAAATCGCACGTACTGAATGGTATCGCGAAGGTCGTGTGCCTCTGCACACCCTGCGTGCCGACATCGACTATGCCACTTACGAAGCTCACACCACTTACGGTGTGATCGGTGTGAAGGTTTGGATTTTCAAAGGCGAAGTTATTGGTGGTCGCCAAGAAGAACTGAAACCACAAGCACCAGCGCCTCGTAAAAAAGCTGCTAAGTAAGGGGTACGCCAAATGTTGCAACCTAAGCGTACAAAATTCCGCAAGCAGATGACTGGCCACAACCGTGGTCTGGCACTGCGCGGTAGCAAAGTCAGCTTCGGCGAATTTGCTCTTAAAGCTGTTGCTCGCGGTCGTCTCACCGCCCGCCAGATCGAATCGGCACGTCGTGCCCTGACCCGTCACGTTAAGCGTGGCGGCAAGATCTGGATCCGTGTATTCCCGGACAAGCCGATCTCCAAGAAGCCTCTCGAAGTGCGGATGGGTAAAGGTAAGGGTTCCGTGGAGTACTGGGTTGCCCAGATCCAGCCAGGCAAAGTCCTGTACGAGATCGAGGGTGTTTCTGAAGAGCTGGCGCGTGAGGCTTTCGCCTTGGCGGCTGCAAAGCTGCCTCTCGCCACCTCCTTTGTTAAGCGGACGGTGATGTGATGAAAGCGAATGAACTTCGTGAACAATCAGCACAGCAGCTGAACGAGCAACTGCTCGGCTTGCTGCGCGACCAGTTCAATCTGCGTATGCAGAAAGCAACTGGCCAGTTGGGGCAGTCGCACCTGCTCTCGCAAGTTAAGCGTGACATCGCTCGCGTGAAAACTGTGCTCAACCAGCAGGCAGGTAAGTAATCATGGCTGAAGCTGAAAAAACCGTCCGTACGCTGACTGGCCGTGTCGTCAGCGACAAGATGGACAAAACCATTACCGTTCTGATCGAGCGTCGCGTAAAGCACCCGATCTACGGTAAATACGTTAAGCGTTCCACTAAGCTGCACGCGCACGACGAAACCAACCAGTGCCATATCGGCGACAAGGTCTCCATCCGCGAGACCCGTCCGCTGGCCAAGACCAAGTCCTGGGCACTGGTTGAAGTTCTCGAACGCGCTGTTGAAGTCTAAGGGCTAGGGGTCGGAGAAATTTTATGATTCAGACTCAATCCATGCTCGATGTGGCCGATAACAGCGGCGCTCGTCGCGTCATGTGCATCAAGGTGCTCGGCGGTTCGCACCGTCGCTACGCCGGTATCGGTGACATCATCAAGGTAACCGTCAAGGAAGCAATTCCTCGCGGTAAAGTGAAGAAAGGCCAAGTGATGACTGCTGTTGTAGTCCGCACTCGCCACGGTGTCCGTCGTGCTGACGGCTCCATCATCCGCTTTGATGGCAATGCTGCTGTTCTGCTGAACAACAAGCAAGAGCCGATCGGCACCCGTATCTTTGGGCCAGTGACCCGTGAACTTCGTACTGAGAAGTTCATGAAGATCGTCTCGCTCGCCCCAGAAGTGCTGTAAGGAGATCCGACATGCAAAAGATTCGTCGTGACGACGAGATCATCGTGATCGCCGGCAAAGACAAAGGTAAGCGCGGTAAGGTGCTCAAGGTTCTCGCTGACGACCGTCTGGTCGTTGGTGGGATCAACCTGGTGAAGCGTCATACCAAGCCTAACCCTATGTCGGGCGTACAAGGCGGTATCGTCGAGAAAGAAGCGCCACTGCACGCTTCCAACGTCGCCATTTTCAACGGCGAAACCAACAAGGCTGACCGCGTTGGTTTCAAAGTAGAAGAAGGCAAAAAAATTCGTGTCTTCAAGTCGACCCAAAAAGCGGTTGATGCTTGAACACTGCTAGGTAGAAGACCATGGCACGACTGAAAGAGATTTACCGGAAGGAAATTGCTCCCAAGCTTAAGGAAGAACTTAAGCTGGCGAACGTGATGGAAGTTCCGCGCGTTACCAAGATCACCCTGAACATGGGTCTGGGCGAAGCTGTCGGCGACAAGAAAGTCATCGAGCACGCTGTAGCTGACCTGGAAAAGATCACCGGTCAAAAAGCCGTTGTGACTTTCGCTCGGAAATCCATTGCGGGCTTCAAAGTCCGTGAGGGCTGGCCGATTGGCGTCAAAGTCACTCTGCGCCGTGATCGTATGTACGAGTTCCTGGACCGCCTGCTGGCGATCTCCCTGCCTCGGGTTCGCGACTTCCGCGGCCTGAATGCCAAGTCCTTCGATGGTCGTGGCAACTACAGCATGGGCGTGAAAGAGCAGATCATCTTCCCGGAAATCGACTACGACAAGATCGATGCTCTGCGCGGTCTGGACATTACCCTGACCACCACTGCTCGTACGGATGACGAAGGCCGCGCTCTGCTGCGTGCTTTCAAATTCCCGTTCCGCAACTGATTGGAGTAGGAAAATGGCCAAGAAGAGCATGAAAAACCGCGAGCTGAAGCGTCAGCTCACGGTTGCTAAATACGCCAAGAAGCGTGCTGAGCTCAAAGCTACCATCGTTAATCTGAATGCAACTCCAGAAGAACGTTGGGCAGCCTCTGTTGCTCTGCAGAAGCAGCCACGTGACGCAAGCGCTTCGCGCATGCGTAACCGCTGCCGCATCACCGGCCGTCCACACGGCGTTTACCGCAAGTTCGGCCTCGGCCGTAACAAGCTGCGTGAAGCAGCAATGCGCGGTGACGTTCCAGGTCTGGTTAAAGCCAGCTGGTAAGACGTGCCGGCAGGGCCCTGGCGGCGGGGGAGCAATCTTCCGACCGCCGGTGATCTTGCAACGAAACAAGCCCCTTATGGGGCTTGTTTCGTTTCTGGGATGTGTCTAGAATGACCGGCTCACCTGAGCCCGGGTTTTTTGCCCGTTGCGTCCAGGTGACTGTAGTAGCCGAAAGGCTAATTTTTCTTGTATCAGGAGCGTCTAGCCCATGAGTATGCAGGACCCGTTAGCGGACATGCTAACTCGAATCCGTAATGCCCAGATGGCTGAAAAGTCCGTCGTAAGCATGCCGTCCTCGACCCTGAAGGTGGCTGTAGCCAAAGTTCTGAAAGACGAAGGCTATATCGCGGGTTATCAGGTCAGCAGTGAAGTCAAACCTTCGCTGTCCATCGAGCTGAAATACTTCGAAGGCCGTCCGGTCATCGAGGAAGTCAAGCGCGTAAGTCGTCCAGGCCTGCGTCAGTACAAGTCCGTCGAAGAACTGCCGAAAGTACGTGGCGGTCTTGGCGTGTCTATCGTCTCCACCAACAAAGGTGTGATGACGGATCGTGCTGCGCGCGCTGCCGGTGTCGGCGGCGAAGTACTCTGCACAGTGTTCTAAGGGGGGATAAGCATGTCTCGCGTCGCTAAGAACCCCGTTAAGCTGCCAGCCGGTGTCGAAGTCAAATTCGTCGGCCAACAGCTTTCGGTGAAGGGTGCCAAGGGCACTCTCGAACTGAACGTTCACTCGTCCGTTGAAGTTGTTGAAGAAGCTGGTGAGCTGCGTTTTGCTGCTCGCAACGGCGACCAACAAACTCGCGCAATGGCCGGCACTACCCGTGCACTCGTGAACAACATGGTCCAAGGCGTAAGCCAAGGCTTCGAGCGCAAGCTCCAGCTGGTCGGTGTTGGTTACAAGGCGCAAGCCAAGGGCACCGTGCTGAACCTGGCGCTCGGCTTCTCGCACCCAGTGGATTATGAACTGCCTGAGGGCATCACCGCTGAGACCCCTAGCCAGACCGATATCCTGATCAAGGGCATCGACAAGCAGCTGGTAGGTCAGGTGGCCGCTGAAATCCGCGACTTCCGTCCACCAGAGCCGTACAAAGGCAAGGGTGTGCGTTACGCGGACGAAGTCGTCCGTCGTAAAGAAGCCAAGAAGAAGTAGGGCATAGCAAATGACCGACAAAAAAGTTACTCGACTGCGTCGCGCTCGCAAAGCACGCCTGAAAATGCACGAACTCGAAGTCGTGCGTCTCTGCGTGTTCCGCTCCTCGCAGCACATCTATGCCCAGGTCATTTCGGCCGACGGCAGCAAAGTCCTGGCCAGCGCCTCGACTTTGGACAAAGACCTGCGTGATGGCGCCACTGGCAACATCGACGCGGCCACTAAGGTTGGCAAGCTGGTAGCTGAGCGCGCGAAAGCCGCCGGTGTATCTCAAGTTGCCTTTGACCGTTCTGGCTTCAAGTATCACGGCCGCGTTAAAGCGCTGGCTGATGGTGCTCGTGAAGGCGGACTGGAGTTCTAAGTTATGTCAAATAACGATCAAAAGCGCGACGAAGGCTACATCGAGAAGCTGGTTCAAGTTAACCGCGTAGCAAAAACCGTTAAAGGCGGCCGTATCTTCACCTTCACCGCGTTGACCGTGGTAGGTGATGGCAAGGGCCGCGTCGGCTTCGGCCGTGGCAAATCGCGCGAAGTACCTGCTGCGATCCAGAAAGCCATGGAAGCTGCTCGTCGCAACATGATTCAGGTAGACCTGAACGGCACCACGCTGCAGTACGCCACCAAGTCCGCCCATGGCGCGTCGAAGGTGTACATGCAGCCTGCTTCCGACGGTACCGGTATCATTGCCGGTGGCGCGATGCGTGCTGTCCTGGAAGTTGCTGGCGTTCAGAACGTCCTGGCCAAGTGCTACGGCTCGACCAACCCAGTGAACGTGGTGCATGCCACTTTCAAGGGTCTGAAAGCTATGCAATCTCCTGAATCCATTGCTGCCAAGCGCGGCAAGAGCGTCGAGGAGATCCGCTGATCATGGCTACCGTCAAAGTAACGCTGATCAAAAGCATGACCGGCCGCATCCCTAACCACAAACTGTGCGTTAAGGGTCTGGGTCTGCGTCGCATCGGTCACACTGTAGAAGTCCTGGATACTCCCGAGAATCGCGGGATGATCAACAAGGCTTACTACATGCTGCGCGTCGAGGGTTAATCGATGAAACTCAATGATCTGAGTCCAGCGCCGGGTTCCCGTCGCGAGAAACATCGCCCGGGTCGTGGTATCGGTAGTGGTTTGGGCAAGACCGGTGGCCGTGGCCACAAAGGTCAGACCTCCCGCTCCGGTGGCACCATTGCTCCTGGCTTTGAAGGCGGTCAACAGCCGCTGCACCGTCGTCTGCCGAAGTTCGGCTTCGTTTCGCTGAAAGCCATGGACCGCGCAGAAGTGCGTCTGTCCGAGCTGGCCAAAGTGGAAGGCGACGTTGTCACCGTGCAATCCTTGAAGGATGCCAACGTGATTAACCAAAGCGTACAGCGTGTGAAAATCATGCTGTCCGGCGAAGTTACTCGCGCGGTCACCATCAAGGGTATCGCAGCCACCAAAGGTGCGCGTGCGGCTATCGAAGCAGCTGGCGGCAAGTTCGAGGAATAAATGGCTAAGCAAGGTGCTCTCTCTTCGCTCGGTAAAGGCGGGATGTCTGAACTTTGGGCTCGTCTGCGTTTTCTGTTTCTGGCGATCATCGTCTATCGGATAGGCGCACACATCCCAGTTCCAGGCATCAACCCGGACCGGCTGGCGGAACTGTTTCGACAGAATGAGGGGACCATTCTTAGCTTGTTCAACATGTTTTCCGGCGGCGCGCTGGAACGGATGAGCATCTTTGCACTGGGGATCATGCCGTACATTTCGGCATCGATCATCATGCAGCTGATGACCGCCGTGAGCCCGCAGCTGGAGCAGTTGAAGAAGGAAGGTGAAGCTGGCCGTCGCAAGATCAGCCAGTACACCCGCTACGGCACCGTTATCCTGGCGCTGGTCCAGGCTGTTGGCATGTCCATCGGCCTGGCCGGTCAGGGTGTAGCGTTTTCTGCTGACTTTGGCTTCCATTTCGTTGCGGTCTCCACGTTTGTGGCGGGCGCGATGTTCATGATGTGGCTGGGTGAGCAAATCACGGAGCGCGGTGTAGGCAACGGTATCTCGATGTTGATTTTCGCAGGTATCGTCGCCGGTCTTCCGAGAGCAATCGGGCAGTCTTTCGAGTCTGCACGTACGGGCGATATCAACATTTTCGCTCTGGTCGCTATCGGTTTGCTGGCAGTAGCGATTATCGGTTTTGTGGTGTTCATTGAGCGTGGTCAGCGTCGTATCGCCGTTCACTATGCCAAGCGTCAGCAGGGCCGCAAGGTCTTCGCTGCGCAGACTAGCCACTTGCCGCTGAAAGTGAACATGGCGGGCGTAATCCCGGCCATTTTCGCAAGCAGCATTTTGCTGTTCCCGGCTTCGCTGGGTGCCTGGTTCGGTCAGTCTGAAGGTATGGGCTGGTTGCAGGACATCTCGCAGTCGATCGCTCCTGGTCAGCCGTTGAATATTCTGCTGTTTAGTGCAGGGATTATTTTCTTCTGCTTCTTCTATACGGCGTTGATGTTCAATCCGAAAGACGTAGCGGAAAACCTGAAGAAGTCCGGTGCCTTTATTCCGGGCATCCGTCCAGGTGAGCAGTCGGCACGCTACATTGATGGCGTTCTGACCCGCTTGACCATGTTCGGTGCTCTTTATATGACGGCCGTGTGTCTGTTACCCCAGTTCCTGGTGGTGGCGGCTAACGTTCCGTTCTACCTTGGCGGGACCTCGTTGCTGATCGTGGTAGTGGTTGTGATGGACTTCATGTCCCAAGTACAATCGCACCTCGTTTCACACCAGTACGAATCCCTGATGAAGAAAGCCAACCTGAAAGGCTACGGTGGCAGCAGCATGCTGCGCTGAGAGACCCTTAAGGTTCGAGGAGTTGGTGATGAAAGTTCGTGCATCGGTGAAAAAGCTGTGCCGTAACTGCAAAATTATTCGCCGCGAAGGTGTTGTGCGAGTAATTTGCAGCGCGGAACCACGTCACAAGCAGCGCCAAGGCTGAGTGTGATCTGTGCTTCAAACCCAGCAGCTAGTGCGCTGCTGGGTTGATTATTTGTTTCTACAGCGATATTATCTCGCGCCCTATTTCTTGGCTTCCGGGGCGTAGGTAGCTGTCAATTGGAGTCCCACTGAATGGCCCGTATTGCAGGCGTTAACATTCCAGATAACAAGCACACTGTTATCTCGCTGACCTACATCTATGGTGTTGGTCGCACTACTGCACAGAAAATCTGTGCAGAGACTGGGGTCAACCCAGCCGCAAAGATCAAGGATCTGAGCGACGAGCAGGTTGAATCGCTGCGTACTGAAGTCGCGAAGTACATCACCGAAGGTGATCTGCGTCGTGACATCAACATGAAAATCAAGCGGTTGATGGACCTGGGTTGCTACCGTGGCCTGCGTCATCGTCGGGGTCTGCCAGTACGCGGTCAGCGTACCAAGACCAACGCGCGTACCCGTAAAGGTCCGCGTAAGCCGATCCGCAAGTAATCGCACCAGCGAATCGACAGGAATTTAGAAATGGCAAAACCTGCTGCTCGTCCTCGTAAAAAAGTTAAAAAGACAGTGGTTGATGGCATCGCCCACATCCATGCATCTTTTAACAACACCATCGTGACCATTACCGATCGTCAAGGTAACGCCCTGTCCTGGGCTACCTCCGGTGGTTCGGGTTTCCGCGGTTCTCGCAAGTCCACCCCGTTCGCTGCTCAAGTAGCTGCCGAGCGTGCTGGTCAAGCTGCGCTGGAATATGGTCTGAAGAACCTCGACGTCAACGTCAAGGGTCCAGGTCCAGGTCGTGAGTCCGCTGTTCGTGCTCTGAACGGCTGTGGCTACAAGATCGCCAGCATCACCGACGTGACGCCAATCCCGCATAACGGGTGCCGTCCGCCGAAGAAGCGCCGCGTGTAATCAGGAGACAGATAAATGGCACGTTACATTGGTCCAAAATGCAAACTGTCTCGTCGTGAAGGCACCGATCTGTTCCTGAAGAGCGGCGTTCGCGCTCTGGAATCGAAGTGCAACATCGAAGCAGCCCCAGGTATTCACGGTCAGCGCCGCGGTCGTCAGTCCGACTACGGCACCCAGCTGCGTGAAAAGCAAAAAGTCCGTCGTATCTACGGCGTGCTCGAGCGTCAGTTCAGCGGTTACTACAAGGAAGCAGCCTCCAAGAAGGGTGCTACCGGCGAGAACCTGCTGCAACTGCTCGAATGCCGTCTGGATAACGTCGTTTATCGTATGGGCTTTGGCGCTACTCGTGCCGAATCCCGTCAGCTGGTTTCGCACAAAGCGATCAGCATTAACGGCAAGACTGTAAACGTTCCGTCCTACCAAGTTCGTCCGGGTGACGTGGTCGCGGTTCGCGAGAAGTCGCTGAACCAGCTGCGCATTGTTCAAGCCCTTGAACTGTGCGCCCAGCGTGGCCGCGTTGAGTGGGTAGATGTAGACACCGCGAAGAAGTCGGGCGTTTTCAAGAACGTTCCTGCTCGCAGTGATCTGTCTGCCGACATCAACGAAAGCCTGATTGTCGAGCTCTACTCCAAGTAAGGGCTAGAAAATAGGTGCATCCATGCAGATTTCGGTAAATGAGTTCCTGACGCCCCGCCACATTGATGTGCAGGTCGTCAGTCCAACCCGCGCTAAAATCACGCTCGAGCCTCTCGAGCGCGGTTTCGGCCATACCCTGGGCAACGCGCTGCGCCGCATCCTGTTGTCCTCCATGCCTGGCTGTGCAGTAGTCGAGGCCGAGATTGACGGTGTACTCCACGAGTACTCCGCCATCGAAGGTGTACAGGAAGATGTCATTGAAATCCTGTTGAACCTGAAAGGCCTGGCTATCAAGCTGCACGGTCGTGACGAAGTTACGCTGACCTTGTCGAAGAAGGGTTCGGGGGTGGTTACCGCTGCCGATATTCAGCTGGATCATGATGTCGAGATCGTTAACCCCGATCACGTAATCGCTAACCTGGCGTCGAATGGCGCCTTGAACATGAAGCTCACCGTAGCTCGTGGTCGTGGTTATGAACCGGCCGATTCGCGTCAGAGCGATGAAGACGAAAGCCGCAGCATTGGTCGCTTGCAGCTCGACTCTTCGTTCAGCCCGGTTCGCCGTATCGCATACGTGGTGGAAAACGCCCGTGTCGAGCAGCGTACTAACCTGGACAAGCTGGTTATTGATCTGGAAACCAACGGTACTCTGGACCCTGAAGAGGCAATCCGTCGTGCTGCAACCATCCTGCAACAGCAGTTGGCTGCATTCGTCGACCTCAAAGGTGACAGCGAACCCGTGGTAGTCGAACAGGAAGACGAGATCGATCCGATCCTGCTTCGTCCGGTTGACGATCTGGAATTGACCGTGCGTTCGGCCAACTGCCTTAAGGCGGAGAACATTTACTACATCGGCGACCTGATTCAGCGTACCGAAGTAGAACTGTTGAAGACTCCGAACCTGGGCAAGAAATCCTTGACCGAAATCAAGGACGTTCTGGCCTCCCGTGGTCTGTCCCTCGGCATGCGCCTCGACAACTGGCCGCCTGCAAGTCTTAAGAAGGACGACAAGGCGACTGCCTGATCGTCGTAATCACCGAACGTAGTGTTTGGTAAGGAATGAACCCATGCGTCATCGTAAAAGTGGACGTCACCTGAGCCGTACCAGCTCTCACCGTAAGGCCATGTTCCAAAACATGGCGGTGTCGCTGTTCGAGCACGAGCTGATCAAAACTACTCTGCCAAAAGCCAAGGAACTGCGCCGCGTTGCCGAGCCGCTGATCACCCTGGCCAAGGAAGACAGCGTTGCTAACCGTCGTCTGGCTTTCGACCGTACTCGTTCGAAAGAAATCGTCGGTAAGCTGTTCAACGATCTGGGCAAGCGCTATGCCACCCGTCAGGGCGGCTACCTGCGTATCCTCAAGTGCGGCTTCCGCGCTGGCGATAACGCACCTATGGCGTACGTCGAGCTGGTTGATCGTCCTGTTGGTGGCTCGGTTGAAGCTGCTGAGTAAGGCGAACAGTCTGTAACAAGGAACCGGGCCTCGTGCCCGGTTTTTTGTGCCTGCATGAATTGAAAGAATCTATTGATCTCAGTCACGCAATGAATTTGATGGTGTCATGTTCCTGGTCAATACTCCCCTCACGCCGATTAGCCGGCCGCATCAGTCTGATAAGGGAGAAAATACATGAGCCAGAACACGACGTTGACCACCGCCAGTGGCGCACCGGTCGCCGACAACCAGAATTCGCGCTCGGCAGGTCCGCGTGGGCCGTTGTTGCTGGATGATTTTCACCTGATTGAAAAGCTCGCCCACTTCAACCGCGAGAACATCCCAGAGCGCCGCGTACACGCCAAGGGCTCGGGTGCCTACGGTACCTTCACCGTCAGCCGCGATATCACCCAGTACACCAGCGCCAGGCTGTTCAGCCATGTTGGCAAGCAGACCGAGACCTTTCTGCGGTTCTCCACCGTGGGTGGTGAGCGGGGTTCGGCTGACACCGAGCGTGACCCGCGCGGCTTCGCGCTGAAGTTCTACACCGAGGAAGGTAACTGGGACATCGTTGGCAACAACACCCCGGTGTTCTTTATCCGTGACCCGCTCAAGTTTCCTGACTTCATCCACACGCAAAAGCGCTTGCCGCAGAGCAACCTGAAGAGCCCGCAGGCCATGTGGGACTTCTGGTCGCATTCGCCAGAGGCGCTGCACCAAGTCACCATTCTGTTCTCCGATCGCGGTATTCCGGACGGCTACCGCCATATGCACGGCTTCGGCAGCCACACCTACAGCCTGATCAACGCACAGGGTCAGCGTACCTGGGTCAAATGGCACTTCAAGACCCTGCAAGGCATCAAGAACCTGGCGCCTGCCGAGGCAGCGCGTCTTGCCGGTAGTGACCCGGACTACGCTCAGCGCGACCTGTTCGACGCCATCGAGCGCGGTGACTTCCCGAAATGGCGCGTGTGCATCCAGGTCATGAGCGAAGCCGAGGCCGCCAGCCGTGCCGAGAACCCGTTCGATGTGACCAAGACCTGGTCGCAGAAGGACTACCCGCTGATCGAGGTGGGCGAGCTTGAGCTCAACCGCAACCCGCTGAACTACTTCGCCGAAGTGGAGCAGGCTGCGTTTGGCCCGAGCAACATGGTGCCGGGTGTCGGCCTGTCGCCAGACCGCATGCTACAGGGCCGCGTCTTCGCCTATGCAGACGCGCACCGCTACCGTGTGGGTACCAACCATCAGCAACTGCCGGTGAACGCCCCACGCTGCCCGGTGAACAGCTATCAGCGTGATGGTTCGATGGCCTTTGGCAGCAATGGCGGTGCAGCCCCGAACTACGAGCCCAACAGCTACGCCACGGCGCCCAAGCAGGCACCGCAGTATGCCGAGCCCGGGTTGGCCCTCAACGGTGCGGCGGACCGCTACGACCATCGCGAAGACACCGATTACTACAGCCACGCCGGTGCCCTGTTCCGGTTGATGAGCGATGCGCAACGGGCCCTGCTGATCAGCAACATTGCCGGCACCATGGCCAGCGTTTCGCGCGATGTGGTGGAGCGTCAGCTACAGCACTTCTTCAAGGCCGATCCAGCCTATGGCGAAGGCATCGCAAAGGCATTGGGTGTCAATCTGGCCTAAGTCGAAGTGATAAGGAGAACCGCCCGCATCTGGGCGGTTTTTCAATGCAATTGACTACTGTTTACCCACTTTTTTAGCGGTTTTAGCGTAATTTGCAGTGACCTGTCGGTCATCCTGGTTCAAACTATGGTTTTCAACCAGGGAGAGTCAGGGCAATGCAAGGTCACCCGGACGTAATCGATTATCTCAACACGTTGCTGACGGGCGAACTGGCGGCACGCGACCAATATTTCATCCACTCGCGGATGTACGAAGACTGGGGCTTCAGCAAGCTCTTCGAACGCATCAACCATGAGATGGAAGAAGAGGCGCAGCACGCCGACGCTCTGATGCGCCGTATCCTCATGCTCGAAGGCACGCCACGCATGCGCCCGGACGACCTTGATATCGGTGCCACTGTGCCGGACATGATCGCTGCCGACCTGCGCCTGGAGTACAAGGTGCGCGCGGCACTGTGCAAGGGCATCGAATTGTGCGAGCTGCACAAGGACTACATAAGCCGTGACATCCTGCGCGTGCAACTGGCCGATACCGAAGAAGATCACACCTACTGGCTGGAGAAGCAGCAGGGCCTGATCAAGTCGCTGGGCCTGGAGAACTACCTGCAGTCGCAAATGTAATCGGTCGTGCAATGAAAAAGGCCATCGGGTTCGCCCGATGGCCTTTTTTGTTCTTGCCGCACACTGCTCTCGCAGGAGCCGGCCTCAGGCGCGGTCGCGAATCAGCAACGGCTTGAGGTAATACCCCGTGTGCGACTGCTTCATCTCGGCCAGCTCCTCAGGCGTACCGCAGGCGATGATCTGACCGCCCTTAGAGCCACCCTCCGGCCCCAGATCGACCAGCCAGTCGGCGGTCTTGATCACATCCAGGTTGTGCTCGATCACCACCACCGTATTGCCGTGGTCGCGCAAGCGGTGCAGTACATCGAGTAGCTGCTGGATATCGGCGAAGTGCAAACCGGTGGTCGGTTCATCAAGGATATACAGCGTCTTGCCGGTATCGCGCTTGGACAGCTCGCGCGACAGCTTGACCCGTTGTGCTTCGCCACCCGACAGCGTGGTCGCCGACTGCCCCAGCTTGATGTACGACAGCCCCACATCCATCAGCGTTTGCAGCTTGCGCGCCAGCGCCGGCACCGCATCGAAGAACTCGCGGGCTTCCTCGATGGTCATTTCCAGCACCTCGTGGATGTTCTTGCCCTTGTACTTGATCTCCAGGGTTTCGCGGTTGTAGCGCTTGCTCTTGCACACGTCGCACGGCACGTAGATATCTGGCAGGAAGTGCATCTCGACCTTGATCAGGCCATCGCCCTGGCACGCCTCGCAGCGCCCGCCCTTGACGTTGAACGAGAAACGCCCCGGCCCGTAACCTCGCGAGCGCGACTCGGGCACGCCGGAAAACAGTTCGCGGATCGGCGTGAACAGCCCGGTATAGGTTGCCGGGTTGGAGCGCGGGGTACGCCCGATCGGGCTCTGGTCGATGTCGACCACCTTGTCCAGGTGCTGCAGGCCGTCACAGCTGTCGTGGGCGGCCGCCTCGAGGGTGCTGGCACCATTGAGCGCCGTGGCGGCCAGTGGGAACAGCGTGTTGTTGATCAGCGTCGACTTGCCCGAGCCCGATACGCCGGTGACGCAGGTCAACAGGCCGATCGGGATTTCCAGGTCGACGTTCTGCAGGTTGTTGCCGCGCGCGCCCTTGAGCTTGAGCGAGAGCTTCTTGTTGCGTGGCGTGCGCTTGGCCGGCACGGCGATCTTGACCCGCCCCGACAAGTATTTGCCGGTCAGCGAATCCGGGTGCGCCATCACTTCGGCGGGTGTGCCCTCGGCCACGATCTGGCCACCGTGCACGCCGGCGCCCGGGCCGATATCGACCACGTAGTCGGCCATGCGAATGGCATCCTCGTCGTGCTCCACCACGATCACGGTGTTGCCGATATCGCGCAGGTGGTTGAGGGTGCCCAGCAGGCGATCGTTGTCACGCTGGTGCAGGCCGATGGACGGCTCGTCGAGGATGTACATCACCCCCACCAGGCCCGCGCCGATCTGGCTGGCCAGACGAATGCGCTGCGCTTCGCCGCCAGACAGGGTATCGGCACTGCGGTCGAGGGTCAGGTAGTCCAGCCCCACGTTGACCAGGAACTGCAGGCGCTCGCAGATCTCCTTCAGGATCTTGTCGGCGATCTCGCCGCGGCGCCCGGTCAGCTTGAGCCCGCCGAAGTAGTCGCTGGCATCGCCGATCGGCAGGTTGGTCACCGCCGGCAGGGTTTTTTCGCCCACCCACACATGCCGCGCCTCGCGACGCAGGCGGGTGCCGCGGCAATCGGGGCAGGGCTGGGTGCTGAGGAACTTGGCCAGCTCTTCGCGCACGGTGGCCGACTCGGTCTCGCGGTAGCGACGCTCCAGATTCGGCACGATGCCTTCGAACGGGTGCGAGCGCTTGACGATGTCGCCACGGTCGTTGAGGTACTTGAAGTCGACGTTCTGCTTGCCGCTGCCGCTGAGGATGACTTTCTGCTGCTCGGCCGGCAGTTCGTTGAACGGCACTTCGAGGCTGAAGCCATAGTGCGCAGCGAGTGAGCCGAGCATCTGGAAGTAGTAGACGTTGCGCCGGTCCCAGCCGCGGATCGCGCCCTCGGCCAGGGTCAGTTCGCCATTGACCAGGCGCTTGATGTCGAAGAACTGCTTGACCCCCAGGCCATCGCAGGTCGGGCAAGCACCGGCAGGGTTGTTGAACGAGAACAGCTTGGGTTCCAGCTCGCTGATCGCGTGGCCGCAGACAGGGCAGGCAAAGCGTGCGGAGAAGATCATCTCTTCGCCAGGCTCATCGTCCATGGGCGCCACCAGGGCGATACCGTCCGCCAGCTTCAGGGCGGTCTCGAACGACTCGGCCAGGCGCTGCTGCAAGTCGTCACGTACCTTGAAGCGGTCGACCACGACATCGATGCTGTGCTTTTTCTGCTTGTCCAGCTTGGGCAACTCGTCCAGCTCGAACAGCTTGCCATTGACCCGGGCGCGCACGAAGCCTTGTGCGCGCAGTTCCTCGAATACGGCCAGGTGCTCGCCCTTGCGTTCGCGGATCACCGGGGCCAGCAGCATCAGCTTGGCGCCCTCGGGCTGAGCCAGCACCAGGTCGACCATCTGACTGACGGTCTGGGCCTCCAGCGGGATATCGTGGTCCGGGCAGCGCGGGGTACCTACGCGCGCATAGAGCAGGCGCAGGTAGTCGTAGATCTCGGTAATGGTGCCCACGGTCGAACGCGGGTTGTGCGAAGTCGATTTCTGCTCGATGGAAATGGCCGGTGAAAGGCCTTCGATGGTGTCGACATCGGGTTTTTCCATCATCGACAGGAACTGCCGGGCATACGCCGACAGCGATTCCACATAACGGCGCTGGCCTTCGGCGTACAGGGTGTCGAACGCCAGCGATGACTTGCCGGATCCGGACAGACCGGTGATGACGATCAGTTTGTCCCGGGGCAGGGTCAGGTCGATGTTCTTAAGGTTGTGGGTACGTGCCCCACGAATCAGGATCTTGTCCACTGCGGCCTCGCTCGGCGGGCATAAACGCAGGAGTATACGGCGCGCTGCCATCACGCGGCAAAGCGTCGCGTATATGCCGTTAACCGATGGGACTGGTAGAATCGCCGCCGGTTCACACGAGGTTTATCCATGCACGATCCCCAAAGCGAACGCATGAGCGGCAGCGAGACCCGCGCCGCAGGCGGCCTGGCCCTGGTGTTCGCCTTCCGTATGCTGGGCATGTTCATGGTGCTGCCGGTACTGGCCACCTATGGCATGGACCTGGCCGGCGCCACGCCGGCATTGATCGGCCTGGCCATCGGTGCCTATGGGCTGACCCAGGCCGTGTTGCAGATTCCGTTCGGGGTCGTTTCCGATCGTATCGGTCGGCGTCCGGTCATTTACCTGGGGCTGCTGATCTTCGCCCTGGGCAGCGTGCTGGCGGCCCAGGCCGATTCGATCTGGGGTGTGATTGCTGGGCGCATCCTGCAGGGCGCCGGGGCGATTTCGGCGGCGGTGATGGCGCTGCTGTCGGACCTGACCCGCGAGCAGCACCGTACCAAGGCCATGGCCATGATCGGCATGAGCATCGGCCTGTCGTTTGCCGTGGCGATGGTGGTCGGGCCGCTGGTGACCCGTGCCTTCGGCCTCTCGGGGCTGTTCCTGGCCACTGCGGCGATGGCGGTGGTGGGCATCGCGCTGATCGCGTTTGTGGTACCGGCCTCCAACGGGCCCCTGGCGCACCGCGAGTCGGGCGTGGCCAAGCAGGCCCTGGGGCCGACCTTGCGCCATCCCGACCTGCTGCGCCTGGACGTGGGCATCTTCGTGCTGCACGCGATCCTGATGGCCAGCTTCGTTGCCTTGCCGCTGGCCTTTGTCGAGCGTGGCGGCCTGCCCAAGGAAGAGCACTGGTGGGTGTACCTGACTGCCTTGCTGGTTTCATTCTTCGCAATGATTCCGTTCATCATCTACGGTGAAAAAAAGCGCAAGATGAAACGCGTCCTGCTTGGCGCGGTCAGTGTGCTGATGCTGACCGAGCTGTTTTTCTGGGAGTTCGGCCGCAGCTTGCAGGCATTGGTAATCGGTACGGTTGTCTTCTTCACCGCGTTCAACCTGCTGGAGGCGTCGTTGCCGTCGCTGATCAGCAAGGTGTCGCCAGCGGGCGGCAAGGGCACGGCGATGGGGGTGTACTCCACCAGCCAGTTTCTGGGGGCGGCACTGGGCGGCATCATGGGTGGCTGGCTGTTCCAGCATGGCGGTTTGGGCGTGGTTTTCCTGGGGTGCGCGGGCCTGTGTGCCCTTTGGCTGGCCATAGCTGTTACTATGCGCGAACCACCTTACGTGACGAGCCTGCGCCTGCCGTTATCGCCTGAAGCGATTCGTGAAGCGGGCTTGACCGAGCGCCTCAAGGCCGTGCCGGGTGTGACCGACGCAGTGGTGGTGGCAGATGAAGCCGCCATCTATATCAAACTGGATACACAAATTTTGGATCGTACGACCCTGGAGCTGCTGGTAAACCCGGCGCCCGCGGCGTGCCAAGCCTAGGAGAACGTTATGGCCCGTGGGGTTAACAAAGTCATTTTGGTCGGCACTTGCGGCCAGGACCCTGAAGTTCGCTACCTGCCCAACGGCAACGCGGTGACCAACCTCAGCCTGGCCACCAGCGAACAGTGGACCGACAAGCAGACCGGCCAGAAGGTCGAGCGTACCGAGTGGCACCGTGTGTCGATGTTCGGCAAGGTCGCCGAGATCGCTGGCGAGTACCTGCGCAAAGGTTCGCAGGTTTACATCGAAGGCAAGCTGCAGACCCGCGAGTGGGAAAAAGACGGTATCAAGCGTTACACCACTGAGATCGTGGTCGACATGCAAGGCACCATGCAACTGCTGGGCGGTCGCCCGCAGAACCAGGATGGCGCGCAACAGGGTGGCAACAACTACAACCAGGCGCCGCGTCAGCAGGCGCCTCAGCAGCAGCGTCCGCAGCAGGCCCCTCAGCAGCGCCAGGCGCCGCAACAGGCCGCGCCGCAGCCGGCTCCGGATTTCGACAGCTTTGATGACGATATCCCGTTCTAAGCCCTGGCGTGCGCCTGGCTTGAACTCAAACGCCCGATGCCTTGCATCG
>NZ_JAAHBU010000549.1 GCF_010671725.1 Pseudomonas brassicae | reverse complement strand
TCGCCGTGAGATAGGTATATTTCCAGAGATTACCCGTGGTGTCGGTTATCGATTCTAAACGAAAGGATTTTGAATTGTAGGCAAGCGTGACAGTGCGTCTGTCACTTGATGTTATTCTTGTCAATAATCTTGCTTGCTCGTACCTGCTATCCGGCTCTGCGATACCGCGGGGAGCATATATGGTCGAGGGAAGAGGGAGGGGGGTAGTCGAGGTGCTTCTGGGGGTATAGTCGTAAGCGATCCAGTTACCAAAAAGGTCAGTTGCTTTTTTTGCATCGATGTAAGTTATTGTCGGTTTTACGGGGGCATCAATGGGCATGCCAAATGATGATTCTATGATGTCGTTAGTGCTTTCTGTTCCGCCGTTACGGTCAGTGCTCCAATTCCCGAAGTCGTAGAGAATGCCGTCTGGAGAATGCGCAGTGACCTGATTATTAATACAAGAGACCTGCCAGTTATTCTTGGTCCTGCCTTTGTGGCCGCCACTTGAGAATACCTGGTGCTGGGTACCATCGGGAAGTTGCAAGAAAATGCCTGCAGGAGATAGCGTGGATACTGCGGTGCCGACGCACAGTGCTCCTGCCATCTGGCTTTTGTCATAGATTTGTTTAGGGGCTGTCGATGGCGTTCGATTGGTGCTCTTGAACAGATTTCCGTGAACAATTCGAGGCGCAGCTCGTAATGTCCATCCAGGGCCTAGTGCCGTCCAGCTGAATGACTTTCTGTAGGTAGAACCCAGGCCCGCGCTGAGGGCGCCGGTATTATAGGTTCGGAGCAAAGTAATGTTCATGCCATTCGGGCCTGGAAGATTAACATCAATATGTTTTATCAGCAGGCTGCCACTGGCAGGATCGACGCTTTCAACATTTTGATAGCCAAACGTATCTTTGGGTTGCGAAACGATTTGCTCGAAAGGGGATTCGAGGGCGCAAGTACTTGTACTGTTGAACGAGCAGGTAAATGCAGTTGCGAGGGACGCCAATAGATGGCGCGTTTGACGCGTTTTCATTTCAAGTCCATTTGCATTGAGTTTACGTGTCATAGCAGTCGTGCGCGACTAAATGGCCAGGTGATAAAGCGGGAGGTGATAGTGATAGTCATGCGCAAGTCAATGGGGAAATCGGGGTTGGACTATTTTTAACGATATTGAGAATGTTTTTCTTTTGAGGTGTTATTTGGTTACTTCTCTACACATGAAAGATAATGTGTTGTATGCAATCCTGCTCCTACTTCTTGCCTAAGCCTAGGGCTGATCGGGCTGGAGAGCATGACCTTCGGTTCCACCATGCAGAAGCGCATCACCCATAATCCGCTCGGCGCCTGACCGCTGCAGTACTTGGCCTGGCTCTACATGTCACAGCGTTCCAAGTGGACCTCCTCTACTTCGATTGACATACCATCTTCAAATTCGATGGTATACACCACGCCGTCTGGAAACTTTTTCAGAAAGTCGCCGTGACGTATCTCGTATATACCGACAACCCATGCCTTGCTGCCCGGGCGGGCAGAGGAGGGGGCTGTGTGGGTGGGTTTGACGATGTCGTCATAATTGAACAGTGGCATGTTCAAGTTTGCTTCACGGTTCGACGTTGAAGATATGACATATTGAATTCACGGTGTTGCGGAGCTGTTTGCTCGATCAATTCGGAATATGCCATAAGTCCATTGATGGAATAGTAGTCGCCGCTTGGGTTTTTTGCGATGAAGAACAGGTAGCGTCCTCCTTTTTCACAGCACCGGGGGCGAGACTCTGAAACGGGCCCGTTGAAAGCGACCCTGATGTCACTGCTCACGATGCCTTTGAGAATATTGACCGGTGTGATCACTGCTACGTCGTAACCGAAATCGCCAGTGTGTTCGAGGGGCCTGGAAACATCGCCGATGATGACG
>NZ_JAAHBU010000548.1 GCF_010671725.1 Pseudomonas brassicae | reverse complement strand
GTTGAGTCATCGCACCCGCGAGCAAAATCCGACCTCGATCAACCCACCTATGTCCATAGCAGACTGAATTTTGTCCAAATGGCTCGCAGGGAGATTCACCAAGTCCTGAAAGACAACCGGTCGTCTGACGCAAGTGGCCGCATGGAAACCGAAATGTATTGGTGCGGAATAAAGTCCACCCCGCTAGGTATCTGGAATTACTGGGACAGCCGCTTCCGTAATTCTGCAATCGGGATGCAGCAAGAGGTCGCCATAAAGAGCTTCCTGTCTGTGCACCCGGCCGTTGTACGTCAAGACGCAGTCTATTTGTACGGGCGCAAGTATAGGTCGGTTGATTTGATTAATACCGGGATATTTGATCGAATTGCTAGAAGCGGTGTTATTGAAGTTGACGTATACGTACTGACTATGTGTGTTCGGCATATATGGGTTGAGGTAGGAGGTACTCTTTTCGAACTGGACTTTGTAACAACGCAAAGGACCGTTGAGGGTGATCGTGACATATCATTGCGTGATCTGCAGTCACTAGATGCCTTAAGGCGAAAATCTCAAACTGCGCTTCGCAACGAGATACCGGCAATTCATCAATTTCACGATGATAGATTCAAAGAAGATACCGGTGAGGAGTGTAAGGGTGGCGTGAGACGAATTGGGCGGCCACCTAAATCGGCATCGGCGCAGCGAGATGCAGATGATTATGATGATTTCGAGGTAAAGCCAAATGAATGAGGCCATTGCGAGCTGGTTCGACGGCTGCCAGACGGCTGATCAGGTCCGCCAGATCATCACGCGTCGCCCTGAGCCATTGGAAAGTTTGTTCGAAATCGAACCCAGGTTGGCGGCAGAGGTGCTGTCTCAAGCCTTGCGTGAGTCTTTCATTCCCAACGCATTCACGATTGAGTTCATCCAGGAAATGGTGGGGCGCGCAGCGCTGCATGCGCGAGCATTGTTCTCTTGTGAGAGCGAGTACGCTCGAGGGCTCTATGAAGCACCTGCAGTCGATGCTGTGCCGGTGTGTTTTACAGGGCTTGCTGGGGTTGGGAAGAGCCAGACGATTGCTGCGCTGCGCAAGGTTTTGCCGGGCCCCGTGAATCTGTCCTGCGATCACTTCCAGGGTGATCTACCGTTGCGGTCGCATTGGTACGCAAGCGCCCGTGGTACCACTAATGCTAAGGCCCTTCTTCGAGAGTTCGTTGAGGTGCCTCTGTCACGACTGACCGTTGCTGAGCTGCTGATTGAATGCCGACGTAGGGCGAATCGTGATGGGGTGTCGTTAGTCATCCTGGATGAAATGCAGTACATCCAAAAGGGGCTTGGTGCAGCGAAGGTTACAGATATCCTCTTGAGCATGGCTGGTATCGGTCCTCCAATGGTCTACGTATGCAACTACAGCTTGGGCCACAAGCTGTTTGAGAGGAACAGTGAGGATCAACAGCGCTTGCTGACCGACCCAAGAATCATGCTGCCCGATGAGCCTGGTAGTACCGACTGGAAAGCTTTCATCGATGAATGTGTTCGTGTGGGCAATGGCGCGATTTGCCGTAATCAGGGTGATTTGGCACGGGAAATTTACCGTTGCACCTTCGGTATCAAGCGTCTGGCGGTGGAGTTGTTGAAGCAGGCGTACATTGAGTGCCGCAGTGCAGGCCGTCATGCAGCGTCCCTTCAAGACATCGGCCGGGCTTACCGCTCAGCGGCGTACACGTCCAGTGCCAAACAAGTCGAACACCTTCAAAAATTGGCTCTGGGTGGCCGGGTGTCCAAACAGCATCTAGACCTGCGGTGTCCGTTTGATCTGCCAGCCGCGTTCACGTCCAACGTGGTGAAGTTTGCGCGAGCTGAACGGCAGGAGCGAGTCACCCAGAAGGTTTTCGACTCATCGCTCACTGCATCAGAACGATCTGTAAAAAAGCAACTTGATGCCTCAGCTAATGCTCTGCAGAAGCAGAATGCCCGCCGGCGGCGGCCCTCGGTTGAGGAGCTCTCCGAGGAGGATCAGGCCAAAGCTTTCTATGCTTGGATGGAGGACGACAACAAGGACCCCAAACCCAGGTGATGGTGTAGCGAAGAATTCCGTCGCTGGCCCAATGATTGCGGGCCTGTAAACCTATTTTTTTCACTGTTAACTAGGGTGGTTTACAGTGAAAAAAACAGGTTTACACCGCTGAGTTAGCAATTAAAAAGGCCTGCAGCACTGGGTGAGGTCCAGGGACGATTATGGCTTACTCAACGTGGCCGCTAAGGTACCCAGCGTACGAGACGCGATGGATCAGGCGGCTCAGGCGATCAGGCAGCATTTCCATAATCCCCCCGGGCAACACCTATGGGCGCGCTTTGCATATTCGATTCGAATGTAAAAGCACTGATTGCGTTGTACCGCGGACCGGTCCGAATGAGCCCGCAACCGCTGAAAAGGTTCCGAAGCTCTTCGGCCGTCCTAGTGGTACTACGTGCTAATGGATTACTGAAGGTATTGATGCTAGGAAGCCGTTCTAACGTGCGCTTCTGATTGCGCGTGGCGCGTTTTAGAGGTGAACGGGTGCCGGTCAGTCCCCTGTAAAGAAAATCTTGAGGCTCCCGAAGAATCAAAAGGTTAGCTTCATGCGCCTGGTTTTTGGCAATGGTTTGGCGATGATGATCCCGCGCTCAATTGAGATCGATTATCATTTATGGGTGACAATGTGTTGTGGGAGTGACAACCAGAGTGTAAACTGAGCGTCAGACCAAACCACAGCTTCACGAGCTTCACGAGGAGAAAAATGAGCGTATTGCTAAAGAATGCACCGGTTTATTACGCCTTAGCCCAGGCGAAATTCAATCCCGTTGCGGCTATGGCAAAATTCTCAACCGATATCCAGGAGGTGATGCGTCGCGTCGGATATACTGTTTTCGAAGTCGAAGATACTCAGAGTGTTGACTACGGAAATACGCATGATGGCGAGAGCGTTAAACCTGTTGTTTCGACCACCAAAAACTGGTTTTTCACAACCTCGGATCGTAGCTGTGGTTATGTGCTCGGACAAGATTTTCTGACCTTTCAATCCACAAAGTATCTCGATAGAGAGCAGTTCTTTCGGGCTTTGTGTGACGGGCTGAAGATCGTGCATGAAGTAGTACAGCTGGAGCGAATTTTTCGATTAGGGATTCGCTATTTGAACGCTGTAATACCTGATGAAGGTGAGACAGTTGATCAATATCTCAACCCGAGCATTCAGGGCGTGAATTTTGGCCTTCCGATACTTGGAGGTCTCTGGGAAGCTGGCTACAGAACCGAAAGCGGCGGTCTACTAATCGCTAAAGTCTATCAGGCGCCGAATTCACCTTTGGGCTTTCCGCAGGATCTCGTCCCACGCTCTGTTCAGCTGATGCCGAGATTCAATAGAGAAGAATCGTTTGCGCATGCTGTACTTGATATGGATCTCTTCGTCGAAGAAGCCATGCCTGTCGACACCGCTGCGATTTACGAAAGGCTACTGAGTTTTCATGGGGATTTGGCTAAGTGCTTCCACGCCATTGCAACGCCTCATGCATTTACTCGATGGGAATAGGAGGAGGCTATGTACGGGATTACAGGCTCTACCACTTCTAGAAGCAGTGGGACAGGAGGAGTTGCGCGAGCGGCACGTACCGCAGCGATTGTCATTGCTTTTTTCCTAGGAACTGGCAGTGTCCAAAGCGGCTCCTGG
>NZ_JAAHBU010000547.1 GCF_010671725.1 Pseudomonas brassicae | reverse complement strand
TCAAGCTCGGCTCCATTCATTCAAGCAAGGACAGAACCATACCGCGACGCTTGTGCTGGAAACCTACAGTCACGAGCACTTCATTCGCTAGGCCTGTTGCCTTGGCTCACTGGGCAACAAGCCACGGTGGTATCAGGACGCGAAAACGGATCGTCCAGCGGTACTTGCAATGTATGTGGCGATGACCCGCCCAACACACCTGCTGTGCCTGGCCATAAGCAGGAGGACGCTTGGCGAGGGGGAGGAAATCGAGGCCAACTGCGAACAGCTCCGGCAGCAGGGTTGGGACATTCAGTATGTGTAAATGTCGCATGATCGGCATCCAAAGTATCATTAGCAGTTTCACTACCATGAAGATGTGATCTGATGACAGACTCACCCCCCCTACAAGCTGCCCTGATTGCGGCCATCATCGCATTCGGCGGTATCCTTGTTCAGCTACTGATCGCCTATCTAGGTAGGCGACAGACAGCGCAGCAACTTGATCTCCAGCAACTTGTGTCGCACCGAACAACAGCAAGCTTCGTTGCTGATAAGCGTCAAAAATGGATTGATGAGCTTCGTACGGACATGGCGTTTCATCTGGCTCTGTCCCAGGAAATCGTATGGAAGTGGGATGCCATGCGTTCTCGGGCAGCGGTCAGAGCAGATCAGGAGGCTAAGGACGGCAAAGGAAATATCGATCAGCTAAAGGTCGACAAAATTCACCAAGACGCAGCAGATGCATTTGCT
>NZ_JAAHBU010000546.1 GCF_010671725.1 Pseudomonas brassicae | reverse complement strand
TTTTTCGTCAACACCCTGGTGCTCAAGGCGCAGATGCACCCCCAGCAGGCCTTTGCCGACCTGCTGCGCCAGGTGCGTCAGTCGACGTTGCAGGCCCAGGCTCACCAGGACCTGCCGTTCGAGCAATTGGTCGAGGCACTGCAGCCGGGTCGCAGCCTGGCCCACAGCCCGTTGTTCCAGGTGATGTTCAATCACCATGCCGACGATACAGGGGACGTGCAGGCGATCAGCACCTTGCCGGCGTTGCAGGTCGAGCGGCTGAGCTGGGACAACCACACGGCGCAGTTCGACCTGGTGCTGGACACCACCGAAACCGCGCACGGCCTGTCGGCGATTCTGGTCTACGCCACCGACCTGTTCGAGGCGGCCACCATCGAGCGCCTCGCTGAGCATTGGCAAAACCTGCTGCGGGCTATCGTGGCCGAACCGCAGCAACGCATCGGTCAGTTGCCTTTGCTGGAGGCACGCGAACAGCAGGCCAACATTCAGCAATGGAACCCGGCCCCGGCGCAGTTTGCCAGCCAGCAATGCATCCATCAATTGATCGAAGCCCAGGCCGCGCGTGCGCCGCAGTCCATCGCGCTGACGTTGGGTGACACACAGCTCAGTTATGGCGAGCTGAACGAGCGCGCCAACCAGCTGGCCCACGCCCTGATCGCCCAGGGCATCGGCCCGGAAGTGCTGGTCGGCCTGGCTTGCGAGCGCAGCCTGGAGATGCTCGTCGGCCTGCTGGCGATCCTCAAGGCGGGTGGCGCTTATGTGCCGCTTGACCCGGCGTACCCCGAAGACCGTCTGGCCTACATGATGAAGGACAGTGGCCTGAGCGTC
>NZ_JAAHBU010000545.1 GCF_010671725.1 Pseudomonas brassicae | reverse complement strand
TCGGCCGGGTAGCGCCGTCTGGCGCTCGGCGATGCCAACGCTGCCCGCCGCACGCGCTTGCGGGGCGTGGCCAGGCGCGGTGCGGCCAGTGCCGCTTCCACCAGTCCCATGAACGCAAAGCCCGGCGCGAAGCCCAGCGCGAACACCTGGTACTCGCGCTGGCTGTGACGGCGGATCACCCCCGCTTCGGTATCGCCACTGCGCTGCGCCAGCAACGCCAGTTCCGGGCCGACGCTGGGGTCGTACCACACCGGGATTTCATGGCTGCGCCCCGCCCCACCGCGGTCAGGTTGCAGGTCGCTCAAGGCGTGCTCGATGCGCTCGCGCGCCTGGTCCGGCGGCAGGTCGAAGTGCACCATCACGGTGGTGTACGACGGCACCAGGTCGATCAACTGCGCAGCAAAGGCTGTGCGCAAACGCTGGGTGGCGGCGAGCATCCAGGGCATGTTGCTTTCCTCGATGCGCTCGAACAGGCGCACCATCAGGCAATCGATGGCCACCACCTCGAGCCGCCATTTCATGGCGCTGCCTGGGCGTCGAGGGCTTGGCGAATCTGGCGCACCGCCGCTACCGACGCGTGGTTGTCGCCATGCACGCACAAGGTGTGGGCACGCAGCCACAGTGCACTGCCGTCGCTGGCCACCAGCGCCTCGCCACGCGCCAGGCGCAATGCCTGCTCGACGACCTGCGCCGGGTCGTGGTGCACCGCGCCGGGCAGGCGCCGCGACAGCAGGTGCCCGACGGCATCATAGGCACGGTCGGCAAAGGCCTCGAACCACAGGGTCAGCCCGTACTCGTCACCCAGTGCCTGCGCTGCACGGTTGTCGGCAGTGGCCATGAGCATCAGCGGCAAGCTGCGGTCATAGGCCGCCACCGCCGCGATCACCGTACGCAACGTGAGCGGGTCGGCCATCATGTCGTTGTACAGCGCGCCATGCGGCTTGACGTAGGCCACCTGGGTGCCCTGGGTGCGGCAGATGCCGTCCAGCGCGCCGATCTGGTAGTGCAGCAGGTCGCGGATCTCTTCGCTGCTGCAGGCCATGGACCGTCGGCCAAAGCCGGCCAGGTCGGGGTACGCCGGGTGCGCGCCGATCAGCACCCCTTGCGCCACGGCAAGTGCCACGGTGGCGCGCATGATGCCGGGGTCGCCAGCATGAAAACCGCAGGCAATGTTGGCGCAATCGATAAAGGGCATCACCTCGGCATCCAGGCCCATGCTCCAGCTGCCGAAACTTTCGCCCATGTCGCAGTTCAGTAGCAGGCGGCTCATGTGCGTGGCTCCTTGAATGTATACGTGCGGCGCTAGCGCCAGCTCGGCTCCACCGGCTTGCGCCGCCCGCCGAGGATGGCCCAGCCGAGCAGCAGCAACAGGCTCTCGACCAGCAGGGCCAGCAGCATGGCGCAGGCCAGCCCCCAGACCATGGCCTCGGGCGCCAGCAAGATCTGGTAGCTGTAACCCTTGAGGGTTTCTTCACGCAGCGCCGGGTCGGCCGCCACCAGCACATGCCAGGTACGCACCAGCCACGGGCGCTGCAGCGTCTGCCATTCCTGCTCGAGCAGGCGGTTGCGATTGACCAGGCTGTCGATGCTGTCGGCGTCGCTGTTGAACACCGGGTCTTCACTGGCCCGGTAGTGACGCACCAGCGCCTGCAGGTCGCCGTTGAAGAAGCGCTGCGCGGTCTGGTTGAAACCCTTGAGGCCCTCGCGCGATTCGAGCAGGTGCGCCTCGACACGCTGGGTGTAGTCGTTGATCAAACCGGGCACCTGCACACCGACCAGCAGGCCGCAGGCAAACAACAGCAAACGCAGGTAACTTCTGAACATGAAGGCTGATCCTTAGCTGGCCTGGCCCTGGGCGATGCATTCCCCGCGCCGCCACAGGCCCCACTGGCCGGGTTCGTAGCGGTGCCAGGTCTCGTTTTCGGTCAAGGCCTCGGTGGCGATGACGGTGACCACGTCGTTGGGGGTGGTTTCGGCCTGAAAGTCGACGATCATGTCGACGTCCTTGAGCCGAGCCGGGCCAAACGGCGCACGCCGGGTAATATGGACCAGCTTGGTCGAGCAAAAGCAGAACAGCCAGTCGCCATCGCTGAGCAGGCAGTTGAACACGCCCTTGCCACGGTACTCAGCACAGGCCTGGACCAGCACCGGGATCAGCTCTTCGGCCTCGACCGGCTCAGGGAAGGCTTCGCGCACCCGGTTGAGCAGATCGCAGAACGCCGCTTCGCTGTCGGTATCGCCGACCGGCCGGTAGAACGTGCGCTGGCCCTGGAAGTCGCCCAACTGGCCGTTGTGCGCAAAGCACCAATTGCGGCCCCACAGTTCACGCACGAACGGGTGGGTGTTGGACAGGCACACCTTGCCCACGTTGGCCTGACGGATATGACCGATGACCACTTCGCTCTTGATCGGGTAGCGCTGCACCAGATTGGCCACCTCCGACTCGCAACTGGCCGCCGGGTCCTGGAACAGGCGCAGGCCACGCCCTTCATAGAAGCCGATGCCCCAGCCATCGCGATGCGGGCCGGTGCGCCGCGCGCTGCATCAGCCCGGTAAAGCTGAACACGATATCGGTGGGGACGTTGGCGCTCATGCCCAGTAATTCACACATCGGGGGGTTGCTCCTGGGCGGGTATCACAAACGCGGTTCGAGGCGTGGGCGGTTGCCGCCGGTCGGTGCCTCGGGCGGCTCGTTGCGGTAGCGGTCCTGGCTGTCGACGGCAAACGGCTCGTCCACCTGCGCCGCGTCGGCATCGCGCTTGGCCGCAGCTTCGGCCGCTGCGCGACGGGCACGCGCACGCGACTCCAGCGGCCAGCGCAGCAGCACGAACACGCCATACAGGATGAACGCGATCATGCCGTACATGGCCAGGTCGGCGGCGGCGCGCAGGACGTTGTTGCCCACCTTGAACAGCAGGTCCAGGGCCGCAATGGCGACAGCCGGCGCGAATTTCTCCTTGACCGGGTCGACGATGGTCGGGGTCAGCAGCAGCACCGCCATGATCACGCGCAGCGGCTCACGCAGCCAGCGCCACATCCAGGCGGTCAGGCGAAAGCCCACCAGCAGGCAACCCAGGGCGGCCAGGGCATAAAGTCCCCAGGCGAGCAGATAATCGTTCTCGGTCATGGCGTCCGTGGCAAGCTAGGCAAATAGACGCTTATGATAACGACTTTTCGGCGCGCAGGCGCGCCCCAGCAAAGAGATCCCCGCATGTCCGCAGCCACCAATGCCCCCCGCGCCCCGATTGCCCGCCAGGATGCAGGTAGCGATCCCTACGCCTGGTTGCAGGCCAGGGACACGCCCGAGGTGCTGGCGTACCTGAATGCGGAAAACGCCTACCAGGAGGCGCAACTGGCCGACCAGGCCGCGCTGCGCGAGCAACTGTTCGAAGAGATCAAGGGCCGTATCCTTGAAACCGACCTGTCGCTCGCCTCGCCGTGGGGCCCGTACCTGTACTACACCCGCACCACTGCCGGCGACGAGTACCCGCGTCATTACCGCTGCCCGCGCCCGGCCGACGACTCGCCCAGCGTCGATGAAAGCCGCGAAGAACTGCTGCTGGACCCCAACGTGCTGGCGGCGGGCGGCTTCCTCAGCCTTGGTGCGTTCAACATCAGCCCCGACCACCAGCGCCTGGCCTACAGCCTGGACACCAGCGGCGACGAGGTCTACACGCTGTACGTCAAGGACCTGGCCAGCGGTGCGGTCGAGCAACTGCCGTTCGAGGACTGCGACGGCAGCATGACCTGGGCCAACGACAGCCAGACGCTGTTCTTCGCCGAACTGGACGACACCCACCGGCCGTACAAGCTGCTGCGCCACCGCCTGGGCAGCGAGGGGGCCACGCAGGTTTTCGAAGAGCCTGACGGGCGCTTCTTCCTGCACTGCTACCGCGCCAGCTCCGAGCGCCAACTGATCCTGCTGCTCAACAGCAAGACCACCAGCGAGGCCTGGGTACTCGACGCGCAAACGCCGGAGCAGGCGTTCATCTGCCTGGCACCACGGGTCGAGGGTCACGAGTACTACCCCGACCACGGCCAGCTCGACGGCCAGTGGCACTGGTTCATCCGCAGCAACCAGCACGGCATCAACTTCGCGCTGTTCAACGGCCCGGCCGACACGCTGCCCACGCGCGAACAATGGCAGGTGCTGGTAGCTCATCGCGACAGCATCATGCTCGAAGGCATGACCCTCAATGCCAGCGCCCTGACCCTGAGCCTGCGCGAAGGCGGCCTGCCGATCATCGAAGTGCACCCGCAGGGCCTGCCCAGCTACCGTGTCGAGTTGCCGGACGCAGCCTACAGCCTCTACGTGCAGGACAGCCTGGAGTTCGTCAGCCCGCGGGTGCGCCTGCGCTACGAGGCGCTCAACCGCCCGGCTCAGGTGCGCCAGTTGGAGCTGGCAACGGCGAACAGCGCGTGCTCAAGCAAACCCCGGTACTCGGCCCGTTCGATGCCGATGCCTACGTCAGCCAGCGTCTGTGGGCCAGCGCCGGCGATGCACGCAGGTACCGATCAGCCTGGTGCAACGCCGTGAAGACCTCGGCAAGCCGGTGCCGCTGTACCTGTACGGCTATGGCGCCTACGGCGAGAGCCTGGACCCCTGGTTCTCGCATGCACGCCTGAGCCTGCTGGAGCGCGGCGTGGCCTTTGCCATTGCGCACGTGCGCGGCGGTGGCGAGCTGGGCGAAGCCTGGTACCGCGCCGGCAAGCAGGAACACAAGCACAACACCTTCAGCGATTTCATTGCCTGCGCCGAACACCTGATTGCCCGCGGCGTGACCGATGCCGAGCACCTGGCGATCAGCGGCGGCAGCGCCGGCGGGCTGCTGATCGGCGCGGTGCTCAACAGCGCCCCGAGCTGTTCAAGGCGGCCATTGCCGAGGTGCCGTTCGTCGATGTGCTCAACACCATGCTCGACCCCGAGCTGCCGCTGACCGTCACCGAATATGACGAATGGGGCAACCCGCAGGAGCCGGAGGTGTACGCGCGCATCAAGGCCTATGCACCGTACGAGAACGTGCGGGCACAGGCTTACCCTGCCCTGCTGGTGGTGGCCGGCTACAACGACAGCCGCGTGCAGTACTGGGAAGCAGCCAAGTGGGTGGCCAAGCTGCGGGTGACCAAGACCGACGACAACCTGTTGCTGCTCAAGACCGAACTGGGCGCCGGCCACGGCGGCATGAGCGGGCGCTACCAGGGGCTCAAGGATGTGGCGCTGGAGTACGCTTTCGTATTTAAAGTGCTGGGCCTGGTGTAATTCGAGATTTTTGTTGTCTGATTCGCTGGCAAGCCAGCT
>NZ_JAAHBU010000544.1 GCF_010671725.1 Pseudomonas brassicae | reverse complement strand
CTTGCCAGCGAAGAGGCCGTAACTGTCGATCCAGAGACTTGAAGATGTACACCTTAGACGACCTGCTCCACCTCATGGCGCGCCTGCGCGACCCGCAATACGGCTGCCCCTGGGACCTCAAGCAGACCTACGCCACGATCATCCCGCACACCCTCGAAGAAGCCTATGAAGTGGCTGACGCCATCGAGCGCAGCGACTTCGAGCACCTGCAGGGCGAGCTCGGCGACCTGTTGTTCCAGGTGGTGTACTACGCCCAGCTGGCCCGCGAGGAAGGGCGCTTCGAGTTTGCCGGGGTGATCGACAGCATCACGCGCAAGCTGATCCGCCGTCACCCCCACGTCTTCCCCACCGGCGAGCTGTATGCACCGCTAGACCTGCCCAAGCTCGACGAAGAGCAGGTCAAGCAGCGTTGGGAGCAGATCAAGGCCCAGGAACGCGCCGAAAAGGGCGTGCCCGAACAACTGTCGCTGCTCGACGATGTACCGGCAGCCTTGCCGGCGCTGTCGCGTGCGGCCAAACTGCAAAAACGTGCGGCCCAGGTCGGGTTTGACTGGGACGATGCCCTGCCGGTGCTGGACAAGGTGCGCGAGGAGCTCGATGAAGTGCTCCAGGCCATGGCCGACAACGACCCGGCGGCGCTGGCCGACGAGGTAGGCGACCTGCTGTTCGCCACGGTCAACCTGGCCCGTCACCTCAAGCTGGACCCGGAAAACGCCCTGCGTGGCGCCAATCGCAAGTTCGAGCGACGTTTCCGATTTATCGAACAGGCATTGCGCGACATGGGGCGTCCGATTGAAGATTGCACCCTCGAAGACTTGGACGCGCTCTGGGGCGAAGCCAAACGTCAGGAAAAGAACCTGCCCAGCTGCGGCTGAGCTGTTGCATAAGTGAGTGAACACCGATGAGCCTTTCCCTTCGTGACCAACTGCTCAAAGCCGGCCTGGTCAACCAGAAGCAGGTCAAGCAGGTCAGCAAAGAGCAGAAAAAACAGAAACGCCTGGAGCACAAAGGCCAGGTTGAGGTAGACGACACCCAGCAGCGCCTGGCCAAGGACGCCATGGCTGAAAAGGCCAAGCGTGACCAGGAGCTCAACCGTCAGCAGCAGGAGAAGGCCGAGCAGAAGGCCCGCGCCGCCCAGGTCAAGCAGTTGATCGAAGTGTCGCGCCTGCCCAAGCTGACCACCGAGGACTACTACAACTTCGTCGACGACAAGAAGGTCAAGCGCCTGTCGGTCAATGCGCTGATGCGCAGCAAGCTCAGCAGCGGTTCGCTGGCGATCGTGCAGCATGGCGGTGGCTACGAGGTGATCCCGCGTGAGGCGGCGCTGAAGATCCAGGAGCGCGACCCGCAGCGCATCGTGCTGCTCAATACCCAGGTCGAAGCGCCGGATGCGGATGACCCGTACGCCGCCTACGTCATCCCGGATGACCTGATGTGGTAAACATGACAAACCCCGCCTAGGCGGGG
>NZ_JAAHBU010000543.1 GCF_010671725.1 Pseudomonas brassicae | reverse complement strand
CTGGTACTGCTGACCCGGATGGACAATCGTCCGGTGGCGATGGTGATTCTGGATGCGTTTGGCAAGTACACCCACTTTGCCGATGCCAGCCGCATGCGCCAATGGCTGGAAACCGGCAGCGCCAAGCCCGCGCCCGCCGTGGCCATCCGCTACAAGTCCGAACGCAGCCAGAACCGTCCGGTGGCTGACTGAGACAGCGGCTGCCGTGCCTTGAGCACGCAGCGGCCTGGCTGGCTAGCCTGCTCCATGCCTATCTGTTCGCATCCAGCAACGGCCTGCGCAAAGCATTGAAATCAACGATAGCCCATAAGCGCTGGCAGACATCAGGCCCAACACTGAATCAGCCGCATATGCCCAGGCAGCCAGCCCGCCCCCAAGGCCCGCAAGCAGCAATGGGATATTCAGAAGCGCATACAACATTACATTGCAGGGAACGCCCCTGACCGCTGCCACCCACCGGTGCAAAAGAGCGTAAAGCGAAACGCACACGATGGACACGCCGCCCAGCACGCACAGCCCTACCACATAGATAACAAGTGGCGGCAGCCCGCGGGTATCGCTTGAATCAATCGCGTTTTCACTGACACCCTGCGCCGCGAACGCGAGCAGCAGCCATCCCATGACGCTCAAGGCGAGGGGTAGAAAACGAACGGATAAGAATCCAAGTACCATAGCCATATAACCTCCACAACAATTTATCCCTGATAACTCAAAGTTGCTACTGCCCCCCTGCTTTCACCGAAATGACTCCTGGCATCTTTATCGTGTATGGCGTCTGCATTACGCTGCGAAGAAAAGAGGTCGCCGACTCACCTATCCAGTCTCGATGTGTTGATGCATTGGCGTCATAGAGATCATCATAGGCCCTCAACTCGCCATCGAATATCCACGCCCCATCCTCAGCGACTTTAACATTACCCACTACGCGCAAAGTTATATTGCCTAGCGCCCAGCCGCTTTGCAGACTGTCCTTGCGCACATCGTGCGTAAACTTCACATCAATCTTATGCACACCTTTGCCTTTAGCGTTTACAGCATCCATAAAGGGCCTGACACTTGGGAGTTTAACATTGAGCCCAATACTCCCAACTGGGAAAATTACCGGCTCTCCCTTGCCACTTATGGAGTGCGCAAGCGCGTGAAAGGGAGTGAGTACTCCACCTGAAAAAACATGAGACTTTGTGGGATAACTAACCATGCTTTCATGGATAACGGGGTACGCTCGAAGACTCTGGGCCATTCGTTGAAAACCAAGATCTAGCGATTTACCTTCCGCGTGCCACTGGTCGATCGCACCTAGGGCGGTTAGCTCGACGGCCGTTGGAACACCGAACTTTGTTCTTATCACTTCACGCCGAAATGTTTCACTTGAAGTCTTCCGATCACAGTACA
>NZ_JAAHBU010000541.1 GCF_010671725.1 Pseudomonas brassicae | reverse complement strand
CGAGATGGGCGCCGACTTCGACATGAAGCAGTACGGCCTCAAGCCGGTGCACGTGAAGACCGCCGGCGGCTACATCTTCATCAGCCTGGCCGAGAACCCGCCGGCCATCGATGACTTTCTCGCCACCCTGGCCCATTACATGGAGCCCTACGACATGGAGAACACCAAGGTGGCGGTGCAGACCACCTTGCTCGAAAAGGCCAACTGGAAGCTGGTGCTGGAGAACAACCGCGAGTGCTACCACTGCAATGCCTCGCACCCGGAATTGCTCAAGACCCTGCTCGAATGGGATGACGTGACCGACCCGCGCGCCGACCAGGCGTTCAAGGACCATGTGGCGGCCAGTGCGGCGGCGTGGGACGCGGAGAAGATCCCCTACGCGCACGCCAGTTTCGGCCTGCGCAACCGCATCGTGCGCATGCCGCTGCTCAAGGGCACGGTATCGATGACCCTGGACGGCAAGCAGGGCTGCCAGAAGCTGATGGGGCGGATCAAGAACCCCGACCTGGGCTCGATGCGCATCCTGCACCTGCCGCACTCGTGGAACCACTGCATGGGCGATCACATCATCGTGTTCACCGTGTGGCCGATCAGTGCCCAGGAGAGCAAGGTGACCACCAAGTGGCTGGTGCACAAGGATGCGGTCGAGGGGGTGGACTACGACC